>JBBQPR010000009.1:0-49899 GCA_038217075.1 Sphingomonadales bacterium
CAGCCAAAACCGCCGGAAAACCAGAAAATCAGCGCCGCCAAAATTAACCAAACCCCTGAAATAAAAGGTCAATCAATCCGACAACACCAGCCCCGAAAACAAAGCGCCGAAGCGCCCCGTCAGCCGGGAGTGGTCATCTAGTCGCCACGCCAAACCCACGCAACCCCAAATCGTAACATTCGTGCGCTTTCTTGAATCGCGCGCGATCGGCGTGACAAATCCCGGCCAATGCATTGGCAACTGCGCTGCAATGTCGAAATCTGCCGGCGTTGCGGGCAGTATGGGACAGGCCGGGAACCCGTTACCCCCTAAATCCGCTGGTCGGGGCGAGAGGATTCGAACCTCCGGCCCCTGCCTCCCGAAGACAGTGCTCTACCAGGCTGAGCTACGCCCCGACACTAGCGGAAGCGGGCGTATAACGGCGCACCCGCGCCCGTGCAACAGACTTAACGCACTTAACCGATGTGCCCCAGCATTTCCGCGATGCTGATGATTTTCTCCCGTGGCGCACCGGGCCGAGCGCGCGACACCTCATGGGCATCCAGCCGCTGCCAATCACCGAAGTGCGTCGGCCGCACGCCGCGTTCGCGCAACAGCGCATCGAGCCCCGCCGGCGCATCATTGCCCCGGCCAGCCACCACATCGGCGGCAATGGCCTCCACCACCGAAAATCCGTCCGGCCGGTTGGTGCCGATCGTCCCCGATGGCCCGCGCCGCGCCCAGCCGCTGGCGTACAGCCCGGTAAAGATCCGCCCGGCGGCATCCCCGGCAAAACGCCCCAACCCGTTGTCATACGGCACGCCGTCCAGCGTCGCCGTGCGGTACCCGATGCAGGCAATCACCAGCCCGCACGGAATCGCATGCAATTCCCCCGTGCCGACCGCGCGGCCATCCTCCAGGCGCGTCGTCTCGACGATCAACCGTTCGGCCCGGCCAGCACCTTCGACCGCCACCGGACGCCGGAAGAATTCGAAATTGAGGGTGATCGGCTTGTCGCCCCGCGGCGTGGCGGCAAAATTGCGCAAATGCGTCACCGTCTTGCGGTCACCTGGTTCCAGCGCGGCATCGGCCTCCAGCGGCGGCAGATCCTCCGGCTTCACCACTGGCTGCGCGCGCTCGAGATGGCCAAGCTCACCCATTTCCTTGGTGGTAAAGCTCGCCTGATGTGGCCCGCGGCGACCGACGAGATGTATATCCCGAATCGCCGAATGGCGCAGCGCATCGACACTGTGCTGGGCAATATCGGATGTCGAAAGCTCATCGGGCGTCTTGGCCAAAATGCGGGCGCAATCGATCGCCACATTGCCATTGCCGATTATCGCCGCGCCATGATGCGACAGCGGCACCGTCAGCCCGGCGAAATCGGGGTGACCATTATACCAGCCCACAAACGCCGCGCTGCCCATCACGCCGGGCAGATCGTCCCCCGGAATACCCAGCGCCCTGTCATGCGGCGCCCCCACCGACAGCACCACGGCGTCATACAGCTTCAACAGCTCGTCGATCGACACATCACGTCCAACCATGACATTGCCGACAAAGCGAACCCCCTGCCCCAGGTTCGTCGCTTCATAGCGTCTCGACACCGCCTTGATCGATTGGTGGTCCGGCGCGACCCCGGCGCGTATCAGGCCATAGGGCGTCGGCAACCGATCGATGATGTCGATCTTCGCGGCCCCGCCCCAATGCTTCAACGCGGCTTCGGCGGTGTAATAGCCGGCCGGCCCCGCCCCGATGACGGCGATATTGATGGTCACTTCACTCTCCGTCGCATGTGCCGCCGATAGAGCGCCACCCGCGCCCCCGGTCAAGCAAGCGAAACTTGCAAACGCGAAATAACGCCCGTTGCATGGCGCCTGTTGCCGGGGCGGTCACTTCCTGCCGCATTGCCCTTCCCCCCGCCTCTGCTACAGGGCGTCACAATGACCGCCGATATCTCCCTCATCCGCAATTTCTCGATCATCGCGCACATCGATCACGGGAAATCCACCCTCGCCGACCGGCTCATCCAGACCACCGGCGGTCTGACCGCGCGTGAAATGTCGGAACAGGTGCTCGATAACATGGATATCGAGAAGGAACGCGGCATCACCATCAAGGCGCAGACGGTGCGGCTCGATTATCCGGCCAAGGATGGCAAACGCTATGTCCTCAACCTGATGGACACGCCGGGCCATGTCGATTTCGCCTATGAAGTCAGCCGCAGCCTCGCCGCCTGCGAAGGCGCGCTGCTCGTCGTCGACGCGGCGCAAGGCGTCGAAGCGCAGACTCTGGCCAACGTCTATCAATCCATCGAGCACGATCACGTCATCGTGCCGGTCATCAACAAGATCGACCTGCCCGCCGCCGAGCCCGAACGCGTCAAGGCGCAGATCGAAGACGTCATCGGCCTGTCCACCGAAAATGCCGTGCTGACCAGCGCCAAGTCCGGCATTGGCATCGAAGATCTGCTCGAAGCCATCGTCCAGCAGATCCCGCCGCCAAAGGGCGATCCAGCGGCGCCGTTGAAGGCGATGCTCGTCGATAGCTGGTATGATCCCTATCTCGGCGTCGTCATCCTTGTCCGCGTCATCGATGGGATCCTCAAAAAGGGCCAGCAGATCGCCATGATGGCGGCCGGCACCACGCACCTTGTCGATCGCGTCGGCTGTTTCCGGCCCAAGATCGAAACGCTCGATGCGCTCGGCCCCGGCGAAATCGGCTTCATCACCGCCCAGATCAAGGAAGTCGCCCAGACCAACGTCGGCGACACCATCACCGACAGCAAGCGACCCACCGCCGAGGCGCTGCCTGGCTTCAAGACCGTGCAGCCGGTGGTGTTCTGCGGGCTTTTTCCTGTCGACGCCGCCGATTTCGAAAAACTCCGCGACAGCCTTGGCCGCTTGCGGCTCAACGATGCCAGTTTCAGCTTTGAAACCGAAAGCAGCGCGGCGTTGGGTTTCGGCTTTCGCTGCGGCTTCCTCGGGCTTTTGCACCTTGAAATCATCCAGGAACGGCTGACCCGCGAATATGATCTCGATCTGATCACCACGGCGCCGTCGGTCGTCTATAAAATGCTGCTGCGCGATGGCCGCACGCTGGAACTGCACAACCCGTCCGACATGCCCGATCCGTCCAACATCGAATTGATCGAGGAACCCTGGATCGAGGCGGTCATCTTCACGCCCGACGAATATCTCGGCTCAATCCTGAAACTCTGCCAGGACCGGCGCGGCATCCAGAAGAACCTGACCTATGTCGGCGGCCGCGCCCAGGTCACCTATGAACTGCCGCTCAACGAAGTCGTCTTCGATTTCTACGACCGGCTGAAATCGATCAGCCGCGGCTATGCCAGCTTCGATTACCACCAGATCGGCCACCGCGAGGGCGATCTCGTCAAGATGTCGATCATGGTCAACGCCGAACCCGTTGATGCGCTCAGCATGATCGTCCACCGCGGCGCCGCCGAATCACGCGGCCGCCACATGTGCGAACGCATGAAGGACCTGATCCCTCGACACCTGTTCAAAATTCCCATCCAGGCCGCCATCGGCGGCAAGGTCATCGCCCGCGAAACCATCGCGGCGATGCGCAAGGACGTGACCGCCAAATGCTATGGCGGCGACGCCAGCCGCAAGCGCAAGCTGCTCGACAAGCAGAAAGAAGGTAAAAAGCGGATGCGCCAATACGGCAATGTCGACATCCCGCAGGAAGCCTTTATCGCGGCCCTGCGCATGGGCGATGAGAGCTAGCGTCGCGCGCACATGAGCATGGCGGCAATGCAATAGGCCGCCGGACTTCCCTCTCCCCCACCGCCGCCGCCGGCAAAGTGGGGAAGGTCATGGTGGCTGCCTCTCGCCGGCACGCCGGTCCCAATCGCCAACGGGCACCCCGTCGCCCGCCGCTCCATTAAACTTGTTTCATGCGTCGGCAAACCAGCCGTCCACCGTCAAAGCGCATCAGGGCCGCATCGGCATGGCTTTGCCGAAACCCAAACGAGGAGGCGCACCGAAGTCGGATCGCGCCGAACACGAGCAGGACCAGCCCATGAACCGAATCCTCTGCGTCGAAGATGATGCGACCACGGCGGACTATATCGCCAAGGGCCTGAGCGAGGCCGGCTTTGCCGTCAGCATCGCCAATGATGGCCGCGACGGGCTGTTCCAGGCCAGCGACGGCAGCTATGATGCCATCGTGCTCGATCGCATGCTGCCCGGCATGGACGGGCTCGCCGTGTTGTCCGCGCTGCGCGCCGGCGGTGTCACCACCCCCGTCGTCATGTTGTCGGCCCTCGCCAGCCTTGATGACCGGGTGCGCGGGCTGCGCGCCGGCTCCGACGATTATCTCGCCAAACCCTTCGCCTTTGCCGAACTGCTGGCCCGCATCGAGGCCGTGCGCCGGCGCGGCGCCATGGCCTCTAGCGGCGATGCCCCGGTCACCCGCCTCGCCTTTGACGATCTTGAGGTCGAACTGCTCGCCCGCCGGGTGACGCGCGGCGGCCGCCGCATCGAATTGCAACCGCGCGAATTCCGTCTGCTGGAATTCCTGCTGCGCCACCAGGGCCAGGTCGTCACCCGCACCATGCTGCTCGAAGGCGTGTGGGATTATCATTTCGATCCGGGCACCAATGTCATCGATGTGCACGTCAGCCGGCTGCGCAAGAAGCTCGATGACGGCGGCGCCAAATCGCTGCTGCACACGGTGCGCGGCGCAGGCTATCGCCTCGGCGAAGCCTGAGCGGCCGGACATGGCCCGACGCCCGAACGGACAATTCCCGACCGTTCCAGCATTCGCCCAGCGTTCTGGCGCCCAGCGTTCTGGCGCCCAGCGTTCTGCCGCCCAGCGTTCTGCCGCCCAGCGTTCTGCCGCGCCGGCATCCCGCTGGCCGCGCGCCACCACCACCCGCATTGCGCTCATCGTCTTTGTGGCGCTGGTGCTCTGCTTTGCGATCATCCTCGGCTTCATCGCCCGGGTAACCCAGCGGCAGCTCGATGCCGACGCCCATGCGCTGGTCATTGCCGAACGGGACACCGTTCTGGAAGTCTTTGATCGGGACGGCAGCAGCGGCGCCCGGGCGGTGATCGATGCGGAACTGCGCGTGCCAGGCCCGCTCGCCATGTTGCTCATCGGCCCGGCAAATGCCGCCATCGCCAACCAGGCGCTGGCCGGCAATCTGAAACGCTGGCCGATCGGGCTTGCCACCGATGATCGCTTTCACAAGGTCGATCTGACCCGCGGTGACCACATGGCCGCGGAGCCGTTCGCCGTCACCGGCACGATGCTGCCCGGCGGCTACCGGCTGCTCGTAGGCCGCAGCCTTGAAGAAGAAGAACGGCTGACCGGCACGCTGGCCACCAGCCTCATCGCCGCCATCGGGCTCGCGCTCGTCATGGCATCGGGGATCAGCATCGTCCTTACCCGCATCATCGCCGCCCGCGTCCAGCGCATTGCCGATGTGGCCGCCGCCGTCGCCGCCGGCGATCTCGGCCGGCGTGTCGATGTGCCAGCATCGGGCAGCGTCGATGCGTTCGACAGCCTTGGTGTCGCGCTCAATACCATGCTGGCCCGCATCGAATCGCTGCTCGATGAGTTGCGCTCGATCACCGATGGTCTGGCGCATGACCTGCGCTCGCCGCTCACCCGCATGAAGGCGCGCATCGACAGGCTGGTGCGCTTCGATGCCGAAGCGCCCGACAGCACAGCCATCGCCGCCATCGGCATCGAGGCCGATGCGCTGCTCGCCATGCTCGATAACAGCCTGGAAATCAGCCGACTGGAGGCCGGCATCGGCCGCGACGCGTTTCAGCAGCTCGATCTCGCCGCCCTCGTCAACGACATGGCCGAAATGTACGAACCGCTCGCCGATGACAATGGTGTGAAACTCACCGCATTGGCGGCGCTCCCGGTTCCCGTCCTCGCCCACCGCGAACTGCTCGGCCGGGCGCTGTCCAACCTTATCGACAACGCCCTGCGCTATGGCGCCAGCGGTGGCAGCATCGAATTGACGGCCGCCCCCACGGTCGTCGGCGCCAGGCTGATCGTTGCCGATTCCGGCCCCGGCATTTCCACCGACAGCCGCGACGAGGCGCTGCGCCGGTTCGGCCGGCTCGACAGCGCCCGTTCCAGTTCCGGCGCCGGGCTCGGCCTGTCGCTCGCCGTATCCATCGCGCATCTGCACGGCGGCACGCTGCGGCTGGAGGCAAACCACCCCGGCCTGCGCGTCATCATCGATCTGCCCGGCGGCAGCGAAAAAGGTAGCAATACCTAGGCCGAAACAACCATCCCGTGCCGCTTCTTGCCCGCCGAAATCTTCGTGCCCGGCCCGACCATCACCGCATCCCCGGCTACCGCTTCGCCATCGATACGCGCGCCGCCCTGCTGCACCAGCCGCCGTGCCTCGCCCTTTGACCCGGCAAAGCCCAGCCCGACCAGCGCGTCGAGAATCGTCACCGGCACCGCCACGGCAAAGCTCGGCAAATCATCGCCCGCTCCGCCCTCGGCAAAGGTCGCCGCCGCCGTCGCCGCCGCCGCTTCCGCCGCCGCCCGGCCCCGGCACAACGCCGTCGCTTCGGTCGCCAGCAGCCCCTTGGCATCGTTGATCCCGGCGCCTTCCAGCGCCTCCAGCCGCGCAATCTCGGCCAGCGGCAGGTCGGTGAACAGCCGCAGGAACTTGCCGACATCGGCGTCGTGCGTGTTCCGCCAGAACTGCCAGTAATCGAAATTCGGCAGGCTATCTTCGTGCAACCACACCGCGCCCGCCGCGGTCTTGCCCATCTTGGCGCCATCGGCGCGGGTGATCAGCGGCGTCGTCAGGCCAAACCCGGTGCCGCCATCCACCCGGCGAATGAGATCGGTGCCATTGACGATATTGCCCCATTGGTCGCTGCCGCCCATCTGCAACACACAACCATGGCGACGCGAAAGTTCCAGGAAATCATAGGCCTGCAGGATCATGTAATTGAATTCCAGGAACGACAGCGGCTGTTCCCGGTCCAGCCGCAGCTTCACCGAATCGAACGACAACATGCGGTTCACCGAAAAATGCCGGCCGATATCGCGCAAAAACGGAATGTACATCAGCCCCGAAAGCCAGGCGTCATTATCCACCATGATCGCACCGGTCGGGCCATCATCGAACGACAGGAACCGCTCGAAAATCGGGCGGATCGCCGCCTTGTTGGCCTCGATCTTCGCATCATCGAGCAACTGCCGGCCTTCGTCCTTGCCAGAAGGATCGCCCACCTTCGTGGTGCCGCCGCCCATCAAGACGATCGGCCGATGCCCCGCCTGCTGCAGATGACGCAACATCATGATCGATACCAGGTTGCCGATATGCAGCGACGGCGCCGTGCAATCATAACCGACATAGGCCGTCACCACGCCCGACGTCGCCGCCGCATCCAGCGCCTCGGCATCGGTAATCTGGTGGATAAAACCCCGTTCATCCAGGGTCTGCAAAAAGGCGGAGGTGTAAGTCATGCGCGCCTCCATAATCGACCCGCGCCCGTCATGCCACACCACACTTCCTGTCATGCCAGCGAACGCTGGCATCCAGCCCCACCGAGCGCGCCGCCCTCCGCTACCAACGCGCCAACCGCCAACACCGCCATCCCACACCACAACCGGATGCCAGACTTCGCCGGCATGACAACCGCAATGTTGCCGGTTAAACAGGCAAGCATGACCCTCACCACCGCCATCGGCCTCATGTCCGGCACCTCCATGGACGGCATCGACGCCGCGCTCATCGACACCGACGGCGAAACCACCGTCATCCCGCGCGGCTTCGTCACCCTGCCCTATGACAATGAATTCCGCACCCGCCTGCGCGCCGCCACCGCCCGCGCGCTGGAAATGCCCAGCCCCGCCCGCGATCCGCTCATCGACGCGGTCGAGGCCGAACTCACCGGCCTCCACGCCATCGCCGTCGCCAAACTGCTCATCGAAACCGGCACCGACCGCAGCGATGTCGACATCATCGGCTTCCACGGCCAGACGGTCGCGCACCGCCCCGACCGCAAGATCATCGCCGGCCGCAGCCATGGCGGCTGGACCTGGCAAATCGGCGACGGTCCCGGCCTCGCCGCCGCCACCCGCATCCCCGTCGTCCATGATTTTCGCAGTGCAGACGTTGCCGCCGGCGGCCAGGGCGCCCCACTCGCGCCCGGCTACCACCGCGCCCGCTCCACGGAGCTTGGCCGCCCGCTCGGCATCCTCAACCTCGGCGGCGTCGGCAACCTCACTTGGTTCAGCGAAACCGGCTGGGGCAGTTTCGACACCGGCCCCGGCAATGCGCTCATCGATGATTGGGTCCGCACCCATGGCGGCCTGTCACACGACGAAGGCGGGCAACTCGGCGCCACCGGCACGGTCTTCGACGATGTGCTGACGGCAATGCTCGATCAACCCTGGTTCGACGCCCCGCCCCCCAAATCGCTGGACCGCAACGCCTGGGACATGCAGGCGGCGCGCGGGCTGTCGCTCGCCGATGGCGCCGCCACCCTCACCGCCTTCACCGCCGAAACCGTGCGGCTGGCATTCGGCCATGTGCCCGTTCTTGAAAAGCTGCTGGTAACCGGCGGCGGCCGCCACAACGCCACCCTGATGCAAATGATCGCCACCCGCACCGGCATCCCCACCGCCCCCGTCGAAGCCGCCAACTGGAACGGCGACGCGTTGGAGGCCGAAGCCTTCGCCTGGCTCGCCGTGCGCAGCCTCGCCGGGAAAGACATCAGCTGGCCGGAAACAACCGGCGTTCCAGTGGCAATGACCGGGGGACGCAAAGCATAGCACCACTTCCCTCTCCCCTTGAGGGAGAGGGCGACTCGGCGCAGCCGAGCGGGGTGAGGGGTAGCTATTCGACAGGGAGAAAAAGCGCCGATCAAGTGCCATTTGGCACCCGGCGCCAGTCGCGGCGGTTGGGGCAAGGTTTCGCCAAATCCATGCTCACCTTACAGAAGCCACCACATCTCCTCCAACTGACCCCACTGTCCTACACAATCCAAATAGGTTACTACGCGGGCTATGATCAACCAAATCGCCTCCCCGCCCCACCCCGGCATCACCACACGCGGCCCCCGCAGCGACGGTTGGACGCCCGAGCGGCAGCGGCGGTTCATCGAAGCCCTTGCCGATTGCGGCAGCGTTGGCGAAGCCGCAGCGCGCGCCGGGATGAGCAAGCAATCGGCCTACAAGCTGCGCCGTCACCCGGCGGCGGTGGATTTTCGCGCCGGCTGGGACGCGGCGATCGCCGATGCCTGGCGGCGCATCGAGGAAACCGCAATCGAGCGCGCCATTTCGGGCGAAATCGAAATCATCGAGCGCGACGGCGTGCAGATCACCCGCCACCGCCCCTGCGCCCCGCAGTTGCTGGTCCATATGCTCGATCGCGCCGAACGCGCCCGTTCAGCGGCGCGGGCAGGCGCGGAACGCGAGGCAGCAACGGCGCTCGCTGCACGCATGCGGCTGGTCCGTTCCGAAATCATGGCGCTGCATACCGGTGCGCCAAGCGCACTTGCAGATTCCGGCGGCGCACCTCTGCCGTCGCTGGAGCCAATCGACGCCGAAAGCATCGCGCTGCGGGATTTCGAAGCGATCGCCCGGCAGTTGGAGGATCGAACGGATTTCGATCTTGATCCGGCTGCCACAGGCGCCGAAAGCCGTTGAAACGGTAAACTTGGTAAACTTAAGCGCCGCTCCCCTCTCCCCTGAGGGAGAGGGCGACTCGCGCGCCAGCGCGGCGGGGAGAGGGGTATGGCGCACGACGCAGAAGAAAAAGCGCCGCAGCAAAGCCGCGCCGTCGGACGGGTTCGGCCGGTGTTTCCGGCCGCCCCGCCGGCCGGGCAGACGCGAGTCGGAGCGTAGCTTCGCTATGCCCGGCCGCTACCTGCCCCCATTCGCCAGTCGCATATCCAGATAGTCATCCACCCGCGTCATCAGATCATCCATCTCATGTTCAAAGAAATGGTTCGCCTTGGGCACGGTCTGGTGCTCGATGGTGATGTGCCGCTGGGTCTTCAGCTTGTCGACCAGCTTCTGCACGCTGATGCCCGACACGACCTCGTCGTTCTCGCCATCAAGGATGATCCCGCTCGACGGGCATGGCGCCAAAAACGTGAAATCATACATGTTCGCCGGCGGCGCGATGCTGATGAAGCCCTTGATCTCCGGCCGGCGCATCAGCAACTGCATGCCGATCCAGGCGCCGAACGAAAACCCGCCCACCCAGGTCGTATGCGCTTCCGGGTTGAACTGCTGCATCCAGTCGAGCGCGCTGGCCGCATCGGAAAGCTCGCCAATGCCATTGTCGAACACGCCCTGCGACCGCCCGACACCGCGAAAATTGAACCGCAACGTGGCAAAGCCGCGCCGGACGAAACTATTGTACATCGCAATGACGATCGGGTGGTTCATCGTCCCCTGCGCCGGGTGCGGCTGCAACAGGATGGCGACCGGCGCGCGCGGCACCTTGGCGGGCTGGTAACGGCCTTCAAGGCGGCCTTCGGGGCCGGTAAAGATCACTTCGGGCATAGGGGATTTTTTCCGAATCTGAATTGGCAAGGTGGCACGAACGGTGCTTCACCCTCTATATGGGCCGGATGAACGGAATCGCAATCAAAAGCCGCGTCTATCTCGATCATGCCGCCTCGGCGCCGGTGCTGCCGGCCGCCATCACCGCCATGGCGCAAGCCGCAGCGACGATCGGCAACCCGTCCTCCGTCCACTCGGGCGGTCGCTCCGCCAATGGCATTGTCGAACGCGCCCGTGATTCGGTCGCCGCCTGGGCCGGGGTCGCGCCCGAATCGGTCATCTTCACCAGCGGCGGCACCGAAGCACTCGTCCTCGCCATCCTGGGCAGCAACCAGCCGCGCGTCCTCGCGTCCGCCGTTGAACACAGCGCCGTCCTCGCCGCCCGCGACGGTGCCGTGCTGCTGCCAGTGGACGCTGACGGCATCATCGATATGGCGGCACTCGAAGTCCTGCTGCGCGAAGGCCCGGCGCTCGTCGCCATCCAGCACGCCAACAATGAAACCGGCGTCATCCAGCCCATCGAGGCCATCGCCGACATGGTCCATGCCGCCGGCAGCCTGTTGCTGTCGGACGCCGTCCAGTCCGCCGGCAAACTCCCCCTCCCGCCCGCCGATTTCATCGCGGTTTCGGCGCACAAGCTGGGCGGGCCACCGGGTGTCGGCGCGCTCATCGCCCGCAATCCGGCGCTCGTCACCGGCATCCAGCGCGGCGGCGGCCAGGAACGCGGGCATCGCGGCGGCACCCGCAACCTGCCCGGCATCGCCGCCTTTGCCGCCGCAATTTCCGAACCGCGCGACTGGCACGCGGTCGCATCGCTGCGCAACAGCCTCGAAACGCAATTGCGCAGCCTCAACCCCGGCATCCGAATCAACGGCGCCGCCGCACCGCGCCTGCCCAACATCAGCAGCGTCTGCCTGCCCGGCGCCAGGGGCAACACCCAGGTCATGGCGCTCGATCTCGCCGGTTTCATGGTCAGCGCCGGCTCAGCCTGCTCCTCGGGCAAGGTCGCCGCCAGCCACGTCCTTGCCGCCATGGGCCTCGGCGCCGCAGCGGGCGACAGCATCCGCGTCAGCCTTGGCCCCTCCACGACGGACGCCGAAATCACCGCCTTTGTCGAAGCATGGGCGGTAATGGCGAATAGGTTTGCGCCCCAGGTGCAACCAGCATGAACATGCCCGCCTATCTCGATTACGGCGCCACCACCCCGCTCGATCCGCGCGTCGCCGACGCCATGGAGCCCTGGGGCGTCACCGGTTATGGCAACCCGCATTCGGCGCACCTTTGGGGCTATCAGGCCAAGGCCACTGTCGAAATCGCCCGGGATCTGGTCGCCGACCTGATCGGCGGCCCGACCGAATCCATTGCCTTTACCAGCGGCGCCACCGAAAGCGTCAACTGGGCGCTGAAGGGCCTGCTCACCGCCCCCGGCCAGACCCGGCGGCGCATCGTCACCGTTGCCACCGAACACAGCTGCGTCCTTGAAACCGCGCAATATCTGGAAAGCATCGGCGCCCAACTGACGGTGCTGCCGGTCCGCGCCAACGGCCTGCTCGATATCGGCGATCTCACCCGTGCCCTCGGCGAGGACGTGGCGCTGGTATCGGTGATGCTGGTCAACAACGAAATCGGCGTCATCCAACCGATCGCCGACATCGCCCGCGCCACCCATGCGGTTGGTGCCGTCATGCATTGCGACGCAGCACAGGGCTTCGGCAAGATCCCCATCGATGTCGACGCCATGGGCATCGATCTGATGGCCATCTCCGGCCACAAGATCTACGGGCCAAAGGGCATCGGCGCGCTGTATCGCCGCCCGTTCACCCGCATCACGCCGCTGCTCCACGGCGGCGGGCAGGAAGACGGCCGCTCCGGCACCCTGCCAACCGCGCTCATCGCGGGGCTTGGCGCCGCCGCGAAAATCGCCGCTGCCGAAATGGCCAACGACCACGCCGATGCTCTCGCCCTGCGCAACCGGCTGCTGGCCCGGCTCACCGTCCCCCATATCGTCCATGGCAGCCTCGATGACCGCTGGCCCGGCAATTTAAACCTCGGCTTTCCCGATGCCGAGGTGCCGCTGCTGCCGCACCTCCCCGGCCTCGCCATGTCCGCCGGCTCCGCCTGCGCCGCCGTCACCGGGCGGCCCAGCCATGTGTTGACGGCGCTTGGCCTGTCGGATGCAGCGGCACGGGCGTCACTGCGCATCGGCTTTGGCCGCTTCACGACGCCGGCGGAAATCGATACAGCTGGCGATCAGATCAATGCCGTCGTCGCACGGCTGGCAGCACAGGCCGCCTGATGACCCGCATCCGCTTCCTTTCCGCCGATGGCGCCACCGAAACCATCGTCACCGCCACCGTCGGCGGGCGCCTGCTGGATCTCGCCCAGGCCAATGGCCAGCCGCTGGAAGGCACCTGCGAAGGCGCCATGGCCTGCTCCACTTGTCACGTGCTCATCACCGGCGACGATGCCGCCCGCCTGCCGCCACCGTCGGATGAGGAGGAGGACATGCTCGATTTCGCCGTTGGTGCCGGCCGCGCCTCCCGCCTCGCCTGCCAGATCGTGCTGACCGCGGACATCACCGCCCTCGATGTGCGGATGCCGCCCGGCTCCGTGGACATGAGCCGCAACCGATAGCTGCCACCGCATCCGCGCCCCCTTGCTCCCGAAGCGACAATCCCCCATATGGCCCGTGGGAGTCGGGCGGGCAGTGCACTCGCCAACCCGGTCAGGTCCGGAAGGAAGCAGCCGCAACGAATTCGCGCTGGGTCGTTCCCGGCTCCCACCTGCCTCAAACAGTAATCGCCATGCCCCGGTAAATCCGCGCCCGATAGCGTGAATCCTCGGCATCCGGCAGCGGCGCA
The DNA here is from genome assembly GCA_038217075.1 of Sphingomonadales bacterium. Lineage (GTDB taxonomy): Bacteria > Pseudomonadota > Alphaproteobacteria > Sphingomonadales > Sphingomonadaceae > Sandarakinorhabdus. The sequence goes on from JBBQPR010000009.1 coordinate 13,371, forward strand.
CCGGCCAGCAGCACAGCGCGGGCAAACCGCTTCACCTCTTCATCATGCTCGGCCTGGTTGCGCGGCTCCTCCGATCGCACCCGCCGCGTCAGGTTGATCTGGTTGACCGGCACGTCATGCACCAGCCGCTCATTCTCCACCGCGATCGTCGCGGTAAAGGCGTGCAGCGTCGTCTTGACGAAATTGGCCAGCGCAAAGGCCGGGCCACCCGACCCCTTTGCGCCGCCATTGCCAGCCCCGGCCATCGGCACATCGGGCGACACCAGCACCAATTGGCACCCGTCATACAACGACACCTTGCGGGCAACGCGGAAATGATGAGTCAGGTTGGTTTCCACGACATCGGCAAATCCAGCCGCATCCAACGGCTCGGCGCCGTCGAACAACGCGTCGGGCAATGGCTTCAACGGCGTTGAAACCACGGTGGTCGGGTGGCCCCAATTTTCGAGCGCCGTGTCCAGCGCCGTTTCGATTTCGTCGCCAGCCACCAAAGTTTCGATCCGACCGGCTCCCGCGTCACCGATCGCCGCCGCAATCGCCGCGGCGCCGCCCTTGGTCAATGTCATCAACACGATGCGCGCAACGCCGGCCTTCAGGAATTCGCGGGCGCTTTCGGCCATATGATCGACCAGGTGTTCGCCGATCATCCACACCGTCTTGCCGGCCATGCGGTCGAGCCGCTCCTGCTTGGGGCTGCCGAACAATTCGCGCTCGGTCGTCGATCGTTCGACGTTGAGACCACCCGACGGCATGAAGGTTTCACCCGAAACCGCGCGGTCTGCGAGAAAGAACACCGTCGCCTGCGCCACATCGCCTTCGGTCGGCATCTTGCCCAGGTGCAATTGCGACAGCACGCCGGACCGCACCTTGGCTGCCTCCCGGGCAATCTGCGCCGCCGGCAACCAGGGCCGGTCATCGGGCGGCACCCGCAACAGCCAATCGGCATCGGGTTTCGCCGCCCAATCAGTGCCGATGAAATGCCCGCCCTGCCGCAACCGCCGCGACAGCTTCGCCGCCAGCGCCGGCGTCAACAGATACCGGTCCCAGCAACAGCTTTCATCGCCTTCCCGCGCACAGGCCAGCGCCAGTTCGCGCAATTCGGCCGGCACCGCCTTGTCATGGCTCAACTGCACCGTGTCGTTGCGCGCCAGCCGCGACAGGATCGCCTTCACATCCTCGCCGCGGCGCACCGCCTTGATGGTGGCAGCATATACCGCGTTCAGCCGCTTGTTCTCCAGGATCAGCCGCCCGCGTCGTTCGAACAGCCCGGGCTTGCCGCCCAGCCCGGAAAGCCGGTCGCCATCCACCGGCCCCGGCGCAATCGCATTGATCTGAATTTCCGGCCCCAGATGCCGCGCCATGGATTCCACCATCGCCCGCTGCCCGGCCTTGGAAACCGCATAATCGGTGCGGTTGGGATAGCTGACGGCAAGGAACTTCTCCCCGCCGAAATAGCTCGAAACATTCAGGATATAGCCCGACCCCTGCGCCTTCATCATCGGCACCACCATGTGCATCAGCGCATAGTTGGAAATCAGGTTCGCTGCCTGGGTGCGCCGCCAGTCGGCAACGTCCATATCGACCGCCATCTCCTCGGCGCCCGACACACCGGCGTTGTTGATCAGATAATCGATCCGCCCGAACGCCTTGATGGTTTCGGCCACCGCGTGCTGCAAACTGTCGACATTGGCGACATCGATATCGGCGAGCGTGCGCACCCGGCGCTCCACCCCCGAAAAACCGATATCCTCCAGCTCGCCGACGATCCGTTCCCGTGCCGCCGCCAGCTCGCTTTCGCGCCGTGCGACCATCATCACCTTGGCCCCGGCCAGCGCCAGCAACCGCGCTACCTGCCCGCCGATCCCCGCCGAACCGCCGGTGATCAGCGCCACCTTGCCCAGATGCAGCCCGGTGATGTTCTCGGTATTGCCGACCATCGCCCGCCGCGCGCCCGTCGCCTCGCCGATATTGGCGGGCAGATACAGGTTGATCGGCTCGATCCGGCGTTCCTTCAATACGATCCGTGCCGCCTGCCCGGCCGCAAACGACAGGCTTTCGGCCTCGGCATTGGTGTAACGGATGATCTGGTTGCCCCATTCCGGCTTGTCGCGCCGGCCATGCGCCGCATCGACGGCGCTTTCATCGCGCCAGATGCGAATCAACTGCTCCTGCGCCGCCGCCAACAGGCCGGCATAGCGATTGCCCTCGCCATCATCACCGTTGGAAACGAACACGAAACGCGGGTCATGCAGCAATCCGTCGTGGCGCTTCCAGTATCGGCTCAGCGTGCGCGCCACCGCGATATTGGCCTCCAGCTCGTCATCCACGAACCGCTCCACCGCGGCATCGCTGGCCTCGGCCAAGCTACCCTGGAAATAGCCGGCGGCTCGCGTCGGCAGCATGATCGCGCCGGTGACGGGCAAATGCGTCGCCGTGAATTCGGCCAGCACCGCATCCATCGCGACATGGTCGTGGCGCGGGAAATGCGCCACCGTAATCCGCGCCACGCCCGCCAACCGCGCCGCCGCATCCTCCGCAGCCGCTTCGGCATGAAAACCGATCAGCACTTCGGCGCCATTGTCGGCCTGCACCCGCGCAATGGCGATGGCGTCGTCGATCTGGCTGCCCGCCGACACCAGCACGCCCAACCCGCCACCGTCGATGGATCGCATCGCCGGGCGCGAGAGGAATGTCGAACGCGATTCCGGCGGCACCGCCATGCCGTGCGTCACTTCAAAATCATGGCCGCTGAACGCCGCCGATTCATCCGCCCCCAGGAATACGCAACTATGCGCGATATCCGCCGGCGTCGGGAACGTCTTGGCCCGCTCGGCACCATCGACGCTGCGCTCCAGCGCCATCAGGTCGAAAAAGTGATTGGCGGTCGCGCCCGGCGCATCACCGCGCAGTCCATCCATGGCGGCAAACACCGTGCGGATGCGTTCGCTGGCAATCGGCCCCGGAAACAGCAAATTGACCCGGATGCCGCGCCCACCCAGCTCTACGGCCAGGCTGCGCGACAGCGCGTTCAGCGCCGCCTTGGGCACCGTATAGGCGGCGCGCGCATAATAATCGGTGCGGCTGAAGATCGTCGATACGTTGATGATCGAGCCCCCGGCCGTCATCGCACCGGCAGCCGCCCGCACCAGGTTCCAGCCGACGACCATGATGTTGCGCGCCGCATCGCCAACTGTCTCGCTGTCCGTGCTGCCCGCCGCCTGGAGCGCAGACAGATCGGAAACGCTCAACGGCAGGTTTTCCAGCGGCTGCTTCGGCCCGGCTGTACCGGCGTTGTTGACCAATATGTCGATGCCGCCATGCCGCGCCACCGCCTCGGCGATCCCTGCCCGCACGCTGTCGGCATCGGCACCATCGATGACCACGGTCGATGCCATTTGCTGTTGCACCCCGGCAAACGCCACCGCCGCCTCGCGCGCCGCATCGGTGCGCGTCCGGTCACGGCCCGAAAACACCACGGTCGCGCCTTCCGCCAGGTAACGCCGGGCGATCGATTGCCCCAGATTGCCGGCGGCGCCGGTGATCAACGCCACCTTGCCGGCCAACCGGCCCGGCGCGACCGCTGCATCGGCGGTGCTTGTCTTGGCCATCGTCGTTCCCCTCAACCCAGATGGTTGCCAGGCATTGCGGCCCAGGCTTCAAAAAGTTCGTCGCGCGACCGCAGCCCCGCCACCGGCAGCGCGTGGTTGACGATATAGGTCGCCCCCGAATGGCGGTTTTCCCACATCGATTGATGCGCTTCCGGCAGGCCTCTCCATGGCACCACGGTCGGTTCGGTCACATCCAGCAAGCCAGCGGCGACCATGTCGTTCATCCGCGTGACTTCATAGGCGTTGCACAGATGCGTGCCAAAAATCTCGGCTGTCGGCATGATGATGCGCCGCTGCCGCGTCCACACCTGCGGGGCATAGAAATTATACCGCTGCCCGGCCATGTCCTCGGCATAGACGATCCGCCCGGTGAACGGCTTTACCAGCGCCGATGTCACCCCCAGCGTATCCTGCCCGGCGCGTTCCAGCACGATATCGGGCGCACCACGCGGGTTGTCGGGGGATCGCAACAGCTTGCCCACCGCGCTGCCGAACGGCTTCAGCGTCTTGTCCTGGAACTCGCGCACCGCCTCGCGGAATGCCTCGATATCGTCGCGCGCCACCGGCAGACGCGGCATGGTATCTGGCCAATCGAAATTCGCCCCCTCCCGCCGCTTGATGCCTTCCAGGCTGACAACACCAGCCACAGCATCCTCGAAGCCCAGTGAAAGGATGAACTCGCGCTGCCCGTCGGTTGTGGTCACCACAACCGTCCGCGCCCCGATGCCGCGCGCCGCCTCGATCATTTCCAGCCCGGTTTCATCGGCCAGCGCCGTCGAATTGGGGCCGTAGAAGATCAGGATCGCCTCACCACCGCGCGCCCCGGCCTTTTGCAACATGGCCTCCGCCGTCGAAGCGCCAGGCTTGCCCATGAAGCCGAGGTGATAGCCCGAAGAAGCGCCATAAAACGCCAGCCGGCCGCCCTCACCCAACAGCTGGAAGGTGCGCGGAAACGCCGTTTCACCGGCATGGCTGACGGCATAATCCGCCAGCTTGCCGCCGTTCAGCCGCCGATATTCAGCAACCAGCCCGGCGCCCGCTGCTTCCCAGGCCCGCGCTGCCTCGGCGCCATCCGGCACCGCGGTGAACAGCCCGGCAAAGCGCGCCTCTGTGCGGTCGATCGCACCCACCGCGCCCTTGGTCTGCACGAATTCCGCCCGCGCCGGGCTCGACACCAGCCCGGTCACTGAAAGCCCGCTGGCCTTTGCCGATTTCAACGCATCCAGCCCGGTCCCCGTCGCCGACCCTTCAATGAAGATCGTCTTGCCGCCGACGATTTCCAGCGTGGTGAACAGGCACCGCACGATGGTGCCAAGATTGAGGATATAGCTGCCAGCCTGTTCCAGCGTCAGGTCGCCCGGCACGGCGTGCAACTGCGGCGCCTGCACCGCCAGGAACTGCGCATGGCTACCGGTCTTGGTTTCATAGCCCTGGATCGAAAAATCCGCGAACATCGGGTCCCGGCCAGCGGCCGGGCTCAACAGATCCGAAGTACCGGAATACACCGCCACCATGTCGCCCACCTTCAACCGCCCTTCGGCGCGTGCTTCACTGCCCAACGCAGCGACCAGCGCCAAGCCGCCGGATCCGGTGATCTGCACGTCCTCCTCATGGCCGTCGAACGGCGACACCGGGATGCCGGTCAACGCCCAGATATCGTTGAAATTGACCTCGGAGGTGAGCAGGTAAACCAGCGCCTCGTTCGGTTCCGGAACCGGCACCGGCACGATCAATTCGCGTTCGTGCGTCGCCGGCTGGCCGAATCGCGGCGCGCCAGTGTCGGCACTGCGCGCAATGCCAAACGCATATTGGTGGCCCGGAATCGCCGAAATACCCGGGAAAAACGCGGCGCCCACGGGTAACAGATCGCCGGCCGCTTCCAGCCGCTTGCCGCGCGTCTCATGCTCGGCGTCGATGTACACCCCGTCCCGGCGCACGGGCAAAGGCGGGCTATTCTTGTCGATGAACTCGCGGATGCCGGTCTTGCCGCCATCGGCGTCGATCACCGCCTCGGCGAACAATTGCGCCTCGCGCTCCAACCCGGCGGCCATGCCTTCGGTCCAGCCGGTGCGAATCGCCTCGATAGCGCGTTCACCGGCCTTGGCCCGCCCGGCCCATTCCAACTGCCGAAGAATGCGCTGAACGAAATCATCGGCCAGCGCCTCATCCAGATCGATATGCGCCGGATGCTGCCAGGACGCCTTCGCCGCCTTGCGCCGTTCCTTCCAGGTCCGCCCCAGCACGCTGTTATCGCCGTGCCGCACGAACTCACGCACCGTCTCATGCGCCAGCGACAGCGCATCGTCCGCCCCCGTCGCCAGCGTTTCCACAAGGCCAATCTCGAGCGCTGCAGCCCCGTCGATGCTGCGCCCGCCCAGGATCAGATCGAGCGCATCGCGCAAGCCATCCGGCCCGCGCTTTTCCGCCAGCAAGCGCGGCAACCGCTGCGTGCCGCCATAGCCTGGCAGCAGACGCAGGCGGATTTCCGGCTGGCCAAAGCGCGCATGGTTTTCCGCCACCCGCCAATGGCAGGCCAGCGCAAATTCCATGCCACCACCCAGCGCGACACCCTGAATCGCCGCAACGCACGGCTTGCCCATGCTTTCGATCTTGGCAAATGCCATCTGCGCATTGTTGGGCAGCACCCGCGCTTCCTCGACGGTGTGGATTTCATCCAGGAACTGCCGAATGTCCGCCCCGGCGACGAACGACGCCGTACCATCGCCGGTGAACACCACCGCCGCCACATCATCGCGGCGCGACAGATGCTCGACAACGATGACCAGTTCATCGATCGCCCGTTCGTTCAGCGCGTTGACCGGCGGGTTGCTGACGAACACCGTCGCAACCTTCTTGCCCGGCGCCACATCGTTGTATTGAATACGGAAATAACGATAGCGGTCGAAAATCTGCTGGTCTTCCGACAGGCTCTGCCGTCGTTGCCAATCACCGATGGTCTTCTGCAATTCATCCAGGCTCTCGGGATTGCGCAGCGTCGTCACATCGCCAATCTCGCCGCCCTCGACGAGCGCCCGCACCATCCGCCGCATATATTTGCCGCTGCGCGTTTCAGGGAATTGGCTGACCAGGATGAAATCGCCCGGCACAGCCACTGCGCCCTTTTCCTGCCGCACCAGTTCCGACAGCCGGCGGAAGTCATCACGGGTCAGCACGCGGCCCGGCGCCGCCGTCACAAAGGCGATCGGCGTCAGGCCCTTTTCGCGGTGCGGCGCACCAACCACCAGCACATTGCCCAGCGGCGAATCCGGGTCGAGCTGCTTGTCGCGCAGGATCGCGCCTTCAATCTCCTCGGTGCCCATGCGGTGGCCGGACACGTTGATCACATCATCCGAGCGGCCATGGAGGGAGAAACCTTCATCGGCATGGCGAACCGCAAAATCGCCCTGCGTATAGGCCCATACTCCGCGCCAGCGCCGCCAGTAACCGCTGTCCCAGCGTCCGGCATCGCCCTTCCAGCCCGGCGCAACGCTGCCGTCGGTCACCGAAAATTGCCCCGGATCACCCCAGACCGTGCGCGCCAGATAGGGATAGGGCGCCGCGATGACGATCTCGCCCTTTTCGCCAACAGCCGCTCGCCGCCAGTTGACGCCTTCCGCATCGCCGCGCGTCAGCGGCGCCGCTGCAACCGCATCGCCCTCGGCATCCTCCACCCAGACATCGCCGACGATCCATGGCAGCGGGAATGTCCGCGCATCCGCCGCCAGCGGGAAATCGCTGTTGCCGTAAAAGTGCGTCCAGGCGATGCCGCCATGCTCGGTCGCCCAATAGCTGTTGATATACTGCGGCGTCATATGCTGCATGCCGAACGCCTGCACCGGCGGCGAACATGGCTCGGCGCAGAATGTCGCCACCCGCAACCCGGCCATGTCATAGGCCTGGATATCCTTGAGATTCTGCGGGTCGCTCATCACCGCCTTCAGGAACGTCACGCCGGCCTTGAAGATCGTCACGCCATGCCGCTCGATCATCGCAGCGAACCGACCGGCGTGCGGGAACACCGGCGCGCCTTCGCCCAGAACCGTCGTCACCCGCGTCAACAACGGCGCCGAAATCATATAGCTTTGCCCGGTGATCCAACCGGGGTCGGCGACAACATACAATACATCGCCGGGCCGCGCATCGAACGCCACCTTCATCGTCTCGGCAATGCCCGCCGCAAAGCCGCCATGGACATGCACGACGCCCTTGGGCTTGCCGGTCGAACCCGAGGTATAGATGAAGAACATCGGATAATCGGCATCAACCGGCGTCACCGGCGCCGAGGCCCAGATAGCGCGCACGAAGTCCGCATCCGGCAGCGCCATCAATTCGGCTTCGCTGGCCAGCCCGGCTTTCGCCAGCAACCCCGCCAGCGCCTTGTTGGTCAACTCGTGGCTCCACACATCGCGATCGCGCCACACAAGGTCAGTAACGCCTGCGTGCCGCGCCACCACCACCGCCTCGACCCGCGGCGGCGTCGCCACCAGCGCTTCGGCCACCGCGATGCGAATCCGCGCCGAGGCTGTTGAATCGACCTGTCCCGCCTTGCCCAGTTCGGCGAGCGCCCGGCCAACGCCGCGCATGACATCGCCGCGCTCGACCGTGACCTCACCCTTCAACGTCGCCGCAACGGTTTCGGCCATTCCCGCCACCATGTCGGGCGTCAATTCCAGATCGGCACCTGCCAACCGCTCCCGCAACAACGGCAGCGCGACATCGACCGGCACGTAATTATCCAGCGCCGGGTCCGTATAGGCCGTCTTGAACGGAATGATCTGGGCGTTGCGATAGCCGCCATCGGCGGTGATGACGATCCGCGCCCCGGCATCATGGATGCGGTCCGACAGCGTCTTGTCCGAAAATCCGCCAAACACCGGCGTGTATAATATGCCAAGCCGCTTGGCCGCCTCGGTCCAGTAAAGCTGCGCCGGAATGTTCGGCATGTTCAGCGCGATACGGTCGCCGGCCTTCAACCCCAGACTTTCCAGCGCGATGGCGCATTTCGCCACCTCCAGCATCAGCTTGCGGCGGCTGACCCGATAGCTGTCGACCGGCGCGCCGCGGCCGCCATTGGCCGCCATGTCCCAACGGTCACCTTCGAAAATCAGCGCCGTCTCATCACCATGGCCGGCGAGCACATGGCGATCGACCTCATTGAAACAGCAATTCGTCCGGCCACCATCGAACCAGCGGAAATGCGGCGCGTCATCGTCATTGAACGCCCGCGTCCAGGGCGCAAAATCGGCGGGCATATCCGGCGATACCGGTTCCGCCGTCCGCGCATCCCACCCCGTCCAACGGCCGTCGGCCTTGGTCAGCCAGGTAGGCCCCGCCGGCAACGCCACCAGCCAGTGCAGGTTGCGCGCCGCAATCGCACCATGGAACGCCCCCGGATCCGCCAGCGTCGCCGCCCGCATCGCATCCCAATCAGCGCGATTGCGGATCGGGTTGGTTCTGGCGCCGCTTGGCGCGCCTGCGCCGGCCTTTTGTGCTGCGATCAACTGGTCGGTCATTCTCGGCCCTTCATGCCCTGGCACTTCATCACGCGGCCACGCCGGCCCCTATGCTTTGCATACGGGATGGCCCGCATACAGGATTCTGCGGCCCGCGCAAGGTTTCAGCACAATTATGTCCGCAACTACCCCGTAAAAGACCATCTATTGCTAAAAATAGACAGATGATCGCCCCGATCTATTCCCACACGATGATCCCGACGCATGGCTGTAAGGCCCGAAATCGCGCCACCCGAGCTTGCGTCGCAACGTCGCAGGCGCAACTCCCACCGGCACCATGCCGCGGGCCGGATTATCAAAAGGCATTCCGCGGCAGCAGCACGGCGCCAAAGGTGCGGAACAAGATGTAGATATCGAACCCCAATGACCAGTTTTCGATATAATGCAGGTCGAATTCCAGCCGCTTGACCAGCTTCTCCTCGGTGTCGGTCTCTCCCCGCCAGCCGCACACCTGGGCCCAGCCGGTAATGCCGGGCTTCACCTTGTGCCGCGCCGCATAGGAGGTGACAACTTCGGAAAACAGCCGTCCGCCAGCCCGGGTGGAAGGCGCATGCGGACGCGGCCCCACGAGCGACATATCGCCGTGCAACACGTTGAAAATCTGCGGCAATTCATCCAGACTATAGCGGCGGATGAACCGGCCGACACGGGTGATGCGCGGGTCTTCGCGACTCGCCTGCTGGATACGCTCCACCTGGGCGTGGCCGTGATGCATGGACCGAAACTTGAGCACGCGAAAATGCTTGTTGTTGAACCCTTCGCGCGGCTGGCGGAAAAACACCGGCCCCGGCGAATCCAGCTTGATGGCAATGGCGATCAACCCCAGCACCGGCCAGATCAACGCCAGGATCAGCCAGCCCAGAACCTTGTCCTCGATGTTTTTCAACGCCGCGTCCATGCCCGAAATCGGCCGCTCGAACAGCGTCATCACCGGCATTTCGCCCAGCATCACCAGCGGCCGTCGGGCAAAGGCAAAGCTGGCCAGATCAGGCGCCAGGCGGATCTTCACCGGCGTCAACGCCAGCCGGCTGACAATCTGCTGCAATCGCGTTTCGGCGGACCAGGGCAGCGCCACCACCACCTGATCGACCCGCCCGTCCCGAATCATCGATACCAGCGCCGACATATTGCCCAGGATCGGCACATTGGCGGCAGCGGCCGGCGTCCGGCCATCGGCGCGATCATCAAAGAAACCGATCAGCGATATCGTCAGCCGATCGTGCGACTGCACATAATTGGCAAAGCGTTCGCCCTGCGGCCCGGCGCCAAAAATCGCGACGCGCTGGTTGAAGGTGCCGCGATTCTTCAACCGGCGTACCCATAAGGTCGTCGCGGCGCGCAGCGTCAACAACATGGCGCCACCGCCGCAAAACCAGCCGAGCGCCCAGCCGCGCGACACGGCATCCGATGATTTCAACAAAAACCCCAGCGTTATCATGAACAAGGCAACCGTCACCCAGGCCGTGACAACGCGCTCCCAGGCCCGGCGCAACGAAAATTGCGCATCGATATCGTAACATCCAAGGCTTTCGGAGAGCACGGCGAACGCCACCGACGTGATGAACACGACGCGCGTATAAACCTTCACCTCATCAACGCTCAACGACATGCGGGTCAACCACACCGCCACCGCGCCGCTGGCCAGCACGGCCAGAAATTCGAGCAAGCGGATGCAGAAAATCGCCAGGTCCAGCGGCACGCCCTGTTTATCGGCCAGCGGCTTTTCCGTCGCCGTTTTGTCGAAACGCTGGTCGTTCATGCCAGCACCGCGCGATACCCGACCACGATTGACCCGGCACGCGGCAAAAATAGCTGCAGAAACCCGCCGGCCGGCCGCAATACAGTGGCAGTCATGATGCAAACTGTTGTAAGGACTGCCTTAACGTTGGGGATTGCCGCATGGAAACGCCGTACGACTGGACGACCATTATCGTGTTCGCCGGCTTGATTGTTCTCTTTTTGCAGCGTTCGCAAGGCGTTGCCCGGGATCACCTGTGGCAGTATCTCGTCGCGGCTGTCGGCTGCGCCGTCACCAACTATCTTGGCAACGAGGCCATCAAGCTCGATGACTTGGCGTATCACGCTGGGGCGATCGTGCTTGGCGTGGCAACGCTGGCCTTTATCTGGATCGTGTTGCGGCCCTTTGGCGAAGCAGACGGCTGACAAGACACGCCAATAAGTTACGCCCCGACACCATACGCCCGCACACGTTGCGCCCTCGAAAGGCAAGGACGCCACCGCTGGCCTCAACGCGAAAGGCCTGCCGCCAGAGGGCGACCGATCAGGATCTGGCGATCCGCCGGCCGAAGCGATTCGACCATTGCCGCTGCAAAGGCCGTCAATTCATCGAAAACCGCCTGTTCGGGCGGCGCCACCGTTGAAATGCGCACCAGAATGCCATCGGAAAGATACCCGTGCAGTTGTTGCTGCAGCTTGACCCAGCGCTGCTCCCTGCCGTCGGTCGGCAAATCATCGCCAATCCGCGTCCAGTAACAAATCTGCTCCAGCCGCTGGTCGGCGGTCGCGCTCAATTCCCTGACAGGCAATGCCACTTTGGGCCCAAGCGGCACCGTCGTTCGCCGCGATGCCGAAATCGTGTAGCCGACCGCCGTGTAGCACGCCTCTGGCCGGTGCAACTGCAACAGATCATTCTGCACGGCGCCATAGGCAATCACGACCATCATCGGCAATCGGGTAGGCGATCGATACAACCGCGCCAGCGTCTGACTGTAAAGACGGTCGGCCAGGCTCCCCGGCGATTTCGGCAGCACGAAATCGCTCGATTGGACATGCTGCCAATCACCGATTCTGGCCGGCACCACGTCTTCTAGCTCGCGATTACCCAGCAACACCAGTCGCTTTCGCGGCGTCCACGCAAAGGCAGCACCGGCCGCGGCGAACAAGGCACCGCCCATCAAGACATCGCGGCGGTTCATGCACTGCCCCCCGGATAGCCCGTCATCGCAGCACCGGCAGCCGTATTATCGGCCAACCGATTGCGCAGCGGCGTCATCAATTTGTCGATCAGGAAGATGAACAGCAACGCCGAGGTGAACGTCACCATGCCTGCAAAATTGTGCAAATAGCCCTGTGCCGCCGCATCACCGAAGTGGTAGGTAATCAACACCAGCGCCGCCACCCGGATACAATTGGCGGCAATGGCGATCGGGATGACCAGAGCCAGCAACAGGATCGAATATCGCCAATTGCTGCCGCGCAACATATAGACATAGAACAGCCCGATCGCCGAAAGACTGACCAGCGAATTCAGACCGGCGCAGGCATCCTCCACCAGCAACTGGTAACTGGCGACGTAGATCGTCACCCCGCTGCGCGCGATCGGATAGCCGAAATAGGAAAGCGTGTCGGTCACCACGCTCGAAACCAGCAGTTTCAATGGCTGCGTCACCGAATCGAGCACCCAGCCGGGGATGGGGATGACAAACCCCAGGTAAAAAATCGGGAACCACATCGTGCGCAGCACCTTGGCCCCGACATAGGCATGGGCAACGCACAACAGTGCCAGCAACATCGCTGCAACTTCGACGCTGACAAAATCAAAGGCCCGGGCAAAGGCATAAAGCGGTACCGCGACGGCCAGACCGGCATAGGTCAACACAGGGTTGCCCGGCTCCATTTCGGCCTTGATCTCGGGTAGCCGCCGAAAGATCAGCCAAAGGCCGGTGGCGATGACGATCGGGCCATGCACCCCCGATTCAAGCGACCAGGGCCCCCGCGCCAGTTCGACAAGCGTCGGCAGCGTGATGGCGACAATGCCAAGCAGCAGCGGCCAATGGGAAAGCCCAAAGGCCTTCCAATCAAACCTTATCGCCGGAGCGGCTGTTGCCACGTCAGAATTCGTTGAGAACCGAGCCGATCACCGGGCAGCGCGCGGCCGCCAACTGACTGGCCAGCGTCGATATATCGCTGAAAAAGGAATGATTGCGCCGTGCCACGATCAACGCATAGCCAGCGGCGGCGCCGACGGTCAGCGCATCGGCATTGGCGCTGGCCGGCGGCGTGTCGAACAGCACAAGATCATATTCGCGCAGCAGCATGTTGCTGCCATCACGGAACCGGTTGCCAGACAATAATTCCTGCGGCCGCGTTACCGCGGGGCCCGCCGTCATCACCGACAGGCTGGGCAGCACATTGGCGTGTACCACCCGTTCCGGCCGCGACACCTGCAACGACAGGAAACTGGAAAGCCCCGGCTCGTTGATATCAAGGCCGAAAAAGCGATCGACCCGCGGCTTGCGCATATTGGCGTCGATCAACAGCGTCTTGATGCCCACCTGCGCCAGCGATGCCGCCAGATTGGCCACCAGATAACTGCAGCCGGCACCATCGACCGCCGAAACAAAGGCCAGGCCGCGTCGACCAGACCTGATGTGCTGCGCGATGATCTGGGTGCGCAACAGTCTGATCGCTTCCGACCGGATGCTGGTCGGCTCGCTGACGACGACCAGTTCTTCCGACACTTCGCGGCGCTGCGTTTCCTGCAGCGCCATGCTGGTGATCAGTTGTTCACGCGCATGATCGAGATCATCGGTTGTGATGAAGCCCAGTTCCAGTGCGGCCTGATCGAAATCCAGCCCGCGTTCGGCCTGATGCTTGACCACCCGGGCCGTCTGGTCTTCGGAAAGAAAGCCCAGCCGCAACAGGGCATCCCTGATCGGCGCATCGAAAACACTGCGGCCGTCGTCGACCCTCGAGGACGAAATATCAACGTTGGGCGTGCTGTCCATCGGTTCTCTCACTGTGCCGGCTGCAGGTCGGCACTAACGCGCCGCCGGCTCAACAATTTCTTGATGCGGTCGATGATGTCCGAAGGTGGCGCATCGGCGATCACCGCCAGCACCGGCGCCCGGCTGGCAAAGCCCAGATCCTCACTGCCGCGAATGCGGCGGGCGAGCAGTTCGGTCAAAACCGCAAGCACCACACCCAGCACCAGGCCAAAGGTGAACGACAGCCCGATGATCTGCGGCCACTTCGGGAACGACGGGCTTGTCGACCCGATCGCATCCCCAAGCACGACCAGCCCGCTTTCCGAAACACTGGATTGCAGCTTCAGATCGGCGGTCCGCGCCGCAGCCTTTTCATACTGGTTGCGGCGCAGATCGACTTCGCGCTGCAACTGCGCCAGTTGGTCCAGTTCGCCCTTCATGCCCAGCACCTTGACTTTTTGCTGGTCATATTCGGCCTGAAGGGACGCAATCGACTGGCGCGACGAGCCGCTCTGCATGGCGCCTGCGGCGCGCGCCGCCTGGGTTTCCTTGCTGATCTGGCTGTTCAGCAACGCCTTTCGCGCGATCATCGCCTTGTATGTCGGGTGTTCGGTGCCCAGCTTTTCCGCAGCCTGCTCCATTGCATCATTAAGCGACGCAAGTTGCACCTTCAACTGATCGACGACCGGTGAATCCGTTGCCTTCATCGTCGCCTGGAACTGCTGCCCACCCTCGGCCGCGCGGGCCTGAAGCAACGCGCCCTGCAGCCCGTTGAGCTTGGTGCTCTCGGCCTCGGCGCCGCCTTCGGCCATCACGATGCCATTTTCCTGCTGGAATTTCGACTTGGCTGCCTCGGCCTGCGCCAAAGCAACCTGGGCCTTGTCCGCCTGTTCCCGATACCAGTCGGCGGTGCGTCCGGCGCTGTCGGTGGTAAACCGCAGGCTGGCGTCGATATAGGATTCGCGCAGCAGGTTGACGACAGACTTGGCGATTTCGGGATTCGGCGCCTCGTAAGTGATTTCAAGGATGTTGGAGCCTTCGACGATATCCGCCTTGGTCGAATCGATGATCCGCTGTGCGCCCCAGCGACGCAGGTCACCCTGCCCCCCGGTATCGGACTGCCAGGCGGCGATAACCGCCGGATTTTGTGCCCAGCCGAGCTTGTCGACGACCTCGCCGGCAACCCGGTAATCCTGAATCAACTCGGTCTGCGTCTTGATATAGCCGCGGGCAAAACCACCCGATATGAGTTGCCCCGTAACCGGATCAGGCTTGATCAGGTCGAGCAGCACGCGCGCCCGTGCCGGGTAACGCTCGGGCAAGGCCTTGGCGACGCCCATCGCCACGACCACGCAAACGATCAACGTCGTCAACACGATCAGGCGGCGCGCAATCAGGATACGCAGGAATTGGATCGGACTCATCGGTTGACGCCCTTGATGCAGGAAACAGACATCAGAACAAACGCTCCTTCACCACGATCACGTCGTTTTTCTCGATCTTCGTCGCCAGGTCGGCATCGACTTCCTTCGCCTCGCCGCGGATCAGCCCGACCTTGTCCGACTTGCCGGTGGCGGTGACGCCGCCAGCGAGTGCCATCGCCTGCCGGACCGTCATGTCCGGCAGAATCGGGAAGGTACCGGGCCGCGCGATGGAACCATAGATAAAGAACTGGTCGGCATCGGGCACGAACAGCGTATCGCCGTCACGCAGCAACGGATTTGCTTCGGGGGCACCGCGCACCAGATCCTGCACATTCAGCCGCACTTCGGGCGAACCGACGCGCCGCAGGAACACATAATCGGCGCCGGTCGGCGCGATCCAGCCGGTGCGCAGCAGCACATCGAGCACATGATAAGGCCGATCCAGCGGCACGATTGCCGGCGTACCGACGCGCCCGGCCACGTTCACCGATTTGCTGACATAGGCGCCGATTTCAACGTTGACGACCGGCGCCTTCAGGAAACCGCCGTCGGTCAGCTTGGAGGTGATGAGCTTTGCAAGGCCGATATTGGTCAGGCCCGAAGCCTGCACGGTGCCGATCAACGGCATGACAATGCTGCCATCCGACTTGATGCGGGTCGTGATGCCGGCTTCGGGCTGACTGTAGACAATCACCTGGATCGTATCGTCGGGCCCCAGCACATAGCCCGGCCCAACCGCATCGACGGCCAACGCCGCACTGCCGCCAACGCATAGCAACAGCAGCGCAAGGCTCTTCAAGAAAGCCCCAACAAACTGGCGGGTCACCGAAGTTTCGAATGAAAAACAATTTTCGCGGGCGCGAAGGGTCACGATTCTCTCCCAAGATTGACGCGAAGCCTCAGCACGACGGACGTGCTTTTGAAGTTGTAGAGGCTTGGCAGCGATTCGCGATTCTGGTGCGCGACCTCAATGCCGACGGTGTATAGTTTGACCGGCGAATAATCGATCGTCCCATAGACACGGGTCAGCTTGTCGCTGATACGAATCAACGGTTCCAGCGGTGACGAAAACGACCCGCGATACTGGTTCACTCGATAAGTGACGCCTGAGCCCAACGACAAGGCGCCGCCAAGCTTGTAGTCTACGTTGAAACCGTAATCCTGCTCGACTCGATATTGCGAACCCACCGTCGTGGTCGCCGAAACCGTGCGCCTTGCCTCCAGCCCTGCCGAAAGTCGCGACCCGGATGCATATTCGATCGACGCGTCATAGCCGATCCCCGAAAACGTCGGTCGATCGGTCGGGAAACCAAAGCCCGGCACCACCACGAACAAGACCGTCTGCGGCTTTGGCCTGGCGCTCAGATAGGAAACGCCCAAATCGATCGAAAGCCGCGTGCCAAGCTGGCGCTGAAAGCCCGCACGACCATTCAGAATATCGACACCGTCATTTTTCGAACTGCCGTCCTGCAATAGGACCTGGCGGCGCGGATACCGCGACTGGTTATAACTGCCGGTCAACGAAAACCGGCCCAGCACCGGCAAGGCATAGCTCAATCGCGGTGCGAACACCGTGCTGTCGACATCGAATGTCGCGCGCACCGGATCGCTGTTACGCTGCTCGATGCGCTGCACCGTGCCGCCAAAACCCAGCCCGACCGGCGCCTGGCATGACGCCGTGACGCCATAGCTTAATCGCTGCAATACATTCGCGATGTTTGATGCCACATCGGAAAGCAACGCCTGGCGGCTGGCAAATTCGGCGCCGACGGACCCGGTGCAAGCGCTGCCGGCGCGCAGGTTAACGCCGCCGCCGATTGAATAACGGTTGCGGTTCAACCTGGTGTTGCGGGCATAGAAGTCGCGGCCGATCTCGGCACCGACAAACACCTGCTGACGCCCGATGGGCATCGCGATTGCACCCGTCACCCGCGGCGTGAACAGGAAATCAGCGCGCTGTGCGCCCGGCCGCAACGGCAACTGCTCATTCAATCGCAGGATATTCGAATCATATCGCGTTCCAACGGAGGCAGTAAGGTTCCAGCCGCGGCCGTTGATGGGCCCGATGCTGGTCAGTCCGCTTTCGGCGAAAGGCGGATCATCGCCGGCGCGTGTCGGTGCCGCTGCCGCTTGGCTTGCCGGACCAACGGTCGCGACAAGACCAAGGACCGATAAACCCAAAAGGGCCTTTCCACCAAAAGCCATTTGTATCGCACTCCACCCATTGCGACCCGCCCTGCCGCCGGACGGCCGCTGCGCCGCCGCTGCTACACGTCTGCCGCCCAACGGGCAACCGCCCCGACGCATTCCCTGCTTATCATCCATCACAACCGATATTGCGATGCAAAAAAACTAGAAAAGCAACTGACATTGAAGACATCTGTTGTATAGGCTTATCCAACGTCGCTGCCAAATATACCGAGAGGCTATAATGATCTGGAAACGCTGGTCGCGATCGGAATCGGATGGAACCGACGCTTCCGAGGACCAAATCACGCAAGCGGAAACCCCGGAACAGGCCCCGATGCAGGCCCCGCCCGCGGCCACAGCAACAGATGGGATGCGCAGCCGCGATTCCGCACCGTCGGCATTTCTTGATACCTTGTGGGGCGAACAGCCCGAAGCGGCGCGCAGCCAGCCGCTGCCGCGTTTCTCTGCCACGGCGTCGGATGATGTCGACAACACCGACGTCGATTCGGCGCTTTCCCGCCGCAAGCTGGCGCTGCGCGACGCGCTTGGTGCATCGCAACCTGTCATCGGTCGCGAAAGCTTTGCCGGCCGCCACGACGCCCTGGCCCAGCTCATCACCTGTATCGAACAGCAACGCGTCCATGTCGTGATCTATGGCGAGCGCGGCATTGGCAAGACCAGCCTCGCCCATGTCTTCGCCGAAACCGCCCGCGAAGCCCGCTATCTGGTGCTTTACGGAAGCTGCGGCACCGAGGCCCAGTTCGATGCGATGTTCCGCTCGTTCGCCGCGCGGATCCCGCGCCTGTTCCACAAATCCGTGCTGCCCAATTCGGCCGAAGCCGAACGCGGCGATCATTTCGACACGATGCTGGAGGAACATTTCGGCCCGCGCGAACTGGCGGACCTGTTCGCCGATGTCATCGGCACCCGCGTCATCATCATTCTCGATGAATATGATCGCGTTCTGGACGCCAATTTCCGCCGTGACGTGGCCGAGCTCATCAAGAATCTCAGCGATCGTGCCGCCCGGGTCCAGCTCGTGCTGACCGGCGTCGCCCAGAATCTTGATGAACTGATCGGCTATGCACCGTCGATCCGCCGTAATATCGTCGGCCTGCCGATGCGACCGCTGACCGCAAGCGAGGTGCGCGAGGTGATCGGCATCGGTGAAGCCGCGGCCGAACTGAAATATTCAGACGAAGCCGTTGGCATGATCGCCGCAATGGCGGGCGGTTCGCCCTATCTGGTTCGCCTGCTCGCCCATCAGGCCGGCATGGCAGCGCTTACCAACCACCGCGCCATTGTCGATGAAAACCATGGCCGCGCCGCCGTCGAACGGGTGCTCACCGATTGGAATGCCTCGCTGCCGCGCCGGGTCCAGGCCAGTCTCGGCCGCGACGAAGCCCGGGCCCAATGGCCGCTGCTCATCGCCGCTGCCCGCGCCGGCAGTTCGGCCGATGGCTATTTCGGAGTCGACGATGTCTATACCGAAATCGGCGGCACCCAGTCACCGCCGGTCATCGAACGCGATCTGAAGCGCTTTGCCCACCCGCACGATCTGCTCGAACTGCACGAATATGATGGCGAAACACGGTTCCGCTTTCGCTATCCCGGCGTTTCGTCGCTGTTGCTGATGTCGGCCGCAATGGCGCAGCTGGCGGCGTGATCGGCAGGTCAGGCCCGATTTTCGGCACGATGCGCTAGGCGCACCTGTCCTCGATGATATCCTGTCCTCCATGATATCCGGCCTTGTCGAACGGTTGCGCATCTGGCTGCTGCGCCGCAACGAATATGAAAGCCTGGCGCTGCGCGCGTATTTCGCCACCCGACTCGGCGTGGAGGTCGGACTATACAGCTATGGCTGTTTCGATCGCTGGCGGGTACCGCGTCGCACCCGTATCGGCCGCTATTGTTCCATCGCCAAAACCGCCCGCATCCTTGATTCCAATCACCCGATCGATGCGCTGACCACCCATCCCTATCTCTACGAGGCGCGCTTCGGCCTTGTTGCAAGGGATCTCATCGATCCGCCCTGGCTCGAAATCGCCGATGACGTGTGGATCAGCCACAACGCCACCATTGCCCCCGGCTGCAAATCCATCGGCCGCGGCGCGATCATCGGCGCCGGCGCCGTCGTCACCCGCGATGTGCCGCCCTATGCCATCATCGCGGGGATGCCGGCGGTGCTGTTGCGCTACCGCTTCGATGAAGCGACCATCGCTGCCATCGAGGCGTCGCAGTGGTGGAGACTGGACAAGGCGGGGCTCGCCGATCTTGTCCGCCGGCATCCAGATGCCACCTATCACCCCGGTCCGGCCACGCTCGCGGCGATCGATGCCGACCGCCGATCCGACCGCGATGCCGACCGCTGAATTGGCGGCGCAGCGCAACCACGATGCGGATGATGCCGGCACGGCACCACCGCGCATCAGCGTCATCATCCCACATCTCAACACGCCCGGGCTGCTCGCCCGCTGCCTTGCCTCGGTGGCGGCACAACGCCTCGATCATGGGCGCGTTGAAATCATCGTCGTCGACAATGGCTCCTCGGTACCGCTTGATGCCGTCCGCGCCCGATATCCGGCGGTGCGCTTCCTCGCTGAACCGGCCCCCGGCCCCGGCCTTGCTCGCAACACCGGCGTCGCTGCCGCCACCGCCCCGGCGCTGGCCTTTACCGATGCCGATTGCCGCACCGCGCCCGGCTGGCTGCAGGCCGCCGTCGATGCCGTGGAAGCGGCCCCCGCCCACCCCGCCGGCGGCGATGTCCGCATCGATTTCGCCGATCCGCGCCATTTGACAGGCATCGAGGCCTTTGAGGCGGTGTTCGGCTTCCGCCAGCAGATGTATATTGAAAAAAAGCATTTCTCGATCACCGCCAACCTCGCCATGGCGCGATTGCTGCACGCCGGCGTCGGCCCGTTCGGCGGCATCGACATCGCCGAAGATCTCGATTGGGGCAGGCGCGCCTTTGCTGGCGGCCACGCCACGCGCTACGTACCCGCGATGCTGGTCTATCACCCGGCGCGGCCTGATTTCGCCGCGCTTGAACGCAAATGGCAACGCCATGTCCGGCATGACTGGAACGCCCATGTCGCCGCCGGCGCCCCGGCCTGGCGATGGCGACTGACAGCGACGGCGCTGGTGCTCAGCGTACCCATCGAAGCCCTGAAATGCCTCACCTCTCGCCGCCTCAGCGGCATCGGCAACCGGCTGCGCGGGATTGCCATGCTCGCCCGCATCCGCGTCACCCGCGCCGCCGAGATGTTACGCGTCATGTCGGCACCGGTTGAAAGCGGTTCGGCCTTCTGGAACCGGCAACCATGAATCCCGCAGCCGCAGCGGCCAACGCCGCACGTGACGCGGCCCACGTGTTCGCGTTAAATATTGACCGCGGCGGCAACCCCGGCGCATTGACTGCAGCGAACAATCAAATGCTACGTCTTCAGGAGCTTTCATGATGGCATCGGTACGTGTTTCCCTGCTGACTTCAGGCGCAATCGCCCTGCTGGCGCTGTCGGCCTGCGGTGACAGCAAAAAGGCACCCGAGGGCCAGGTCGTCGCGACCGTCGACGGCCATGACGTGACGATCCACGAACTCAACGCCGAAATCGGCCTGATCCCGAACCGTGGCGGCGATGCACCCCGCAAGCTGGTTGAATCGGTCGCCCTTGCCCGCGTCATCGAACGCAAGATGCTCGCGGACGAAGCCGAAAAACGCAAACTCGACAAGAGTCCGCAGTTCCTGCTCGCCAAGGGCCGCATGGAAGAAAGCCTGCTCGTTCAGGCGCTGCAATCCGATATTCAGCAAAAAGTCTCCGCCACGACCCGTGAATCCGCGCAAAAATTCGTTGCGGATAATCCCCAGGTCTTTGGCGACCGCAAGATCTTCACGCTCGATCAGATCCAGTTCCTGCGCCCGGTGAACATCGACCAGCTGCCGTTCAAGGACGCCAAGACGATGGCGGAAGTCGAAAAGATCCTCGTCGACGCCAATGTCGAATATCGCCGCGCACCGCAGCAGCTCGATTCGTTGACCATCGATCCAAAGTTGACCACCGAAATCACCCGGCTAAGCGCCAATTCGAACGGCGAACCGTTCATGTTCGCCGATCAACCCGCCGGCGCCCCGGCCCCGGTGATCTACGTAAACAATGTCACCAACACCAAAACGTTGCCGTTCACCGGCGAAAAGGCGATTTCCTATGCGCAGAACCTGCTGCAACGGCAAGAAGTGCAAAAGCGCCTCGCCAGCGAGCTGAAGGGCTGGCAGGAGGCCTACAAGTCCAAGATCGTCTATGCAAAGGGCTATAGCGCGCCGGACCTGCCCAAGCCGCCCGTCGCCAAGGTGCCGGGCGCAGCAGCGCCGGCAGCAACGCCGGCCGCACCAGCAATGGTGCCGGCAACGGCACCGGCTGCACCATAAGCCAGGATGACGTCCCCGGCGGATTACCGATCCGCCAGCGACAGGAGCCGAGGTTCACGTGAAGACACTGCACATCGGGCTGTTGTGGCACACAACGGCAGCCGGCAACCTTGGGGTTGGCGCCTTGACCGTCGGCAACATGGCGCTGGTGCGCGCTGCTGCGGCGCGCGCCGGCGTCACGCCGCGTTTCACCGTCTTTGGCGGCATCGAAACCGCGCCGCCCTATGTCACCGGTGACGATGTGCAGGTCCGCGCCATGACCGGCCGCTACATGCTGTCGCCATCCGGCTATCGCGCCGATCTGAAAACCATCCAAATCATGCTCGATATCGGCGCCGGCGACAGCTTCACCGATATCTACCCCGACAAACGCTTCGCCTACATCATCGCCACAAAGGCGCTGGCGATCTGGTCCGGCACCCCGCTCATCCTGTCGCCGCAAACGATCGGGCCGTTCTCGCGCCAGCCCCATACCGCGCTCGCCGCCTGGGCGTGCCGCCGTGCCGATGCGGTGTTCGCGCGTGATCCGCAATCGATGGCCGTGCTGCAAAAACTGGCCCCGTCCGCCAAGGCGATGCAGGCGATCGATGTCGCCTTTGCCCTGCCCTATGACGCGCCGCCGCCCCGCGACGCCGGCGCCCTGGTCCGCGTCGGCCTCAACGTGTCGGGCCTGTTGATGGCCGGCGGCTATACAGGCGGCAATGAATTCGGCCTTACCATCGATTACCCGGCACTGACCCGGCAGTTGATCGCCCGATTCACCGCCATGCCCGGTGTCGAGCTGCACCTCATCCCGCACGTCATCGCGCCCGGTTACAACCGCGACGATGGCGCTATTGCCGATGCGCTGAAGGCAGAATTTCCCGCCCTGCACCGCAACCCGGATTTCACCTCGCCGTCCGCCGCCAAATCCTGCATCGCCGGGCTGGATTTCGTCATCGGTGCCCGCATGCATGCGACCATCGCTGCCTATTCCGCCGGCGTGCCGGTCGTGCCGATCAGCTACAGCCGCAAATTCGAAGGGCTGTTCGGTGGCCTCGACTACCCATGGCTGGTCCCCGCCAAGGGCATGACGACGGATCAGGCGCTGGATTTCATCCTCGATGCCTTCAACCGCCGCGACGATCTCACCGCCGATATTGCGCGCGGCGCCCCGGTCATTACCGCCGGGCTGGAAATCTACACCGCCGAACTCGCCCGGCATTTCGCCGCTGCTGCGGCGGCATGACCGGCGCCGCCTCCCCCGCCCTGCAACGGGTCGCCCGCGCCCAATCCTGCACCGGCTGCGGCCTGTGTGCCGCCATCGCGCCGGGCGCAATCGCCATGGCCATGCTGCCCCCCGGGTATCTGCGCCCCGTGCAATCCTCGCCGCTCGCCAAGGCACAGGAATCGGCGATCACCGCCGCCTGCCCCGGCATAACAGTCGATGGCCAATGGAACGACGATGCCCCCGTCGTCGATCCGATCTGGGGGCCCGCTCATGGCGTCGCCACCGGCTTTGCCACCGATGCGGCGCTGCGCCACCAGGCATCATCGGGCGGCGTGCTGTCAGCCCTGCTCATCCACGCGCTCGAAACCGGGCTTGTCGATTTCGTCGTCCAGACAGGCGCGGATCCAGCCAACCCCATGGCCAATCTCACCGCCGCTTCCACCAGCCCGGCACAGGTCGCCGCCGCCGCCGGGTCGCGCTACGCCCCGTCCGCACCGCTCGCCAACCTCGAAACCTGGCTCGAAACGCCCGGCCGCTTCGCCTTTGTCGGCAAACCCTGCGATGTCAGCGCCCTGCGCGCCCGCGCCGCCGCCGATCCGCGCATCGCGGCCAAGATCCCGATCATGCTGGCATTCTTCTGCGCCGGCGTGCCCAGCGCTGCCGGCACCGGCCGCATTCTCGATCGGCTGGGCGTCAAGCCCGGAGACGTCACAGGCTTTCGCTATCGCGGCGATGGTTGGCCCGGCTTTGCCACCGCAACCCGCGCCGACGGCAGCACGGTGCGCATGAGCTACGCCGATAGCTGGGGCGACATCCTGTCAAAGGAAGTGCAGTTCCGCTGCAAGATCTGCCCCGATGCCACCGGCATGGTCGCCGATATCGCCTGCGCCGATGCCTGGTATGGCGATGAACGCGGCTACCCCAGCTTCGATGAAACCGATGGCCGCAGCCTCGTTATCGCCCGCACCGCCACCGGCGCCGCCCTGCTTGCCGAGGCGCGCGCCGCCCGCCGCATCGAAACCACCCCGCTCGCCATGGCCGAAATCGCCAAAATGCAGCCGGCGCAGGCCCGCCGCCGCCGGCAAATCCTGTCGCGCCTTGCCGCAATGGCGGTTGTCGGCCGGCCCGTGCCCCGCTATCGCCGTCTCGGCCTGTGGGCGGCGGCGGTTCGTGAAAATCCGTTGGCCCAGGCCCGCAGCTTTGCCGGGCTGGTCCGGCGGTTCATCCAGGGGCGCGCATGATGGCAAACGGCAACAGGCGTGGCATCATCCTGGCGGGCGGTTCCGGCACGCGGTTGTACCCGCTCAGCCGGTCGGTCTCGAAACAGCTGATGCCGGTCTATGACAAGCCGATGATCTATTACCCGCTGTCGGTGCTGATGCTCGCCGGCATCCGCGAAGTGCTGGTCATCACCACGCCCGCCGACAGCACCGCGTTCCAGACCCTGCTCGGCGATGGCGCTGAATGGGGCATGCACATCGAATACGCCGTGCAACCCGAACCAAAGGGCCTCGCCCAAGCCTATCACATCGGCGCGGAATTCGTCGGCGATCGGCCCTCCGCGCTGATATTGGGCGATAACATCTTCTATGGCCATGGCCTGCCCGAACTGCTCGCCAAGGCCGGTGCCCGCGATGCCGGCGCCACCGTATTCGGCTATTATGTCCGCAACCCGTCCGATTATGGCGTCGTCGAGTTCGGCCCCGACGGCCGCGCCATCAGCATCGAGGAAAAACCCGCCGCCCCCCGATCCAACTATGCCGTCACCGGGCTGTACTTCTATGATGCCGACGCCGTCCGCCTCGCCCGCGACATCCGGCCCTCGGCGCGCGGCGAGCTCGAAATCACCGATCTCAACCGGCTCTACCTCGACACCGGCACGCTGGAGGTCGAACTCATGGGCCGCGGCTATGCCTGGCTCGATACCGGCACCCATGCCTCGCTGCTCGACGCGGGCCTTTATGTCCGCATCGTCGAGGAACGCCAGGGCCTGAAAATCTGCTGCCCCGAAGAAATTGCCTGGCGGCAGGGCTTTATCGACGCCGATCAACTCGCCCGTATCGCCGAACCGTTGCGCAAATCCGGCTATGGCGAATATCTGCTCGAACAGTTGCGGACGGCGCGGTGACCGCCCGGCCCGCCTCGCAAACGGCACCAAAGCCATGATCGTCACCCAGACCGCGCTGCCCGGCGTCGCCCTCATCGAACCACGCGTCTTCGGCGATGATCGCGGCTTTTTCCTCGAAAGCTGGAACGCCCGCACTTTCGCAGAACATGGCCTCGATCTGCATTTCGTGCAGGACAATCACAGCCGCTCGGCCAAAGGCGTGCTGCGCGGCCTGCATTTCCAGCTGCAACAGCCACAGGGCAAGCTGGTCCGCGTCACCGCCGGCGCGGTGTTCGACGTCGCGGTCGATGTCCGCCGCAGCAGCCCGCATTTCGGCCAATGGGTTGGCTATGAACTGTCCGCCGCCAACAAACGCATGCTCTGGGTGCCGCCCGGCTTCGCGCACGGCTTCCTCACCCTCTCCGACAGCGCCGATTTCCTCTATAAATGCACCCAATTCTACGACGCCGCCGATGAAGCCAGCATCCGCTGGGACGATCCCGCCATTGGGATAGATTGGCCACTCCCCGGGCTGACGCCGATACTATCGGCCAAGGACGCCGTCGCCCCCGCCCTCGCCGACGCCCGGACGTCCGCATGATCGTGCTCATCGCCGGAGCCGCCGGGCAGCTTGGCCGCGCCCTGCAGGCCACCGCCCCCGCCGGTTTTACCATTATCGCGCCGCTTGAGGCCGATTTCGACATCACCGACCCCGATTGCGTCGATGCCGTCACCGCCGCCGCCCGGCCAACGCTGGTCATCAACGCCGCCGCCTACACCGCCGTCGACAAGGCTGAAACCGACGAGGCCACAGCCCGCGCCGTCAACACCAACGCCGTCGGGCTGCTCGCCGCCGCCGCCCGTCGCACCGGTGCAGGTTTCGTGCAAATTTCCACCGATTTCATCTTCGATGGCACGGCGCACAGCCCCTATGCCCCCGATGCCCTGCCCAACCCCCTTGGTGCCTATGGCCGCACCAAATTGGACGGCGAACAGGCGGCGCGCGACCTCCACCCGTCGCCGCTGATCCTGCGCACCGCCTGGGTCTATGCGGCACAGGGCAATAATTTCGTCCACACCATGCTGCGCCTGATGCGCGAACGCCCCGAATTGCGCGTCGTCGCCGATCAGATCGGCACCCCGACCCACGCCGCCTCGCTGGCCCGCGCGATCTGGACGCTCACCGGCGCCAACACCACCGGTACGCTGCACTGGACCGACGCCGGCATCGCCAGCTGGTATGATTTCGCCGTCGCCATTGCGGAGGAAGCGCTGCCACTCGGCCTGATCCCCGCCGCCATCCCGATCATTCCCCTCTGCAGCGCCGACTACCCCACACCGGCCCGCCGCCCGCCCTTCAGCGTGCTCGACAAGACCGCCACCTGGGCAATCACCGGCCCGGCCAACCACTGGCGCACGGAGCTGCGCCTTTGCCTGACCGCCATCGCCAATGCCCAATAGCGCCCCATCCCCCTCTCTTCCGCCTGCGGGAGAGGCGAGAGACGCGACACTTGGCGCGGGCCGGGTGAGGGTGTTTCTCGTTTCGGGGCTAGGGAACACCCTCACCCGCTGCGCTGGCGCGCGAGTCGCCTCTCCCGCAGGCGGGAGAGGGGGCATATCCACCCCCGTATGCCACAGCCCAACCCCCGCCAAACCCCCAAGGCCCACGCCATGAACCTGCTCGTCACCGGCGGCGCCGGCTTCATCGGCGCCAATTTCGTGCATTACTGGCGCGCCAGGCACCCAGCCGACGCCATCACCGTCCTCGATGCGCTGACCTATGCCGGCAATCGCGCCAACCTGGCCGGTGCAGACGCGATCGCTTTCACCGAAGGCGACATCCGCGACACCGCCCTTGTCGAACGCCTGCTCACCGAGAACGCCATCGATACCATCGTGCATTTCGCCGCCGAATCGCACGTCGATCGCTCCATCCACGGCCCCGCCGCCTTCATCGACACCAACATCATCGGCACATTGAGCTTGCTCACCGCCGCGCGCAGCGTCTGGCTGGCCAACGACGCCCGCCCGCACCGCTTCCACCATGTCTCCACCGATGAGGTCTATGGCTCGCTCGGCCCCACCGATCCGGCATTCAGCGAAACCACCGCCTATGCTCCCAACAGCCCCTATTCCGCCTCCAAAGCCGCCTCCGATCATCTGGTCCGCGCCTGGCACCACACCTATGGGCTTCAGGTCACCACCTCCAATTGCTCGAACAATTACGGCCCCTACCAGTTCCCGGAAAAGCTTATCCCGCTGTTCCTCATCAATGCGCTGCATGGCCGCCCGCTGCCCATCTATGGCGACGGCATGCAGATCCGCGACTGGCTGCACGTTGAGGACCATTGCCGCGGCATCGAAACGGTGCTGGCCAAGGGCCGCATCGGCGAAACATACAACATCGGCGGCGGCGCCGAACTGCCCAACATCACCGTCATCGACACGTTGTGCACCGCTGTCGACATGGCCTTTGCCGCCGATCCGGGTCTGGCGCTGCGCTTTCCCGATGCCCCCGCCGCACGCGGCACCGCGACCGCCACGCTGAAAACCACCGTCACGGACCGGCCCGGCCATGATCGCCGCTATGCCATCGATGAAACCCGCGCCCGCACCGAACTCGGCTATGCCCCGGCCCGCGATTTCGCCACCGGCTTTGCCGCCACGCTGGCCTGGTATCTGGCCAACGAAGACTGGTGGCGCGCCGTGCTCGATGGCAGCTATCGGCAATGGGTCGACGCCAATTACACCGGCCGATAAAGCCGCCAAAATGAACCGCAAGGGGTGACGCGCGCCGCCGCAACAGGCTAAGTCATGGCCATGATCAAACGCTTCCTTTTCAAAACGCTGCCGGAAGCGATGCCGAATTCGATCCCCGAAGCGATCGATGCCCTGCCCGAAGCCATCAAGGCACCGCTGCCCATCACCGCCATCCGCCGCTTTCTCCGGAATGAAGCGGCCGGCGGCTATATCCTGATGGCTACCGCCGCGCTGGCCATGTACGTCGCCAATTCGCCGCTGGCTGAAACCTATGATCACCTGCTGCACAGCTATTACGGCGGCCTGTCCGTGCTGCACTGGATCAACGATGGCCTGATGGCGCTGTTTTTCCTGCTCGTCGGGCTGGAAATCAAACGCGAGATGATCGACGGGCAGATGGCATCATGGCCGCGCCGCATCCTGCCCGGCGCCGCGGCGCTCGGCGGCATGGTGGTGCCGGCGCTGGTCTATCTCGCCATCAACCGCAACAGCCCCGGCACGCTCAACGGCTGGGCGGTTCCTGCCGCCACCGATATCGCCTTTGCCCTGGGCGTGCTCGCGCTGTTCGGCAATCGCGTCCCAGGCTCCTTGAAACTGCTGCTCACCGCCATCGCCATTATCGATGATCTGGGCGCCATCATCATCATCGCCATCTTCTACACCGCAAGCCTCAATGTACCGGCGCTCATCGCCGCCGCCGCCCTGCTCGGCGTGCTGTTCGGCTTCAACCATTTCAGGGTGCAGGCGGTCTGGCCTTATCTGCTCATCGGCCTTGGCGTCTGGTACGCGACGCTCGAATCGGGCATCCACGCGACGCTCGCCGGGGTTGCCGTCGCCATGACCATCCCGCTGCGCCGCACGATCGTCACGCGGGAGGATAATGAATCCCCCTTGCTCCGTCTCGAACACCGGCTGGAACCGCTCAGCGCCTATGTCATCGTGCCGATCTTCGGCTTCGCCAATGCCGGCGTAAGCCTTGCGGGGTTGACCATCAACGATGCGCTGCAACCCGTGCCGATCGGCATCGCGCTCGGGCTTCTCATCGGCAAACAGATCGGCGTGTTCGGCGCCATCTTCGCACTGGTGAAATCCGGCATCGTCAGCGCGCCGGCGCGGGCTACCATGCGGCAACTCTGGGGCCTGTCGGTGCTCTGCGGGATCGGCTTCACCATGAGCCTGTTCATCGCCGGCCTGGCGTTCGGCGAAGGCTCCTACCTGAATGTCGAGGCAAAGATCGGCATCCTCTCCGGTTCGATCCTGTCGGCGCTCGCCGGCTGGCTGATCCTGTCCGGCAGCCGACCCGAAGGCTTTGCACCGGCAAGCACTGCCGCATGACCAAACGCCTGACCGGGCGCGTGAACGGCGGCCTGACACTGTGGCACCGCTACCCCAATTTCGTCGGGTTCGCCGTCGTGATGCTGGCGGTAACCGCCGGGCTATGGCCGCTGCTGTCCCACGCCCGCGCGCTGCTGCTGGGCTTCGATGCCGGCGCGATTGTCTTTCTTGTTCTGCTGATCCGCCGCTTCGGCACCGGGGAACCTCTCTCCATGCGCCGCCGCGCCGCCGCCAACGAACCGGACCAGGGCACGATGACGCTGCTGTCCTTCACCATCCTGGCCGTGGTGTTGACCGCCCTTGTCGTCGAACTGCTGGGCAGCGCCGGCCATGATGGCGCCGGCGTCGGGCTCGCCGCGATCACGCTGCTGCTGGCCTGGATGTTCGCCAACAGCCTGTTCACGCTGCACTATGCGCATGTCTATTACCTGAAGTCCGCGCGCGCCGACGACAGTGGTGCCGATACCGGTGGCCTGCAATTCCCGATCGCCGATGGCAAGCCGGACACAACGACCGCAACCGAACCGGATTATTGGGATTTCGCCTATTTCGCCTTTGTCATCGGCATGACCTTCCAGGTATCCGATGTGGTCATCACGTCGAAACGCCTGCGCCGGCTGGCGCTGTTCCACGCCATGCTGGCCTTTGTCTTCAATATCGGCGTCATCGCCCTGTCGGTCAGCCTCGTCGCAAGCGTGCTGGGCAGCTAAACTCGATTGCGTTCAGGTTGATCTGTCATCCCGGGCTTGACCCGGGACCCAGTTTTTCCTGCGCGCCGCAACTTCAGCAAGAATTGGGTCCCGGACCAGGCCCGGCATGAAAATCGCTATACGGTGATCGTGCCAACGAGCCCGGAACAGTCCTCAGGCCAGATTGGCGCGCAGCATCCAGGCGGTCTTTTCATGCACCTGCATCCGCTGGGTCAACAGGTCAGCCGTCGGTTCGTCATGCGCCGCATCGGCCAGCGGGAACACCGCCCGCGCCGTGCGCACCACCGAAAGCTGGTCCTCGGCAAGGATGCGCACCATCTCGGCGGCGGCAGGATTTCCCTCGGCTTCCTCGATGGTGGCGAGCGCAGCAAAGGCCGAATAACTGCCCGGTGCCGGTTCCCCCAGCGCCCGGATCCGCTCGGCAATCAGATCCACAGCCAAGGACAATTCGGTATATTGCGCCTCGAACATCAGGTGCAGCGAATTGAACTGCGGCCCGGTAACGTTCCAATGGAAATTATGGGTCTTCAGATACAGGGTATAGGTATCGGCCAGCAACCGGGCCAGCCCCCCTGCAATCGCCCGCCGCTGCTTGTCGTCCATGCCCAGGTCGATGGTGGCGGTTGCTGGCTTTTTCGATGCTTTCGACATACTGCTATCCTTGGTTGAATGCCACCAATATCAGGCAATGCGGCGATGGCGTTCAATGGAAAACCCCATTGAACGCCATCGCTTCACTCGCTCAGCAAAAGCTAGCGACAGGTTATGCTGTTGCGGTCGATCGATTGGCCGAGCAACGCGCCGATGCCGCCGCCAAGGATCGTGCCGATGGTCTTCGATCCGCCCGGTGCAATGGCATTGCCCAGCACACCGCCGGTCAGCCCGCCGACGATAAGGCCCGTGGTGCCATCGCTGCGACGGCAATAATAACGGTTGTCACGACCGCGATAAATCCGGTCGGTCGGCCGCAAGCGCAGCGGCTGGTAATAGCTGCCGCTGCGATAATAGTTATCGGCATAATAGCCGCCAAAGCGCGGATCCGGCCGGCTGTAGGAATAATAGCGGCCGCGATTCCAGTCGCGCGCATCCTGGCGATATTCCTTTTCCGCCCGCTTTAAATCCTTGCGCTCACGCTTGATGTCATGGCGGTCGCCATCGCGAACGGCATCACGATAGTCCCGGCGCTCGTCGCGAATGTCACGGCGATCACCGCGCAATTCCTGGCGGTCGACATAGGCACGATCACCGCGGTCGTCATGGCCGCGCTCGTGGTGGCCGTTGCCCTGCGCCATCGCCGGCGCCGCTGCCGTTCCCGCTACTGACATCGCCATCGCAGCGATCGGGATCATCAAGATACGCATTGGGCTTCCTTTTGTTGTTCGCTCACTCCAATGCCCGAACCTGCCTGTGGCAAACATGAACGCGGCGGACAGGAAGCGTTCATGTTCAAACGGCGCCCCGCAAGAGCGCCGCATCAGGGTACATATCTGCAAAGAGGGGCGTGGTGGGCGCGACAGGGTTTGAACCTGTGGCCCCTGCCGTGTGAAGGCAGTGCTCTACCGCTGAGCTACGCGCCCACGCCGCTGCGCCGGAAACCGGCGAAGCGGCTGGTTAGGCGAGCCTGACGCCCAAGTAAAGCCCATCGTGACGTCACTTGTCAGGCTGGTCTTGCGCCGCTCCCGATTTTACGCGCCTTCCATTTCAAATCATCTGGCCACTGAAAGCGGCTTCCCTGTCAACGCGCCCGGCGGTTCAACGCGCAGCGCCGTTCGGCACCCCATTGCACGCATCCTTCAAATTCCGCCCGACGCGGAACTTGGGCACCACGCTTTCGGCCAGGTCCATCGGTTCACCGGTGCGCGGGTTGCGGCCGGTCGATGCCTTGCGCACCCCGGCAACGAAATTGCCAAAGCCGACCAACCGCACTTCGTCGCCGGTCGCCAGCGCTTCGGTAATGATATCGAGCATCGCATCGATGGCGCGTGCGGAATCGCTCCGTGCCAGGCCGGTTGCATCGGCAACGCGCACCGCAAGTTCCTGCTTGTTCATCGACTCGACAACCCCCGCCCAATGCCCAAACGCCCATCATGCCGAGCCAAGCCGATGAGTCAAAGCGAGAATTACTGGACACCAGCGGAAGCCACAAACCGTGCGCCGTTTGCGCCGATCCGCGCACCCTGAATTACCAGGTGCCGGCACCCCTGCCTGTGCAGGTGCCGGCACCTGGCCGATCAATGCCGGATCGCTGCCTCGGCAACCACCGCCGGTCCGGGCCGGGCCGCCAATTCATCGGCTTCCGACCATTCGATCGGCACCAGCGGCAGGGTCAGCGCCTGCGCCAGCACATCATCGACATGCGCGACCGGGATGATCTTCAACCCTTCCGTCACATTGGCAGGTATCTCGGCGAGATCCTTCTCATTCTCCGCCGGGATGAACACAGTGGTGATGCCGCCGCGCAATGCTGCCAACAGCTTCTCCTTCAGGCCGCCGATCGGCAGCACGCGGCCGCGCAGCGTCACTTCGCCGGTCATCGCCACGTCCTTCCTGACCGGAATCCCGGTCAGCGTCGAAACGATGGCGGTCACCATGCCAACGCCCGCCGATGGGCCATCCTTCGGCGTCGCACCTTCCGGCACATGGACGTGGATGTCCTTTTTCTCGAACACCGATGGCTTGATGCCATATTGCAGCGCCCGCGCCTTGGTGAACGACAGCGCTGCCGAAATCGATTCGGTCATCACATCGCCCAGCTTGCCGGTGGTCTTCACCAGCCCCTTGCCGGGCGCCGTCACCGCTTCGATGGTCAGCAATTCGCCGCCGACTTCGGTCCAGGCCAGGCCCGTCACGGCACCGATCTGGTCCTCAACCTCGCCCACGCCATAGCGATACTTCCGCACGCCGGCGAACTCGGCGAGATTGTCGCTGTCCACGACAACGCTCTTGGCCTTGCCCTCCAGGATACGCCGCAATGATTTGCGCGCCAGCTTGGCCAGCTCGCGCTCCAGCGTGCGCACACCGGCCTCGCGGGTGTAATAGCGGATCAGATCGCGCAGCGCCGCATCGGTGACGCTGAACTCGGCCTTTTTCAGCCCGTGCGCCTCATATTGCTTGTCGAGCAGATGGCGCTTGGCAATCTCCACCTTCTCGTCCTCGGTGTAACCCGAAAGCTGGATGATCTCCATGCGATCAAGAAGCGCCTGCGGCATGTTGAGGCTGTTGGCGGTGGTCACGAACATCACGTCCGACAGGTCGTAATCAACCTCCAGATAATGGTCGTTGAACGCCTTGTTCTGTTCGGGGTCGAGCACCTCCAGCAATGCCGATGACGGATCGCCGCGGAAATCCTGGCCCAGCTTGTCGATCTCATCCAGCAGGAACAGCGGGTTGCCCGTCCCGGCTTTCTTCAAATTCTGGATGATCTTGCCCGGCATGGAACCGATATAGGTGCGCCGATGCCCGCGGATTTCGGCCTCGTCGCGCATGCCGCCCAATGATTGGCGCACGAATTCGCGGCCCGTCGCCTTGGCGATCGAGCGGCCCAGCGATGTCTTGCCGACACCCGGCGGGCCGACAAGGCACAGAATCGGCCCCTTCAGCTTCGACGTGCGCGCCTGCACCGCCAAATATTCGATGATGCGGTCCTTGACCTTTTCCAACCCAAAATGATCATCGTCGAGCACCTTCTGGGCCGCGACAATGTCCTTCTTCACCTTGGACTTCTTCGACCAAGGCAGCCCGAGCATGACATCCAGATAATTGCGCACCACGGTGGCTTCCGCCGATTGCGGCGCCATCGCCTTGAATTTCTTCAGTTCGGAAATCGCCTTTTCGCGGGCTTCCTTGGGTAGCTTGGCCTTGGCGATGCGCTCCTCGAACTCGGTCGCTTCGTCCTTGGCCTCATCGCCCTCGCCCAACTCGCGCTGGATCGCCTTCATCTGCTCGTTCAGATAATATTCGCGCTGGGTCTTCTCCATCTGCCGTTTCACACGGTTGCGGATCTTCTTCTCTACCTGCAGCACGCCCATTTCGCCCTCCATATGGGCGAACACCTTCTCCAGCCGCTTCGCCACATCGGGCTCCGCGAGCAGCGCCTGCTTGTCGGCAATCTTCAGGCCCAGATTGGCGGCCACCGTATCGGCAAAGCGCCCGGCATCCTCGATCTGGCCGATCTGCACGGCAATTTCCGGCGCCGTCTTGCGATTGAGTTTGACGAACGTCTCGAACTGCTTGGCCGCCGAACGCAGCAACGCCTCGGTCTGCGCCGTATCGCCTTCGACATCGGCGCGTTCGACAACATCGGCGACCAGGAAATCACCATCGGCCTTCAACGCCGCCAGCGATCCACGCGACTGGCCCTCCACCAGCACCTTCACGGTGCCGTCGGGCAGCTTCAGCAATTGCAACACCGTCGCAACGGTGCCGACATCATATAAGTCGCCCGCGCCGGGATCTTCATCGCCGGGGTTCTTCTGCGACAACAGGAACACCGTCTTGTCGCCTTCCATCGCCGCTTCCAGCGCAGCCACGGATTTATCGCGACCGACGAACAACGGCACGATCATCTGCGGAAACACCACAATGTCGCGCAACGGCAATACGGGCAAACTCTGCTTGGTCATCTTCAACTCCACTGCGGCCGCAAAACCGGCGCTATCGCCCGTCATCGCCGTTCTCATTCCGGCATATGGGAAGCCGGATGCCCGTCATCAATCCGCGTATCGCTCAACTTGGTTACTATGACGGCACCACCCCGGCTCGCCTAGAGGGCGAATCGTCCAAAGCGGCGGCAAGGCGACACTTTTTGTCGCGCTTCAAACCGCCGACGGCGCAGGGCCTGCGCCGCCCGCAACCGCCAGCCCGGCCAATGCACCTTCGGCCACGAACCCCGCCACCGCCGCTGCATCAAAGCCGAGCCCGGCCAGCACCGCCAGCCCCTGTTCGCCCAGTTGCGGCGCTGCGCCCCCCGCGACTGCCGGCGTAGCGCCAAAACACGCCGCAGGTCGCGCCGCCCGCACCCGCCCGGCGTCGCCATTGTCGATCTCGACAATAACTTCGTTGAACTGCACCTGTGGATCACCCGGCACTTCATCGAGCCGATTGACCCGGCCACCAACGGCGCCCGCCGCAATGAAAGCCGCCATCAATGCGTCCCGGCTCATCGCCGCTATCGCTGCCGTCACCGGCGGTCCCCAATCGGCACGATTGGCGATCCGGCCCGCCAGCGTCTGCAAGCGCGGGTCCTGAGCCAACGCGGTCAACCCAAGCGCCTGCATCAGCGCCACGAATTCAACCGTCTGCAGCATCCCCGCCGTCACCTGGCCATCGGTCGCCGCAAACAGCGACGATTGCGATCCATATTCCGGCCAGGCCGGCGGCGGTTCATCGAGAAAGGCATGGTTGTACATCCCCTCCGGCCAGTTGAAGGCGATGGCGGCATCAAGCATCGACACATCGACGCGCTGCGCCTCGCCGGTCCGCTCCCTGTGAAACAACGCCGCGGTGATCGCTTGCGCCATGGTCAGCGCCGTCACCTTGTCGGCCACAAGCGTGCGGATCAGCGCCGGCTTGCCATCGGAATCGGGCTGGGTCGCAGCAATCCCGCTCACCGCCTGGATGACCGGATCATACACCCGGATATGCCGATATGGCCCCTGTTGGCCAAAGCCTGTGATCGACGCAAAGATCAGCCGGGAATTGATGGCGGCGCAGCGCTCGGCACCAAAGCCCAGCCGCTCCATGGTGCCGGGCCGGAAATTTTCGATCAGCACATCGGCCCAACCGACCAACCGCTCCAATATGGCACGCCCGCCTGCCGTCTTCAGATCGATGGCAATGCCCTGCTTGCCCCGGTTGACCGCAATGAACATCGCCGATCTGTCGCCCTTGGCCGGCCCCAGCACGCGCACCGGGTCGCCGTTGGGGCTCTCCACCTTGATGACCTCGGCGCCCTGATCACCAAGCAACGTCGCCGCCATCGGCCCGGACACGATCTGCGACAGATCGACGACTTTAACGCCCGCCAACGGTCCTGTCATCGAAGGCGCGCCCGTCACAGCCTGATATCGACATGGCGGCCATCGCGCAGCCACACCGCGCACACCACAATTGCCACCGCAACGACGACAAACGTATACCAAAGCCCGGCATAGGCCTGCCCCGTCCGCACCACGATATATTGCGAAATCAACGGCAAAAGCCCGCCGAAATAGCCCGACCCGACATGATAGGGGATCGACAGCGACGTATAGCGAATCCGCGCCGGGAACATTTCGACAAGGATTGCGGCAAGCGGCCCATAGGTGAGACCCGACAGCATGACGAGCGTCACGATGCCGAGCAAGATCTTCCAGTGCGAGATCCGCGCCGGGTCGGCAACACCGGGATAGCCGGCCGCCGCCAGCGCCGCCGTATAGGCCGCCTTGTCAAACCCCGTCACCCGTTTGCCGCCGACCAGCATCGCCAGATCACCCGCCGGGCGCTTGGCATAATCGATCCCGCGTTTCGATATGAAATCAAGTG
>JBBQPR010000010.1:0-49733 GCA_038217075.1 Sphingomonadales bacterium
TTTGCGGCTTCAATCGGCAGCAAGCCCCTCAAAACGCGCCATTCCGCTTCGCTCAGATCGCCCCGGCTCAACATCGCCTCCAAAAGGAAGCCTTGAATCAACCACCGAGTCCCGCGTCAACCAATTTGTCCACGCCGCCTAAGATTGAATTGCCACGGCTTAGCGTCGAAGTCTCACCCGCCGCCTGAGCAAACGGCAGATTAGATAATCTTCTGCCGACGGCAGGAACGTCAGTTTTCCCAACCAAACTGACTGCGTTTCGCCTAGCACCAACACCTAAACGAACGACTGCTTACCGCGTGCCGCCGTCCGAAGCGGACCGTCCGCTTCCCACCAGAATCAGCCCGAAATCAGCCGGTCCGCCCACCACCATCTTTCGCATACACGGGCTCGCACTGGCGCTATCCGGAATGACTGCTCCGGGCCGAAGCCGCCGTTCGCAGCAGCGCGCTTGAAGGACTGGAATGTCCAGATCACGTCATCGGCAGACCCATCAAGATGCGATCCAAGCGTCACGTTTTGACCACTAGTCTCGGTGCTCACGCGACCGGTGGCCATCGGCGAGCAGAGAAACTGACACCATGCTTTTTTAACGCCCGCCTGAGAACTGACGCACGGCTATTGCAACTGTCATAACCCTAAAACAACTGCCACAACCCAATTGTTATCTGCCACGGAGATTATAAATGTCAGCCTACAGCTATTCGACCGTCACCGATTTTGCGAGATTTCGTGGCTGGTCGACGTCGGTTCCCTTGGCGAGGGCTACATGATAGGCAAGTAATTGTATCGGCACTGCAGTGACAAGCGGGCTGATGAACGGGTCCACCGTCGGCATCTCGATCGTTGCGGTGGCGCTGGCGCCTTGTTCGGCAAGGCCCTCGGCGTCAGACAGCAGGTAGACGAGCCCGCCCCGAGCCATGACTTCCTGCATGTTCGAGATGGTTTTTTCAAAGCGGGCACCTGAAGGTGCGATGACGATGACGGGAACATTTTCGTCGATAAGCGCGATCGGGCCGTGCTTCAATTCGCCGGCGGCATAGCCTTCGGCGTGGATATAGCTGATTTCCTTTAGTTTCAGCGCACCCTCCAATGCCATCGGATAATCGGGGCCGCGGCCAATATAGAGCACGTCGCGGGCCTTGCTGAGGGGCTGTGCGAGCGCGGCGATAGCATCTTCCGATGCCAATGCGGCG
The DNA here is from genome assembly GCA_038217075.1 of Sphingomonadales bacterium. GTDB lineage: Bacteria > Pseudomonadota > Alphaproteobacteria > Sphingomonadales > Sphingomonadaceae > Sandarakinorhabdus. Next base: position 1,197 of record JBBQPR010000010.1, read on the forward strand.
TTCATTGCGGCCGGTACTTCGGTTAGCAGGTGGACCAGACGGGCTTCCTCCGAACTGTTGATGTGGCCTTTTGCCTTGCCCATGGCGATGGCGAACGCAGCAAGTACGGCCAATTGGCAGGTGAAGGCCTTGGTCGAAGCGACGCCGATTTCCGGGCCGGCGTGGGTGGGCAGCAGCAGGTCGGCTTCGCGCGCCATTGTCGAGGTAGCGACGTTGATGACCGCGGCAATATGCTGGCCACCTGCCTTGGCATGCCTAAGCGCCGCCAGCGTATCGGCGGTTTCGCCCGATTGCGAGATGAACAGCGCCAGGCCGCCGGCTTCATAAACCGGATCGCGGTATCGAAATTCGCTGGCATTTTCGATCTGCACGGGAATACGCGCCAGGCTTTCAAGCCAGTAGGTTGCGACCTGGCCGGCCAGCAGCGCCGTGCCGCAGGCGACGATCTGAATGCGTTTGATATCCGCTAGATCGAACGGCAGCGCCGGCAGGCTGACGGTTTCGGCAAGCGGATCCAGATAGGCGCCGAGCGTCTGGGCAACGACAATCGGCTGCTCATGGATCTCTTTCTCCATGTAGTGCCGATAATTGCCCTTTTCGATCACCGCCGCCGATGCCGATGAAATGATTGTCTGCCGGTGGACAGGGGCATCATCGATGTCGAAAATTTTTGCTGTATCGCAGGTCAGGCGGACCCAATCGCCCTCTTCGAGATATGTGATGCGATTTGTGAAGGGCGCGAGGCCCAGCGCATCGGACCCGAGGAACATTTCGCCATCGCCATGGCCCAGCACCAGCGGCGAACCGCGGCGGGCGCCGTACATCACTTCTGGGTGGGCGCGGAACAATATGGCAAAGCTGAAGGCCCCACGCAGGCGCTTCAGAGTTTGCGCGACGGCTTCATCAGGGCTTGCCCCGGCGTCAATCGCCATGCTGAGCAGATGCGCGACGACTTCGCTGTCCGTCTGCGATGTCAGGGTGCGGCCAGCGGCAAGAACTTCGGCCCGCAGCGGCTTGAAGTTCTCGATAATGCCGTTGTGGACCAGCGCCACATCGTTCGTCGCATGGGGATGGGCATTGTCGGTGGTCGGTCCGCCATGCGTTGCCCAGCGCGTGTGGGCGATGCCGCTGCAGCCAGGCAACGGATCGCTGGCGAGCACGGCGACGAGGTTGTCCAGCTTGCCCGAGGCGCGTCGGCGATCAATCCGCCCGTCGTGGATCGTCGCGATGCCGGCCGAATCATAGCCGCGGTATTCGAGCCGCCGGAGTCCGTCGACGAGCCGTGCCGCCACTGGTTCAGGGGAAAGGATGCCAATTATGCCACACATGTAAGCGAGCAATAGGGGGTTGCATGGGGAAGGCAAGAGGCATGCAGGCCAGCTTTCGGGCGATTAATGTTGCGTCTGTTTACGGGCCTGCATCAGCTTGCGAAACCGCGCGGCCCAGCCGGGCTTGGCCTGCTGTGGCGGCCGTACCAGTGCCAGCGCATCGGCATCCACATCTGCCGTGATGGTGCTGCCGGCGGCGACGATTGCGCCGGCACCGATGCTGACTGGCGCGACAAGCGCCGAGTTCGAACCGATGAAGGCGCCATCGCCGATGTTGGTGCGGTATTTGAAAAAACCGTCATAGTTGCAGGTGATCGTCCCGGCACCGATGTTGGCCCCGGCGCCGATGCTCGCATCGCCGATATAGCTCAGGTGATTTGCCTTGGCCCCGGCGCCGAATTCGGCATTTTTGGTTTCGACGAAATTGCCGATCTTGGTGCCCTTTGACAGTATCGTGCCGGGTCGCAGGCGAGCAAATGGGCCGATGTCGCAACTTGGTCCGATGACGGCCCCGGCGATGTGGCTATGGGCGCGGATCGTTGTGCCGGAGGCGATGGAGACGCCTGGGCCAAAGATCACAAAGGGTTCGATGGTGACATCACGCTCGATGCGTGTGTCGTGCGCAAAGAATGTGCTGGCCGGATCGATGAGCGTGACGCCAACGGCCATCGCTGCGGCGCGGCGCTGCGCCTGCCAGCCTGCCTCAAGCCGTGCCAGTTCGGCGCGCGAATTGACCCCGGCGACCTCATCGGCCCCGGTTTCGATCACCCGGGCCAGCCGGCCATCGGCGATGATCAGGCCGATGATATCGGGAAGGTAATATTCACCGGCGGCATTGTTCCGGTCGATTCGGGTAAGCAAAGGCCACAAATCCCGCGCGCTGACAGCGAGCACCCCGGAATTGCACAGCCCGATGGCGCGCTCAACGGGGCTCGCATCCTTGTACTCCACCATTTTCTCGATGACGCCCTCGTTGGCGACGATGCGGCCATAGGCGCCGGGCTCTTCGGGGCGGAACCCGAGCACGACGGCGGCAACCCCCGGCTCCAGCGCGCTTTGCAGGCGGGTCATGGTCGCGGCGCTGACAAGGGGCGCGTCACCGAAAAGGATGATGATGTCGCCTTCAAACCCGGCAAGCGCCGCTTCGGCCTGCAAAACAGCATGGCCGGTGCCGAGTTGCTCAGCTTGTACGGCGACGCTTATGCCGCGGTCCTTCAAGGCGGATTCGACTTGATCGCGGCCGGCGCCAACGACAACGACGGTGCGTTCGGCAGACAAAACTGCGAGGCTGTCCAATAAATGCAACAACATCGGTTTACCAGCGATCGGATGCAGGACTTTGTGCAGCCCCGATTTCATTCTCGTGCCCTGGCCGGCGGCGAGGATGATGGCGGCGAGCGGCCGCGCGGCGGGGCGGTTCTTGATGGTCACACCATTCGCCCTGCCATAACGGACTTGCCTTTGGAAGCGTTGCCGACGCATTGGGCAGGGGTGAGCCCGCTTCCCGCCACCATTGTGTTCGATCTCGACGGCACGCTCGTCGATACCGCCCCTGACCTGTGCGCGGCGCTGAACCATGCTTTGGGTGAACTTGGTCGGCCGGGCGTTCCGGCTGACGATGTACGGCACATGGTAGGCCATGGCGCGCGCCGATTACTGGAACGCGGACTGGCATCGAGCGGCGTCGTGACCCCGGCGCTGATCGAAGCCGGAATGGCACCGTTTCTGCGCTATTATGCGGCGAACATCGCCGTTGGATCACGGCCCTATCCGGGTATCGAAACGGCGATGGACGTAATGGCGGCCGAGGGATCGGTGCTGGCGATCTGCACCAACAAGCCGGTGGCGCTTTCTGCAGCGCTTGTATCGGCGCTGGGCTGGGGAGGGCGCTTTGCCGCCAACCTTGGCTTCGATTCGGTGGCAAAGCCCAAACCGGATCCGGCGCATCTGCTCGCGGCGATCAAAGCTGCCGGTGGTCGTCCCGAATCGACAGTGTTCGTAGGCGATTCGATTACCGATACCAACACCGCAGCCGCTGCCAATATCCCGGTGATTGCCGTCAGTTTCGGGTTTTCGGATAGGCCGGCGCGCGAATTGGGCGCCGATGTCGTAATCGACGATTATGCCGAACTCTTGCCAGCGTTGCGCAGCCTGGCACGGCCAAAACCATGAGCGCCGAGATGATAGCGCTTTTGCTTGTATGTGTCGCTGCGGCGCTGCTTGCCGGGATGGCGATGGGACGCCGGCTGGCGTCGAAAACTGAAGCGCCGCTGCCACCGCCACCACCGATTGCAGCGATCGCGCCGCTCCCGCCGCCAGTCGCCGCCGATGGGATCAGCATCGAAGCGCTTGGCAATCCCGCGCTTATCGTTGCGGGCGATACAGCGGTTGCCGCCAATGCCGAGGCGCGCCAGCTTTTTGGCGAACGCGTCGCCGGCGGCGACATGCGATTGACGGTTCGACATCCTGTCGTTCTGGATGCTTTGACCGAAGTAAGCCGCAGCAGTGTTGCCATTGAGCGCGAGATTGCCGGGCTTGGCAGCGGCAACAGCGCATGGCGGTTGCGCGCCGTCGATGCCGGCGAAGGTCGGACCTTGATGATTTTCGACGATATCACCCAGTCGCGCCTGACGGAGCGGATGCGGGTCGATTTTGTCGCCAATGCCAGCCATGAGCTGCGCACGCCACTGGCAACGCTTTCGGGCTTTATCGAGACATTGCAGGGCCCCGCTGCGGAAGACGAGCCAGCGCGGCGGCGGTTCCTCGAAATAATGGCGCGTGAAGCCGCGCGGATGTCGCGGTTGATCGATGATCTGTTGTCACTGTCTCGCATCGAACTCGACAAGCATGTGCGGCCGGTGACCCGGCTTGATCTGTCCGGCATAATTGCCGATGTCGGCAAGACCCTGACGATGCGTCTGGAGGCCGATGAACGGCATTTGATCATCAATGAAATGACCTCGCTGCCATCGGTGATCGCCGACCGCGACCAGATTTTGCAGGTGTTGCACAACCTTATTTCCAACGCGCTGAAATACGGTAGTCACGGCACCCCGATAACGGTTGAAGCAACAGCAGAACCGGCGCCGCCAGGCGGCACGGCGATGGTGCGTTTGACCGTCTGCGACATGGGTGACGGGATTCTTCCGGAACATCTGCCGCGATTGACAGAACGCTTCTATCGCGTTGATTCGCTGCGGTCCCGAAAGATGGGTGGTACCGGCCTGGGACTCGCAATCGTCAAGCATATCGTCGAACGCCATCGCGGTCGGCTGGAGATTGTCAGCAAGCCAGGCGAGGGCACAAAGGTCTCCTTTACCTTGCCACAAGCCGGCGGGATGAAGATCGCCGAGGCAATCGTACCGGAATCTGTTACAGCCCAAGCTGGCGTTGTCATAAAATCGTAACAAAAACGTCATAACGCCCACATCAGCGGCGGCTACCGCGAAGAATGCAGTTGTTTGGTGTTCATTTTCGAGCCGGGACGTCTACCGCTGTCGTCTGCGGTGAAAGTGTGTCGTTGCAATCCAGTTTCCGCCATTTGTTGTTGCTCGCTGTTTTTGCCGGCGCGGTTTTGCTGGCGGGTTGCAGCGATCGCGGGCGCACCCAGATTCGCATCGTGGGCTCTTCGACGGTCTACCCATTCACGACTGCGGTTGCCGAGCAGTTCAAGCGTACCTGGCCGCAATTTCCGGCGCCGATCGTCGAATCGACGGGTACCGGTGGCGGCTTGAAGTTGCTTTGTTCGGGCGTCGGCCAACAATTCCCTGATCTTGCGGATGCGTCGCGCCGCATCAAGGCAAGCGAGCTGGCCGAATGCGCGCGCAATGGCGTTAGTCGCCTTGTGGAAATCCAGATCGGCCTGGATGGTGTGGTGATCGCCCAATCCCGTTCGGCAGACTTTCCATCGTTGGGCGAGCGAGACGTTTATCTGGCATTGGCAGCCAATCCTTTCGGTCGAGGCGTTAATCGGGCGCGGTTGTGGTCGGATGTAAATCCGGCGCTGCCGGCCATCCGGATCGAAGTGATTGGTCCGCCACCGACGTCGGGAACGCGCGACAGCTTTGATATGCTTTTCATGACGAAGGGATGTGAAACCGAGCCGTCGATGCAGGCGCTGAAGCGCAGCGACGAAGCGCGGTTCAAGGATATATGCAGCCGAATCCGCGAGGATGGTGTTTTCGTGCAAGGCGGCGAAAATGACAATCTGATCGTTCAAAAGATCGCTGCAAACCCAAATCTTTTGGGCGTGTTTGGCTTTTCCTATCTTGAACAGAACAGCGACCGCATCAAGGATGTTCTCCTCAATGGGGTTGCGGCAACCTATGACAATATATCAACTTTCCGGTATCCAGCCTCGCGCGCGTTGTATCTGTATCTCAAGCCGCAGCACGAACGGGCGGTGCGCGGGATGCGCGAGTTTCTTGCCGAATTCGCGCGCGATTCTACCTGGGGACGGCGCGGCTATCTCGCCAAAAGAGGGCTGGTTGCGTCGCCCGATGCTGTGCGCGCGCGCAATGCCGCGATCGCCCGTGATCTGACGCCGCTCGACCCGGCGGTGCTCGGATGAGCCTGTTTGCTATCCTGCTATTGCTGCTTGGGTTGGGCGCACTGGCGTTGTGGCTTGGCACGCGCAAGGGCGTCGCCATGCGCCGGGCACGCGGCAGTGGCATCGGCACAATTAATTCGCTGCCGGGCTATCATGGCGGTTTTGTCGCGCTGGTAGCGCTGGCGCCGGCCCTTCTGCTTCTTGCAATATGGGCGATTTCGGGGGAGCGGCTGGTCGAACATCAGGTGCTGGAGAGTGTTCCAGCGGCGGCTCGCCCGGTCAGTGCCGGCGATCAGGCAGTTTTCATGAGCGAAGTGCGTGGTCTGGCGGCGGGCGAGATCGAGACGGCATTCAACCCGGCGGCGGGCAGGGCTGCGACCATTTACAAGGCAACACGCAATACCGACAATCTGGCCATATGCGGATTGGCTGTTGTGCTTATGGCTATTGCCGGGCTCTGGGCCTGGTCCCATCTGCAAGCCAAATTCCGGGCACGGCGCGCAGTTGAACGGGTGGTGTACTGGTTGCTCACCCTGGCGTCGGTGGTAGCCATCGCCACGACCTTCGGGATTGTGCTGTCGCTGCTGTTCGAATCGATGCGTTTCTTTGACAGGGTGTCGCCATTGGAGTTCCTGACCGGCACGCGGTGGTCACCGCAAACCGCTATTCGCGCGGACCAGGTCGGATCGTCCGGCGCGTTCGGGGCGGTGCCGCTGTTTTGGGGAACAATCTTCATCGGTGCCATCATCGCGATGATTGTCGCCATTCCCTTGGGGTTGATGTCGGCGATTTATCTGACGCAATACGCCAATCCGCGGGTGCGCCGGGCATTGAAACCCATGTTGGAACTGCTCGCGGGCGTGCCGACAGTGGTCTACGGGTTCTTCGCGGCGCTGACGGTAGCGCCGGCGGTGCGTGATTTCGGGGTGGCGATAGGCTTTACCAATGCTTCTGCCGAAAGCGCGCTCGCGGCGGGCGCCGTGATGGGCATCATGATCATCCCCTTCGTGTCTTCGATGGCAGACGACGCCTTGACTGCCGTGCCGCAAGCGATGCGCGACGGCAGCCTGGCGATGGGCGCGACACGATCGGAAACGGTGCGCAAGGTTTTGGTACCAGCGGCGCTGCCCGGTATCGTTGGCGGCGTACTCCTCGCCGTCAGCAGGGCCATTGGCGAAACCATGATCGTCGTCATGGCTGCCGGCCTTGCCGCCAATCTCACGGTCAACCCGTTCGAAAGCGTAACGACAGTCACGGCGCAGATCGTGGCATTGCTCACTGGCGATCAGGAATTCGATTCAGCCAAGACGCTATCGGCCTTTGCGCTAGGGCTCACCCTGTTCGGCATCACCCTGTTGCTGAACATTTATGCGCTGTCGGTCGTGCGCAAATATCGCGAGGCCTATGAATGACGGGTTTCTCGCCGAACGCTGTTTTGTCGCCCGACGATCGGGAGCCGACCAATTGGCAATCTGCACGCATGCGGCGGCGTGTCGAAGCCCGCTATCGCGCCGAACTGTTTTTTAAATTGGCTGGCTTGGGGGCACTGCTGCTTGCTGGTGCGTTCCTGGCTTTTCTGCTGTTCACCATCGTGCGCGATGGTGCGTCGGGATTTCGGCATAGCGAAGTGAGGATTTCGGTGCAGTTCTCGCCGCAGCTGCTGGGGATTGATCCCGTCGCAGCTTCTGGTCCCGACGCTGCGGCAGTCATCCGGCGTGGCGATTATGTTGGGTTAATGCAGGCGACAACTGCGCAATTGGGTCTGCCTGTCGATGTCGTGAGCGAAGGTGCATGGCTGGCATTGCGGCGCGCTGTCACCGATGATCCGCGTGTGCTCGGCACGACGCGGACGCTGTGGGTGCCGGTCACGAGCAGCATCGATCTGCTAGCCAAGGGCAAGTTTGATCTGGCGCGGCCGGCTATTTCGCGCGGAATCAGCGATAGGGACGTCGCCGCCTGGCGTAGCCTGGAAAGTCGTGGGCTGTTGCGCATGCGCTTCAACTCGCTGTTCATGACCGAGGCGGATTCAACCGCACCTGAGCTTGCCGGCATCGCCGGCGCAGCGTTGGGGTCGTTGCTCACCGTATTGGTTGCCCTTGGCCTTGCCTTCCCCATCGGCGTGATGGCGGCGGTCTATCTTGAAGAATTCGCGCCCCGTAACCGATGGACCGACATGATCGAGGTGTCGATCAACAATCTGGCAGCGGTGCCGTCGATCATATTCGGCCTCCTTGGCCTCGCGGTGTTCCTGAATTTTTTCAACATGCCGCGCTCGGCACCGGTGGTTGGCGGGGCGACCCTGGCGTTGATGACGATGCCGGTGATCGTCATTGCGGCGCGGCTGGCGATCAAGGCGGTGCCACCCTCGATCCGTGACGCAGGGTTGGGGATTGGTGCATCGCCGATTCAATTGGTGTTCCACCACATCCTGCCGATCGCGTTGCCAGGGATCATGACAGGGTCGATCATCGGCACGGCACGGGCTTTAGGTGAAACGGCGCCGCTGCTGCTGATAGGCATGCGCGCATTTGTGACCGATGTGCCACAGGGCTTCGCATCACCGGCGACCGTGCTGCCGGTTCAAATATTTCTGTGGTCAGACGATGTGCAACGCGGATTTGTCGAAAAAACCTCAGCTGCGATCATCGTGCTGTTGGTTGTGCTGCTATTGCTGAACAGCGTCGCGATCTATTTGCGTAACCGGTATGAGAGGCAATTGTGACGGAAGTCTCAGCAAACCGGCCTGAAATGGGCGTTGCCGCGCCACTCAAGATTTCGGCGCGCAATGTCAGTGTATTCTATGGCGCTAAACAGGCGCTGAAGAACGTCTCGCTGGACGTATCGAGCGAACAGGTAACGGCCTTTATCGGCCCGTCGGGGTGCGGGAAATCGACCTTTCTGCGCTGTTTCAATCGCATGAACGATACCATCGACACTGCGCGGGTGACCGGTGAAATCCGGCTGGACGGGCGCGATATAAACAGTCCGGACATGGACGTGGTTCAGTTGCGGGCCAGGGTTGGTATGGTGTTTCAAAAGCCCAATCCGTTTCCCAAATCGATCTATGAAAATATTGCCTATGGCCCGCGGATCCATGGTCTTGCGCGCGGTAAGGTCGAGCTTGATGAGATCGTTGAAAACGCATTGCGCCGGGCAGGGTTGTGGGATGAAGCCAAGGACCGGCTGGGCGAGAGCGGCACAGCACTGTCGGGCGGGCAGCAGCAGCGGCTGTGCATCGCTCGCGCCATCGCCGTCGATCCCGAAGTGATCCTGATGGATGAGCCGTGTTCGGCGCTGGACCCTATCGCCACCGCCAAGATCGAGGAGCTGATCGACGATCTGCGCGGTCGTTACGCCATCGTCATCGTGACCCACAACATGCAGCAGGCCGCCCGGGTGAGCCAGAAAACGGCGTTTTTCCACCTCGGCTCGATGGTCGAATATGGCGACACATCGATGATTTTTACCAATCCGGTGCAACGGCGCACCAAGGACTATATTACCGGCCGCTACGGATGAGCGGGCAGAATCTGGAACCAAAATGAGAGAACCCAACGCCCATACCGTGAAGTCGTTCGACGATGATATCGCGCTGTTGCGATCGATCATCAGTCGGATGGGTGGGCTATGCGAGGCGCAGATCGTCGGCGCTGTTGATGCGCTGGTGACGCGCAACATGGATGCGGCGGCGCGCGTGGTGGCCGAAGATGCGCGTATCGATGCGCTTGAGGCCGAAGCCGAGGCACTGGCCGTCAAGATCATCGCGTTGAGGGCGCCGTTGGCCAATGACCTGCGCGAGATCGTGGCAGCTTTGAAGATTGCCGGCGTGCTGGAGCGGATCGGCGACTATGCCAAGAATATTGCCAAGCGGGCGTCAGTAGTAGCGCAGGCACCGCCGATCGGGCCGGTTATCATCGTGCCTGAAATGGCGCGCGTTGTGGTCAGCATGATCCGCGATGTGCTCGATGCCTTTGTCGACCGCGATGTCGATCTGGCCCGCGCCGTGTGCGAGCGGGATCGCGGCGTCGATGATTTCTATAACAGCCTGTTTCGCTCGCTGCTGACCTTCATGATGGAAAATCCGCATTATATCACGCCATCGACGCACCTTCTGTTTGTTGCAAAGAACCTGGAACGCATTGGCGACCATGCGACATCGGTGGGCGAGATGGTGCATTTTGCCGTGACCGGTGAGCACCTCACCGATCGCCCAAAGTCGGACGACACTTCGACCTATCTCAACAAATCGTCTGACGACGCCGGCTTTTCCGACGAACCCTGAGCCACGCCCCAATTTCTGGAGGAATGACCCATGCGCCCCAAGATCCTGCTGGTTGAAGACGATGCCAATCTCGTTGAGCTGGTAACCTATAACCTTGAAAAGGAAGGTTTCGACGTCATCCGCACCGATGATGGCGAGGAAGCGCTGGTGCTGGCGCAGGAGGACAAGCCCGACCTGGTGATTCTCGATTGGATGATCGCCAACCTGTCGGGTATCGAGGTGTGCCGGCGGCTGCGGCGGGCGCCGCTGACCGCGAACCTGCCAATCGTCATGCTTACGGCGCGGGCCGAGGAAGCGGATCGCATCCGCGGGCTGGAAACCGGTGCCGATGATTATGTGACAAAGCCTTTCAGCCCGCGTGAACTGGTCGCCCGGGTTCGCGCCGTGTTGCGGCGACTGCGCCCGGCGCTGTCCGGCGGCAATCTGGATTATGCCGGCATCAGCATGGACACGTCTGCGCACAAGGTGACCCGCGAGGGCCGCACGCTGCAACTGGGCCCGACCGAATTCCGGCTGCTGCGACATTTCCTGGAGCATCCGGGCCGGGTCTTCTCACGCGAACAGCTGCTTGACGCGGTATGGGGCCGGACGGTCTATGTCGAACAACGAACCGTCGATGTGCATATTCGGCGGTTGCGCAAGGCGGTGAACACCACCGTGGATGGCGATGAAATGCCCGATGTCATCCGCACAGTGCGCTCGGCTGGCTATGCCCTGGATGTCGATCCCGTGTCGGAACGGGTGTAGCCGGCGGCGTGCCTGGTGCGTTTCCGGTGATTCCGGGCCTTTGCGGCAGCGCCAAGCTCGGTTACAGGCTGAGCCCGAAGGGCGGCGGTGTCGCATCGTCCCTTGTCGAAAATAGCAACAGGGCTGAATATTCCGATGACACTTCGTTTTGACAATCGCGTTGCCATCGTCACCGGTGCGGGTGGCGGTCTGGGCCGCGCCTATGCGCTCGAACTGGCAAGCCGCGGCGCCAAGGTCGTGGTCAATGATCTGGGCGGTTCCCGTGATGGATCGGGCAGCTCGCTGTCCGCTGCGCAGGCGGTGGTCGATGAAATAAATGCCGCTGGTGGCGAAGCGATGGCCAATGGTGCCAGCGTGACCGATGCCGCCGCCGTCGAAAAAATGGTGGCCTATGTCAAGGAACGCTGGGGTCGGATCGACATCTTGATCAACAATGCCGGCATTCTGCGTGACAAGACCTTCGTCAAGATGACGCTGGATGATTTCAGGCTGGTGACCGACGTGCACCTGATGGGCAGCGTCATCTGCACCAAGGCCGTGTGGGAAGTGATGCGCGAACAGGCATTTGGCCGCATCCTGATGACGACCTCCTCCACGGGGTTGTACGGCAATTTCGGCCATGCCAACTATGGCGCAGCCAAGGCTGCGCTGGTTGGCCTGATGAAGACGCTTTCGATCGAAGGCGCCAAATATAACGTCAAGGTCAACACCATTGCGCCATTGGCCGCGACGCGGATGACCGAAGACCTGATGCCGCCTGAACTGCTTGCCCGCATGGGGCCGGAAACCGTAGCGCCGGCGGCGGTTTTCCTGGTTTCCGATGATGCGCCGACCAACGCCATCATCAACGCCGGTGGGGGCGGGTTCGAACGCGCCTATGTGACGCTGACGCGCGGCATCCATGTTGCACCGGAAGATATGACTGCCGAAACGGTTGCGGCGCGTTTTGAGGAAATCAGCGATCGCACCGGCGAAGTGGTTCCGGAAAATGGCGGCGGCCAGGGCGCCATGGCTCTCGGCGGTCGAGGGTGAACCGTGCCCATCGGCCGGCTCTTTGCACGGCTGAAGGGGGCGTCAGCCCGGCTGACTGCGTTGGAATCGGCGGTCGAAAAGGTGCTGCTCAACCAGGGCCGCAACCTGTCGGCGTCGTTCGGTAGCCGGACAGCAGCGCCGCTGCGCGATTTTGAATTCCGGATATTCTCGCAGTTCGGCGAGGATGGCATCATCCAGCGGTTGATCGCGCAAGTGCCGATCCCCCACCGGACATTCGTAGAATTCGGCGTCGAGGATTTCAGCGAGGCCAATTGCCGGCTGTTGATGATGAAGGACAATTGGCGCGGGCTGGTGATCGACGGCAGCCGAGAGAATGTCGAGCGCATCCGCGCTGCGCCCTGGTTCTGGCGGCATGATTTGCGCGCAACGGCAGCCTTCATCACGCCGGACACGATCGACGATCTGATCGTCGATGCAGGCTTTGATGCCGATCTTGGCCTTTTGTCGGTCGATATCGATGGCATGGATTATTGGGTGCTGACGGCAATCAGCGCCGTACGCCCGCGGATTCTGGTCGTTGAATATAATGCGGTGTTTGGCGCCGAACGGGCGATTTCGGTGCCGCTCGATCCTGGGTTTGTGCGTGGCACCTGCGGCAGGTCCAACCTGTATTTTGGTGCTTCGCTGGGTGCCTTTGATCATTGGGCGCGGGCAAACGGTTATGCTTTGGTCGGCTGCGGTTCTGCCGGGGTGAACGCATTTTTCGTGCGCGAGGAAGTGCGGCCTGCGACGCTGCCGGCGATGACGGTTGCCGATGCATTTGTCGAATCACATCACCGGGAAAGCAGGGATGCCGACGGTGTGCTGACCTACCTGTCGGGTAATGCTCGGCTGGCGAGCCTTGCCGGGATGCAAGTCGCGAACGTCGTCAGCGGGACAATGGAGACGCTGTAGCGACGACAAACGCTGCGGTTCAAGCCTCGACGAGTTTGACCAGCCGGCGTTCGATTGGCGCCAGCACGCCTGCCAGATCGTGTCCGCGCTTCAGCACCACGCCGCCTTCGCCATAGAGGATCCATTCGCCCTGTTTCAAGCGCAGCGATGGATCCTTAACGATGCGAACCTCCGGGTTTTCAGCGGTGCGGCGAAAGGCGGAAAAGCTCGCCAATTTGGTGCCGAGATCCATCGCATAATCCCGCCAATGACCGGCCGCTACCATGCGACCGTACAGGGACAAGATGCGGTCGAGCTCAATGCGGTTGAAGGCGACCTGCGTCTGCGGACGGCCCGCAGGCAGCGGCGAAATGTTGTCCAACCGCGCCTCAGCCCCGTGCCGAGCGTTGCCGCTCTTCCTCGGTCAAGGCGTCAAGCCGGGCGCGCAGGGTTTCGACTTCGCAGCGAAGCAGCTCAAGCTTCTGCGTTTCGGGATCGAAACGCTGAGAGCAGGGCGTGCCATAGGGCAGAAAGGTCTTGGCATAATCGCCGGCATCGACCGGCACTGGCTTGGCCGGGATGCCGACCATCGTTGCGCCCTCGGGCACATCGCGGGTGACGACCGCGTTAGCGCCGACACGGGCGCGGACGCCGACAGTGATGGGCCCCAGTACCTGTGCGCCGGAACCGATGATGACGCCATCGCCAAGCGTCGGGTGGCGTTTGCCAGCAACGCCATTGGCAGGATCCGTACCGCCCAGCGTCACGCATTGGTAGATGGTCACGTTGTCGCCGATCACCGCGGTCTCGCCGATGACGACAAAGCCATGATCGATGAAGAAATTGCGCCCGATCGTGGCGCCAGGGTGGATGTCGATCGCGGTCAGGAACCGAGACAGATGATTGACGATACGCGCGATTAGGAACAGTCGGGCGTTGAACAGTGCATGGGCAATGCGGTGCATACCAAGCGCCAGCACACCAGGGTAGGTGAGAACTTCCCAGCGCGAACGTGGCGCGGGGTCTCGCGATTTGATCGAATCTAGATAGGCGATGAGAGCCATGGCAAGTCTCCGGACGGCGGCCGTGTGCTGCGCGCGATATGATGCAATCTTATCCGCTTCCGTGCTGCAGCGCCAGCCACTGGCGCGTCAGCCGGCGTTCATCCCGTCAATCATATCGCCCAAGGGAGGTTCGGCTGCGGGCCGAGACTGGTTTTTGGGAGATTTCATGGTCCGGCTACGATGGTTGACGCTGCTGCTGCCATGCCTGCTCTCGCAGGGCGTGGCCATCTCGGCAGCGCGGGCTGCAGACAGCAATTTCGAGCGGGATGTGCTCGCCGAGATCAACTTTGTTCGCACCCATCCCCAGGAATATGCGCAGGAACTGGTGCGATATCGCCAGGATTTTGAAGGCCGGCTGATGCGTGGCGACGATGAAACAGGCGATATCATGACCCGCGAAGGTGTGGCGGCGGTGGACGAGGCGATCCGCGACCTGAATGCCCAGCAGCCGCTGACTGCGTTGGAGGGCGGCGCAACGCTTGGCGAGGCGGCTTTCGATCTGGTCGACGAACAGGGCAGGCGCGGACAGACAGGCCATGTGTCGGAAGGGGGGATGACACCCAGCAAGCGGGTTGAGCGTCGCGGCGGCGGCCCCTATGTCGCTGAAACCATTTCCTATGGCTCGTTAACGCCTGCCGGCGTGGTGCGCCAGTTGATCGTTGACGATGGCGTTCCCGACCGCGGCCATCGCAAGGTAATCCTCACCGAAAGGTTTCGCTATGCCGGTGTCGGTTGCGGTGCCCATGCGGTGTACCGGTTTATGTGCGTCATAGACTATGGCGTTACCGCCGACGGCCGGCCGCAATCGGCCCAGCTATCGGCGGGGAGTCGCTAGAGGGGTCCGTCAAACAGCCTGCAGAGTCCGTGCGACGCCATGCACGACGGCCGCGATGCGTACCGACGCCTGGATTTTTTCGGCGCTGATGCCGTGTCCGGCGAGCACCTTGTCATGGGCGTCGATGCACATCCCGCAACCATTGATCGCAGACACAGCGAGGCTGAAGAGCTCGAAATCGGCCTTGTCGATGCCAGGTGAGCCGATAACGTTCATGCGCAGCTTTGCCGGCATGGTCTTGTAGTCTGGCCGCGATGCCAGATGGATGAAGCGATAGTAGATGTTGTTCATTGCCATGATTGAAGCGGCGGCCTTGGCGGCGTTCATCGCCTCTGGGCTGATCTTGTCGGCGGCCTCGGCCTCGGCGGCGTCGATCATTGGCTTGTAGGCGCAGGCATGCGCAACAGCGACCAACGTGCCGTATTTTTGCTGATCGGTCAGCAGTTGTTCGGCGAGCAGGCTGCTGACGTTCAGGCGCAAATCCTTGGCATGGTCTGGAAGCGTTTTGGCGAGATCGGAAAAGAGCATGGGGGTTCCTTTGCCCGTCACCTTTATCGGTGGCGGGATGGCCGCGCCCTTATTCGGCGCGTGGTTTGTAAAAACGCTTGATTGGTGCGGCGACCACGAAGGATCGCCGCATCGTCATTGGTGGATGGCCGGGCTCCAAAGGCCCGGCCAATGCCATCAGGCCGCAGGCTTCAGCACGTCCTGGCCTTCGGTCCAGTTGCAAGGGCAAAGCTCATCGGTCTGCAACGCATCGAGGATACGCAGCGTTTCCTGCGGGTTGCGGCCGACGTTGAGGCCATTGACCGTGATGTGCTGGATGACGTTTTCCGGATCGATGATGAAGGTGGCGCGCAGGGCGACGCCCGCATCCTTGACAACAATGCCGAGCGCATCGGCAAGCAGCTTGGAATTATCGGCCAGCCACGGGAATTCGCAGGCGGCGAGGCGCTCGTCGGACTTGCGCCACGCGAAGTGCACGAAATCACTGTCGGTCGAAGCGCCGATCAGCACCGCATCACGATCTTCGAAGTCACCCTTCAGGTCGCCATAGCCGATGATTTCGGTCGGGCAGACGAAGGTGAAATCCTTGGGCCAGTAGAACAGGATCTTCCACTTGCCGGGATAGGCAGTGGTGATGTCGAGCGTTTCGCCGCCGGGCAGGGCAGCAACACCCTGCTGAACAGGCAGTACGAACGAAGGGACGGTATCGCCGACGGTGAGAGCCATGATGGTTTTCCTTGCTGTTGGTGAGGGGGAATTTGTTTCGCGGGTTGTGACATGGCCGCCGCCGGGCTAGAAATCCAATCGATAATTTCAACGTTACAGATCGATTTTGTCGATGACCTTCCTGCCGACGCTCAAGCAGCTTCAATATCTGACGGCGCTGCACATCCATGGCCATTTCGGCCGCGCCGCCGATGCGTGTTTTGTTACGCAGAGCACGCTTTCGGCTGGTCTGCGCGAGCTTGAGAACCTGCTTGGCGTCCAGCTTGTCGAGCGCAATCGGCGCGTAGTGCGTTTTTCGCCGCTGGGCGAACGCGTCGTCGCCAAGGCTTATGACGTGCTGCGCGAAGCCGATGCGCTGGCCAATTTGACCAAGGATGCCGGCAAGCCATTGGCGGGGGAACTGCGGTTGGGCGTCATCCCCACGATCGCGCCCTATGTGCTGCCACAGCTACTGCCGCATGTGCGATCGCAATACCCCGATTTGAAGCTGTATCTGCGCGAGGACATGAGCGCCCAGGCCTGCGAAGCGTTGGCGCGCGGCACGCTGGACCTGGTGTTGCTGGCGCTACCCTGGGACTGCGGCACGGTCGATACGATGCCGCTGTTCGATGATCCGTTTTTCCTGGTTTTTCATCCGGGCGACATGATCGATCCACCGCCCTCCGTGGCGCCGGATGCCATTGATGATTCGCACTTGTTGCTGCTGGAGGACGGGCATTGCCTGAAGGACCATGCGCTTGCGGTGTGCGGCCGCCCTGAATTGCGTGCCGATCCTTCGGCGCGCGGCACGTCGCTGGTGACATTGGTCCAGATGGTGGCAGGCCGGCTGGGCCAGACATTGTTGCCCAAGCTGGCGTTGGATGCCGGCATCATCGCCGGATCGGGGCTGATCGCGCGGCCGGTCAGCGGCGCGGTCCGCCGGGTAGCGCTGGCGTGGCGGGTCGGCAGCCCGCGAGAACCCGAATTTCGGCTGTTTGGCGAGGCATTGCAGGGCGCGATGGGGCTGCCCGCCGGGGGTGTCGCGGGCTGAGCAACGGTAGACAGGGGCGTTACCCCCGTTATGGTGCAGTCCGTTCAGTAAATGCTGCAGGCGACAGTCGTTTGGCGACGGCCGCTGGGTGACGGCCTTTGGGCGATAGGGAGTGACAATGATGAAGGCAGTCTTGTGCGTCGAACACGGGCCACCCGAAAAGCTGGTGGTGAAGGACATTCCGACGCCGGAGCCCGGCAAAGGGCAGGTGCGCGTCAAGGTTCATGCCGCCGGCGTCAATTTTCCCGACACGCTGATCATCCAGAATCTTTATCAGTTCAAACCGGCGCTGCCGTTTTCGCCGGGTGGCGAGGCGGCCGGCGTCGTCGATGCGATCGGCGAAGGCATAACCGACGTTGCCGTGGGTGACCGCGTCGTCGCGATGACCGGCAATGGGTGTTATGCCGAGCAGGTGATCGCCAACCGGGCGCAAATCGTGCCGATCCCGGGCGACATGCCGTTCGACATCGCCAGTGGTTTCACCATGACCTATGGCACCTCTCACCATGCGCTGAAGCAGCGTGCCCGCTTGCAGCCGGGTGAGACGTTGCTCGTGCTGGGTGCTGCCGGCGGTGTCGGCTTGACCGCGGTCGAGCTTGGCAAGCTGATGGGTGCGAAGGTTATTGCTGCCGCCTCGACCGATGAAAAGCTGGCCTTGTGTCGCGAATATGGGGCGGATGAGACGATCAACTATGCGACCGAGGATTTGAAGGACCGCATCAAGGCGCTGACGGGTGGCAAGGGCGTTGATGTCGTCTATGATCCGGTCGGCGATCGTTATGCCGAACCGGCGTTCCGGGGCATTGCCTGGAATGGCCGCTATCTGGTTGTCGGCTTTGCTGCTGGCGCCATTCCGCAGCTGCCGCTCAACCTGCCGCTGATCAAGGGTGCGTCCATTGTCGGCGTATTCTGGGGCGCGTTCACACAGGCCGAACCAAAGCTGCACCGCGAAAACATGGCGGAACTGCTGGAATGGTATCGGGCGGGCAAGCTCAAGCCCCATGTTTCCAAGCATTTCAGCCTCGATGAAGGCCCGGCAGCGATCCGTTGGATGATGGACCGCAAGGCGACCGGCAAGGTCGTTCTGACAGTCTGACGAAGGGAAAGACTATGACGGGCCTGCGCGCGACCTATCCGCTTTATCTCGCCAACAAGGCGGAACAGCCGAATACCGACCTGGAGGTGACCGACAAATATACCGGGAAGGTTGCGACGCGGGTCGCCATCGCCGATCCAGCGATGATCGATCGTGGCATTGCCGCTGCGGTGGCGGCGGCGGAGCCTATGGCGAAGATGGCCGCCTATGAACGTCAGGCGGTCCTGGCGCATTGCGTGACGCGCTTTACCGAACGATTTGATGAACTCGCCCATGCTTTGTGCATCGAGGCCGGCAAGCCGATCCGCGATGCGCGCGGTGAGGTGGGGCGGTTGATCGATACCTTCCGCATCGCCGCCGAAGAATCGGTACGGATGACCGGCGAGGTGCAACCGCTGGACATTTCGGCGCGGGCGCGTGGTTATCAGGGCATGTGGAAGCGGGTGCCGATTGGCCCGTGCAGCTTTGTGTCGCCGTTCAATTTCCCGCTCAACCTTGCCGCCCACAAGATTGCGCCTGCGCTGGCTGTTGGTTGTCCCTTTGTCATGAAACCGGCGTCGCGGACGCCGCTGGGGGCCATCATCATCGGCGAAGTGCTGGCCGAAACCGATCTGCCGCCGGGTGCTTTCTCCATTCTGCCGGCGCATCGCGAAGGCGCGGACCTGTTCACCACCGACGACCGGCTGAAATTGCTGTCGTTCACCGGGTCGCCCGATGTGGGTTGGGATCTGAAGGCCCGCGCCGGCAAGAAAAAGGTCGTGCTGGAACTGGGCGGCAACGCTGCGGTGATCATCGACAAGGACGCCGATCTGGACGATGCGGCGGATCGCACGGTGTTTGGCGCCTTTTACCAATCAGGGCAGTCCTGCATCGGCGTGCAGCGGATCATCGTCCATGATGCTGTCTATGATGCATTCAAGGCAAAACTGGTCGATCGCACATCGAAGTTGATCGCCGGCAACCCGGCCGATGAGGCGACGTTCATCGGTCCGATGATCGATGTGAAGGAAGCGACGCGGCTGGATAATTGGATCAAGGAGGCGACCGCGGCGGGGGCGACACTGTTGTGCGGCGGCAATCGCGATGGCGCGATGCTGGCGGCCACGCTGCTGGAAAATGTGCCGCGTTCGGCGAAGCTGAACACCGAGGAAGCCTTTGGCCCGGTCGCATTTTTCTCGCGATTCAGTGATTTCGATGCGGCGCTGGCCGAGGTCAACGACAGCAAATTTGGCCTGCAGGCGGGCATTTTCACCCGTGATCTGTTCCATATGCTGAAGGCATGGGACGTGCTCGACGTCGGCGGTGTCGTCATCAATGACGTGCCGAGCTACCGGGTCGACAACATGCCCTATGGCGGCGTGAAGGATTCGGGGTTGGGCCGCGAAGGCGTGCGCTTTGCGATGGAGGACATGACCGAAATCCGCAATCTGGTCATTCGCCGGCGCCCGCAGGACATCTAGGGCCGGCGATGGCAGGCGGTTTCGATCCGCGGCCTTTGGTGCTGACGGCGCTACTTGAACCGGCTGTGCAGGCGCGGTTCGAGGCACTGCGCCGCCTGCATTTCCCGGCGGAGCGCAATCAGGTACCGGCGCATGTGACGCTGTTCCACCAGCTACCCGGGCGTGAACTGGAAGCGGTTCGGCGCCGGTTGAGAGCCGTGTGCGGGCAAGTGCCGCCGCAGGCGGTCGCGGTCACCGAGGTGCAGTTTCGCGGTAGTGGCGTTGCCTATAAGCTGCGGTCGCCAGGGCTTGTCGATGTTCGCGGGGAGCTTGCCGACGGCTGGGACACGCTGCTGATTCCACAGGACCGGGCAGGCTTCCAGCCGCACATGACAGTGCAGAACAAGGCGGAACCGGCGGTGGCACGGGAGAGTTATCGAATGCTTTCGTCGGAATTTCGGCCATTCGACACCCTTGCCACCGGCATCGCCATCTGGCGCTATTGCGGCGGGCCGTGGGAGGCGCTGGGTACGGCAGCGTTTCGTGGGCGCTGATGGCGGCGCTATCATGGAAGCACCGCTCGTCGCGTTGCGCTTGGCGCAGGCCGCAGCTTGGGCTAAGGCAGGATCCATGCTGTCATCCCGTGCGTTTCGCCCTGTCCTTCTTCTGCTCGCGGGCTCGCTGGCGCTATCCGCCTGCGCCACCAACAAGGGCAAGAAGGACCAAAGCTATGTGGCCCGCGACGTGGAAACGCTTTACCTCGTCGCGCGTGCATCCTTGGACAAGCGCCAGTACAAGCAGGCGGCGGCGGTGTTCGACGAAGTCGAGCGCCAGCACCCCTATTCGGTGTGGGCGCGGCGTGCGCAGTTGATGAGCGCCTATAGCTACTATGTCGCGGGTGACTTTAGCCAGGCGATTTCATCGGCGCAGCGTTTCCTTTCACTACACCCGGGTAGCCGTGAGGCGCCCTATGCCTATTACATGGTGGCGGTCAGCTATTATGAACAGATTTCCGGCGTGCAGCGCGATCAGCGTATCACGCAGCAGGCTCTGGATGCGCTGGGCGAACTGATCCGTCGGTATCCGAATTCGGACTATGCCGCTGATGCGCGGCTGAAGATCGATCTTGCACGCGATCACCTTGCTGGCAAGGAAATGGAGATCGGTCGATTCTATCAGAATCAGGGCCTGTTCCTGGCCGCGATCACCCGATTCCGCAACGAAATCGACAATTACGATACGACCAGCCACACTCCCGAAGCCTTGCACCGCCTGGTGGAATGCTATTTGGCGCTGGGCATCCCGGAAGAGGCCAAAAAGGCTGCTGCCGTGCTCGGGTCCAACTACCCGGGTTCGGTCTGGTATCAACGCAGCTATGCGCTGTTGCAAAAGAAGCTGCCGGCGCCGGCCAAGGTTGCTTCGAACTGATCCAATGCCTGCGGCGACCGCGCCGTTGCCGACCCGGCCACGGCGGGTCAGTCAGTCGTCGACCTTGAGCGGGCCCTTGATGCCACCGATGTCGTTCTTGATCTCGTCTTCGACCTGATCGGCCCGCTTGGCAGCACAACGAACTGGACGCGGTCTGGTCGCCAGCATAGGGCTCAACCAAGACAAACAAGGGGTGAATGATGGCAGTGACGCTGTTGACCGCGGGGCTGTGCGGTCTTGTCTATTTCTGGTTATCGTGGCGTGTCGTTCAAACTCGGCAGAAATCCCAGGTTTCGCTGGGTGATGGTGGCGATGCGGTGCTGCTGCAGCGCATCCGTGCACACGCCAACTTCGCAGAATATGTGCCGATCTGCCTCATCCTGATCGCTGCGATCGAGCTTTCATTCGATGCGGCGCCCCAACCGCTTTGGATTGCGGGGTTCGGGTTGGTGGGCGTGCGCGTTTGCCATGCTATCGGCATGTCGAAGCAGGGTGCCAACGGCTGGCGGTTGGTCGGTGCGGCCGGCACCTGGACTGTGATGGTATTGCTCAGTCTCTGGGCGATCTGGGTCTCTTTGACCTAATCCAGAGCAAGTACCCGATCCGCCACATAGGCATTGTTCTGTCGTTCATGGGCAAAGGTCGACATCGGGCCATGGCCGGGGACGAAGGCGGTATCGCCACCCAAGGGCCACAGCCGAGAGGTGATTGATCGGATCAGGTCACCGTGGTTGCCGCGTGGGAAATCGGTGCGCCCTATCGAACCCTGGAACAGCACATCGCCGACAATCGCAAGGTTTGATGGTGCGTGATGGAAAACGACATGGCCGGGCGTATGGCCGGGGCAATGATAGACATCAAAGGTTAGTTCACCCACGGTCACCTGATCACCATCGAACAACCAGCGATCGGGCGTGAACGGCGCTGCACCGTCGATGCCATATTGCGCACCGACCACTGCCGCCTGGTCGATCCAGAACTTGTCATCGGGGTGCGGCCCTTCGACAGGCACGCCAAGCCGTTCGGCAAGGACGCCTGTCAGCCCGCAATGGTCGATATGGCCATGGGTGACGAGCAGTTTTTCGATGGTCACGCCGTGTTGCTTGGCAACGGCAAGCAGCCGGTCGAGATCGCCGCCCGGATCGGTAAAGGCGCCACGCATGGTTTTCGTGCACCACAACAGGGTACAATTCTGCTGGAGCGCGGTGACGGGCACGATTACCGCCTGCAGCGGGGGTTTTTCAGTCATGCATCGGATGTGGCGTTTCGTGCGCGGCGTGGCAAGCCCGACGGCCGTTTTTGACCGGCCTGCCGCAGTTTCGGCGGTATCAGTGCGGGCCTTGCCAAAATGACGCGGCAGCACTCGAGATTTGCGTTTAACATTACAAATGATTTAGGAACCGATGCTCCTTCGAACAACGGGTGCATCCCTTGAATCAACGATCCGTTTCGCCCTCGCCTGTCGCAGTGGGACTGTTCTCTACTTGGCGCAGCGATCTGCCATCGTCGGTCGTCGTTGCTCTGGTGGCGTTGCCCTTGTGCCTGGGGATTGCGCTCGCTTCGGGCGCGCCGCTGTTCGCGGGGTTGATCTCCGGCGTCGTCGGCGGCCTTGTCGTTGGCGCGATCAGCCGGTCGTCGCTGTCGGTCAGTGGCCCTGCGGCCGGGCTTACGGCGATCGTCTTTGCAGCGATTCAGGCGATGCCAAGCTACGGGGCCTTTTTGATGGCCGTGTCGCTGGCCGGCGTCATGCAGATCGGTTTTTCGGCTGCCAAGGGTGGATTTTTGGCTGAGTTCGTGCCGTCTTCGGTCATTACCGGGATGCTCGCGGCGATTGGCTTGATCCTGATCCTGAAGCAATTGCCCCATGCGGTGGGGTATGACGGCGATCCGGAGGGCGATTTCAGTTTCGCACAGCCTGATGGCGGCAATACATTGACGACGCTAGGCGAAATGTTGCGCACTGATTTTGTCTGGGGTGCGGCAATCATTGCGGCGATCAGCTTGGCATTTTTGTTCTGGTGGGATCGCAGCCGCCCAAAGCAGGGTCCGCTGCGCCTGTTGCCGGGGCCGCTGGTGGTGGTGGTGTTCAGCGTGGTGGCCAATGGCTGCTTTGCCGCGTTCCTGCCCGCGCTGACCGTCGCCCAGACGCATCTTGTGCAGGTGCCGGTTGCTGATTCACCGGCCGCTTTTGCGGCGCTTTTTCAATTGCCTGATTTCAGTGCCATCACGAGCCGCGCGGTGTGGGTCACTGCCGTGACGCTGGCGATTGTCGCCAGCCTGGAATCGCTGCTCAGCGTCAAGGCCGTCGACGAGATTGACCCCAAGCGGCGGATTACAGACAAGAATCGCGAGTTGCTGGCGCAGGGATCGGGCAATCTCGTCGCGGGACTGCTGGGTGGATTGCCAGTCACTTCGGTTATCGTGCGTTCATCGGCAAATGTTGATTCCGGTGCGGAATCGCGGCTTTCGACGCTGTTGCACGGCGGCTGGTTGCTGCTGTCGGTCGCGTTGGTACCGTCGATCCTGAACTTGATTCCCTTGTCGGCACTCGCCGCTGTCCTGATCGCGACCGGCTACAAGCTCGCCAAGCCGGTGCTTTTCCTGGAACGCTGGCGACAGGGCATGACGCAGTTCCTGCCCTTTGTTGCGACGGTTGCGGCTATCCTGTTTACCGATCTGCTTACGGGCATCGTCATCGGCTTGTTGATCGGTCTGGCCTTTGTCATCCACCGCAGCCTGTCCGACGTCATTACCTATGTCGAAACAGACGAGGCCGTCATGGTACGGGCACGGCGCAACCTGTATTTCATTCACAAGCCGCAGTTGCAGGCGGCGCTGGCACAGGTGCCGGATAATCATGTCGTGCTGATCGACCTGTCGGCCACCAGCTATGTCGATCTTGATAACATCGATATCATCAACGCCTTTGTGACGGGCGCCCCCTATCGCAACTTGCATGTTGTCATAAAGGGCGACCCGCGCCGCGTAAGTGCGGCCAAGATCAAGGCGCCTCTCACCCGTGCCCGCGCCACCTGAGGACGATATTCATGCAGGAAATCAAGCAGCTGATGCTTCACAATCGGGCCTGGGCAGCCGAACAGGTTGCCGAGGATCCTGATTTCTTCTCTCGCCATGTCAGTGAGCAGCGGCCGGTGTTCCTCTGGATTGGCTGTTCCGACAGCAGAGTCGCCCCCGACCAGTTCACCCAGGCGCAGCCAGGCGGGCTGTTCCTGCACCGCAACATCGCCAATCTGGTGCAGCCCGACGATGAAAACCTGATGGCCGTGCTCGATTTCTCGGTCAGCGTGTTGAAAATCGACGAACTTGTCGTCTGTGGCCACTATGGCTGTGGGGGTATCAAGGCGGTGCTGGAGGGTGACGCCGGCTGGCCTGCGGGTGTCGAGCGCGACGGCCCGCTCGGGAAATGGCTCGATCACGCCAACGACGTTCTGGTGGACCATCGCGACGAGATCGACGCGATGCCCGACAGCGCGGCCAAACTGAACCGCTTTGTTGAATGCAATGTGCGCGACCAGCTGTTGCATCTTGCCGCCACCGGACCGGTACAGCGGGCCTTCGCCGAAGGCCGCGACCTGAAGCTGCATGGCTGGGTCTATGATCTGCGTGATGGCCTTATCAAGACGCTGCTTGAAATCAACCGGGACACGCCCCTGGGGGCCGTGCCGCGACCGGAACGCGTGCTGGTCTGAGCTATTTCAGCAGGGTTTGCTGCCAGAATCCGAGCGTGGCCAGGAACTGGTAATCCTGGTTTTCCTTCTTGCGATAGCCATGGCCTTCGTTGGCGGCGAGGATGTGCCAGGCGGTGGTGCCATTTGCCCGGACGGCGGCGATCATCGGTCCGGCTTCGGATGGCGGAACGCGCGGATCATTGCCGCCGGTGACGACGAGCAGCGGGATCCGCAATTCGCCGGCGCGGGTGATCGGCGAGATCTTCAGCAGTTGTGCGCGCTGCGCCGGGACGCGTTCGTCGCCATATTCGGCCCGGCGCAGATCACGACGATAATCCTGTGTGTTTTCAAGGAAGGTGACGAAGTTGGCGATGGCGACGGTGCATTGCGCCGAGGTCAGCCGCGCCCCGAATGCGATGGCGCTGGCATAGCACATATAGCCGCCATAGCTGCCACCCGCGACGGCGATGTGGCTGGGATCGATGTCCGGGCGAGCGGCAAGTGCATCGAGGAAAGCGCCGATGTCCTTTACCGTGTCCTCGCGGCGGAACGGGCCGTTGTCCAGGCCGACGAAGCGTTTGCCATAGCCGGTCGAGCCGCGGACATTGGGGTAGAAGATCGCCAGCCCGAGGTCGTTGATGAGATAGTTGTTGCGGCCCTGAAAGCCGGGCCGGCTCTGCCCTTCCGGCCCGCCATGGATATTGATGATCAACGGGCGCTTGCCGGGGAATTTGGCGGGATCGGGGGCATAAAGGAAGCCCGATACGCCAAGGCCATCGAAGGATTTGACGGTGACAAGTTGCGGTTCGCGATTGGCGGCGGCATCGAGCCCGCCGGTTTCCGACATGGTCCAGCGCGTGGCAGCGAGGGTTTTTGGATCGACGCTCCAGGCATCGGCGGGGGAGGCGGCGCTGGCGAAGGTAAAGCCGATGGCGCCCCATGGCGCGATTTCAAGGCCATTGATTGTCCCTGCGGGTAGCGATGGTTCGCCAGTTACCTTGCCGGTTTTGGGGTCGAGCAGCCGCAACCGCGACACACCGGCTTCGTTGCTGACTGCCGCGAGGAAGCTGCCGTCATCGGCGATATCAAAGGCTTCGACGTCCCAATCGGCAGGGGCGGCAGGCAGCGGCCGGAAGCCGTTGCGGGCATCGATTGTGCCGAGGCGTTGAAAGTCGCTGCCAAGGTCCGAGGTGACATAGATGGTGCCATCGGGGGCGTAGCGGGCATCGGCAAAGGCGGCCTTGGCGACGTTCTTGCCAGGGGCAGGGGACAGGCGGCTGCGGGCCCCGGTGGCAAGGTCGATTTCGAACAATTCGCTTTGTTCGACAGACACATAATGGATGACGAGCGCGGTCTTTCCCGATGGCGCGAAATCGGCGAACGCCCAGCCGCCACCTTCGAGTTGGGCGAGCAGGCGGTCGCTGGACGGGTTGGCGGGATCGATCAGGTAAAGATCGCTGTCGGTGCCGTTGCGGCGGTTGGAGCTGTAGCCGACCAGCCTGCCGTCGCGGGACCAGATCTGGCCGGTGTTGCGGCTTTTGCCGTCGGTCAACAGGTGCAGCCGGCCGTCGGCGAGGGTGTAGAACTGGAAGAATTCATTGCCGCCAATATCCTTGCCGACCAGCAGGGTCTTGCCATCGGGTGACAGCTGGCCACCGGGCACGGGTTCGGCTTCAAAGCTGATCTGGACACGCTGCGCGCCGGGTGACGCGACGGTGTGCAGTTGTGAGGCGTTGCCGAAGCGCGTGTCGATCAGCATGCCATGGCTGCGGGCATCCCAACCCTGAAACGAAGCGGTGCGGTTTTCGAGGTAAGGGCGGACGGTATCGGCGAGGCTGGCGGGGATCGGGGGCACGCCGTCGGCGGTGATGGCGCCCGGAACAGGCACGGTTTGTGCGGTCTGTCCCATCGCGGGGGCGGCAAGCAGCAGGGTGGTGGCCAGCAAAATCGCGCGCATGTGATGGTATCCCCTTGGAATTCGATTGCCGATGTGTTGCCGCAGGGTGGTGGCGTGCTGCGGTCGCGTCAACCGAGATTGAATGCCGGTAGGCCGGAGGGGCGTGTCGGCGTTGCCGCATGGTCGGCCCGGTCTTGTCCGGTGGCGGCGTTGGGGTAGGAAGGCCGGGTGTTCGACCCAACGCTGCCCTTTGTTTTGCTGGATGATGTCGCGGCAGGGCGGGCGCGGCTGTTCACCGGCCTTGTGGAAGCCGTGGTTGCCGATGTGCCCGGTGAGGTTCTGCCGGCGTTGCTGCGGCTGCGCGAAGCGGGTCCATGGGCGGGATTTGCCGGGTTCGAGGCGGGGTATGCGCTGGAACCACGGCTGATGGGGCTGGACCGGCGGCCGCCGCCTGGGGAGCCGTTGCTGTGGTTCGGGCGGTTCGAGCGGGATGAAGTGGTGGATGCCGCGGCGTTGGGCGGTGGTCCGGCGGCGGTTGGCGCGGTGGTGCCGGGGCTGACAGACACGGATTATGCGGCGCGGTTTGCGCAAGTGCAGCGGTTGATCGCTGCCGGCGACATCTATCAGGCCAACCTTACCTTTGCCGCGGCGGTGGCGGTGGGTGGCCATCCGTTGCAATTATATGCGCGGCTGCGGGCCGGGGCGCGGGCGCCCTATGGTGCTTTGGTGTTCACCGGGTCGTTGTGGCTGCTCAGTTTTTCGCCCGAATTGTTCTTTCGGCTGAATGGACGCCGGCTGATGGCGCGGCCGATGAAGGGAACGGCGCTGCGCGGCGGTGATGCGGCGATGGATGCGGTGCGGTCGGCGGCGTTGCAGGCGGACCCAAAGAACCGTGCCGAGAACCTGATGATCGTCGATCTGTTGCGCAATGACCTGTCGCGGGTTGGCACCGATGTGCAGGTGCCGGCGCTGTTCGAGATCGAAACCTACCCGACCGTGCTGCAGATGACGTCGACCGTGGTGGCCGAGGCGCGGCCCGGCGTGGTGGCGGCGGATGTGCTGGCCCGCCTTTTCCCGTGCGGATCGGTGACGGGGGCGCCGAAGATTCGGGCGATGGAGGTGATTGCCGATGTCGAAGCCGGACCGCGCGGCGCCTATACCGGCAGTATCGGGGCGATTTCGGCGGGTGGGGATGCGGTGTTCAACGTCGCGATCCGCACTTTGGTGGTGCAGCAGGGCGCGGATATGGCGCGGCTGGGGCTGGGTTCGGGCGTGGTGGCGGATAGCGAAGCGACGGCGGAATGGGCGGAATGCGGTGCAAAATCGGCGTTCCTCTACCGTCGCGCGGCGCCCGATCTGATTGAAACGATGCGGGCAACGGCGGGTTTGCTGCCGGATCTGGAGCGGCATTTGGCGCGGATGGCGGCGAGCGCTGTGTTTTTGCAGGGTAAATTCGATGTGGAATCGGTGCGCGCCACGGTGATTTCGGCGGTGCCACAGGGTTTTTCGGGGCGAATACGGTTGTTGGCGGCACCATCCGGGGTGGTTTCGGTGCAGTGTTCGGTGAGTCCAACGGTGGTTTCGGATGGTGTTTCCGGTGGTGTTTCCGTGGTTTTGGTGCCGCTGCCGGTGGGTGTCGATGACTGGCGGTTGCGGCACAAGACGACAGATCGGGGGTTCTATGATGCGGCGCGCATCGGTTCGGGAGCGTTCGAGGTGGTGTTTGTGCGGCCCGACGGGCAGGTGACCGAGGGCAGTTTCACCAATGTGTTCGTGGAGCGGGATGGCCTGCTGTTGACGCCGCCGCTTGCCGCCGGCCTGTTGCCGGGGGTGTTGCGCGGGGCGTTGATCGATGCTGGCCGGGCGGTGGAAGCGGATTTGACCGCGGACGATCTCGCTGATGGGTTTTATGTCGGCAATGCGCTGCGCGGGTTGATGCCGGGAACGCTGCGATAGCGACGGCGGAGCAATACGCCGGTGAGGCCGAAACCGGCGATCAGCATTGCCCAGGCGGCTGGTTCGGGCACTGGCGCCCGGACGACCGAGATGCTGTCGAGCTCATAATAGGACGGGGCGTTCTGGAAGACGAACATGAGCGTCGGGTTGGCAGCGGCGCTTGCCTGAAAGCTGTAATGGACCCAGTTGCCACCGCTGTCGGGAAGATCGCTGGCGAGCGTGGCGCCGCCGAAGCGAACTTCCGAATAGTCACCCTGATCGTTGCTGAGATCGAAAGAGATCAGGAAATCGCCGGCGTCGCTGCCGATGGTCTGGCTGATCCCGCCGGCATCGGGGTTGCCGAAATAGGCGAGGAAGTTGCCGTCGGTCGGTATGTTGATCTGCGATGATGCGACTCGAACAAGCGTTGTGTCGCCGAACCGGGTCCAGCTTGAAAAGCTGCCGGTTTCAAAACTGCCGTTCTGGACGAGGTTGAGCGCTGCTGCCGGCGCGCTGGTGATCACTGAAGCGATCGTGATTGCTGCACAAAGGCGGATTCGCATGCCGAAATGACCATGTGTTGCGGTTTGCCCAGCATGAACCTTGCGCGCCGGTCGAGCAAGACAGCAAAGCCGCCGGCCATTGCAGTTGCGTACCGACACCGGCTTTGCCAAGAGGGGCGCGTAATAAGGAATGCCGCCATGTCCCGCCTCTCTGCCGCCATCCAGCGTATCCAGCCCAGCCCGACCATTGCCGTCACCAACAAGGCGGCGGTTCTGAAGGCGGAAGGCCGGGACATCATCGGGCTTGGCGCCGGTGAACCGGATTTCGACACGCCGGATTTCGTCAAGGAGGCCGCGATCGAGGCCATTCGTGCCGGCAAGACCAAATATACCGCCGTCGATGGCACGCCGGAGCTGAAAAAGGCCATCCAGGCCAAGTTCAAGCGCGACAATGGCCTCGATTACGCGCTCGACCAGATCACGGTGAACGTCGGCGGCAAGCAGACGATTTTCAACGCGCTGCTGTCGACGCTCGATCCGGGTGACGAGGTGGTGATTCCGGCGCCTTACTGGGTCAGCTATCCCGATATCGTTGCCTATACCGGGGCGACGCCGGTGATCATGCAATGCAGTTTCGACCAGGGTTTCAAGCTGATGCCCGAGCAGCTGGAAGCGGCGATCACGCCCAAGACCAAGTGGCTGATCTTCAATTCGCCGTCCAACCCGACCGGCGCCGCCTATAGTCGCGCCGAATTGCAGGCGCTGGCCGATGTGTTGATGCGCCACCCGCAGGTGATGATCCTGGCCGATGATATGTACGAGCATATCGTTTACGACGATTTCGAATTTTCGACGATCGCCGAGGTGGAGCCGGGCCTGTTTGACCGCACGCTGACGGTGAACGGTGCCTCCAAGGCCTATGCGATGACCGGTTGGCGCATCGGCTATGCCGGTGGCCCGGCGTGGCTGATCAAGGCGATGGCCAAGCTGCAATCGCAATCGACGTCGAACCCCTGTTCGATTTCCATGGCGGCGACGGTGGCGGCGTTGAATGGCGACCAGTCATTTTTGCAGGTGCGCAACGCGGCGTTCCAGAAGCGGCGCGACCTGGTGGTATCGATGCTCAACCAGACGCCAGGCCTGCGGTGCCCGCGGCCTGAGGGGGCGTTTTATGTCTATCCCGATTGCAGCGGCCTGATCGGCAAGACGACGCCCGACGGCAAGGTGTTGGTGGATGACGAAGCGGTGGCGGCCTATTTCCTCGATGCCGAAGGCGTCGCGGTGGTGCATGGCGCGGCGTTCGGCGGATCGCCGGCGTTCCGCATCAGCTATGCAACGTCGGACGCGGTGCTTGAGGATGCCTGCAACCGTATCCAGCGGGCGGTGGGCAATCTGCGCTGATTAGGTCGTGAACGCATGAATGTCATGCCCCGGGACGCCCCTCGGGTGACCTGAGGCTGCCAAATGGCGTCGTTGCGCGACCTCGGCGGCGGCGCGGCGTCCCATCGCCTGCAGGAAGGCGTAGAGGTCATCGACCTCGGCGTCCGTCCAATGGACGAAGCGGCTGCGCGCAACCGCGCTCATCAGGTGGAGTTCGCGGTTGCCGGCGGCCTTGCCTGTCCGCATCAATCGCATGAAATCACCCCGATCATAGCTGGCGACCAGCGCCAGATCGGGCGGGCCACCGGCTGGGTCGTTGAACGGATCATCGCCGCGCAGCGTCAGGCCATGGCATTCGTTGCAGCTTGTCATCGCAAGATATTCGCCTCGGCGCACGGCTGGATCGGGATTCTGCTGCCAGCTGAGTTGCGGGACCATCGCGACGACCGGCGCAACCGCCATGTCAGCGCCCGTGGCGAGACCCCAGCGCGCCTGCCATGCCAGGCTCGGTTTGGGCAGGGCGATGGTGACGACCGGGCTGTGGCGCAAATAGGCGATGATGGCGGCAACGTCCGCATCCGTCAGCCGGATGAAATTATAGGACGGCATCGAGTAGAGGGCGCGACCATCATGGCCGATGCCGTGGCGCAGCGCGCGTTCGAAGATGGCGGGCGATTGTTGCCGGGCGAGCAGCGCGAGGTTGGGCGCAACGGCAGTGCCACCCCAATCATGCGCCTCCCCCTGGAGTTGTTCGCCATGGCACCCATGGCAGCCACGGGTGCGGGCGAGATGTTCGCCGTTGGCCAGCGTTGTGGCATCGGACGGTATGGCGGTGGTGAAGGGTGGCGGGCTGGCAAAGCCCTTCAGATAGGCCTCACTGCCGAACCAGGCGAAGCCGGCGAGGCCCAGCGTGGCGATGCCGGCGACCAGAGCGAGACTGGCGGCGATACGGGCGGCGATACGGGCGAAGGATCGTGCATTGGTCGCCACCATGCTTATTGCCCCTGTTGACCGGCGTTATAATGCCACCGTTACCGCGTGGATGGCCAGACCGACGGTGCCGCCGATGATGGTGCCGTTGATGCGGATGAATTGCAGATCGCGGCCGACCGCGGTTTCCAGTTTTTCGGTGACGGTGCCGGCGTCCCAGCCGCGGAAGGTGTCGCTGACCAGGCTGACGATTTCGTCGCCATAATCATTGACCAGACCGACGGCGGCGCGGCGCAGATGGAGGTTTATGGCGCCGCGCAGGGCAGCATCCGCCTCAAGCCGTGTGCCAAGCGCCTGCACGGCGGCGGCGAATTTGCTGTTGCCGGCGGGGTTGGGGTTGTTGAGGCTGGCGACCATGGCGGCGCGGGCGCTGTCCCACAGGCTGGCCAGCCATTGCCCGAGCGCCGGATTGGCGATGAGATCGGCCTTGAAGCCTTCGACGGTTGCCTGGGTTTCGGGAAAATGGCGCAGATCGAATGCATAGGTGCGCAGGCTTTCGGCGAAGCGGCGGCGGATCGGATGTTGCGGATCCTCGTTCATTTCATGGAGCAGCTTGCGGGCACCCTTGATCAGCGATTCCGACACGCTTTCATCGACATTGACGAGGCGCAGGAACCAGTTGGTGCGTTCGCTGACCATGGTCCGGATGGTGGATTGCTGATCATCCAGCATGCGCATGCCCCATTCGATGGCGCTTTCGATCAACGCTTCGTGGCGGCCCTTGTCGAGCGTGGTGTCGATGGCATCGGCGACGATGGGCGACAGCGCCATGGCGTGCAGCCGGTCGCTGGCCGCCTCGCGCACCAGATTGCCGATGGCGGTGTGGTCGAGCGCTTCGATGAGCCGGGCGAGGAGCGGGCCGAGGCCGCGCGTGCGGCGGCGGGTGGCGGGGGTGGGTGCCGAAATGGCAGCGCCGAGGCCAGAATCGGGGCCAGAATTGGAGGCTGGCAACAGCGCGATCTGTGCAACCGGGGCGGCTTCGCGGCCGGCCGAAAGGCGGCGCGCGACGGCGCCGGCGATGTCGAATTCCTCCAGCCGCCGGGCGACGACCGACGGGGTGAGGAAATTTTCCTTCAGGAACGTCGCCAGGCTGTCGCCGATGCGATCCTTGTTGGCCGGGATGATGGCGGTGTGCGGGATCGGCAGGCCGAGCGGGTGGCGGAACAGCGCGGTGACGGCGAACCAATCGGCAAGGCCGCCGACCATCGCGGCTTCGGCAAAGGCCCGCACCCAGGGCAGCGCCGGGTGGCTGGCCTGCCATACGGTTGCCGCGATGAAGATGCAGGCCATCGCCAGCAGCAGCAGCGTCGCCGCAAGCCGCATCCGGTGAAAAGGCGTCGCCGGTAGCCGAAACGGGCTGAAGCGTCTTGGTATCGGCTTACTCCGCCGGTTGTTGCGTCGGCCTGCCGGGATCGGCGGGTCGGTCACCAACCGACAGCTTGCCAGTTTCATTGTTGGTGAACCAGCGCTTCATGCGCGGCGCCAGCCAGTTTTCGGCGCCGACCGCCAGGCTGAAGCCCGCCGGAACGATGATCAGGGTGAGCGCGGTGGACATCAACAGGCCGCCGATGACAACGATGCCCATCGGTGCGCGGAAGCTGCCGTCACCGCCCAGCGACAGTGCCACCGGCAACATGCCGGCCACCATGGCGATGGTCGTCATGACGATCGGCTGGACGCGCTTGTGCCCGGCTTCGAGGATGGCTTCGGCGCGTTCGACACCCTTGTCCATTTCCTCGATCGCCATGTCGACGAGCAGGATAGAGTTTTTGGCGACAATGCCGAGAAGCATCAACAGCCCGATGAACACCGGCATGGAGACCGCCTGGCCGGTAAGGTGCAGCGCGATGCCGCCACCCAGCGGCGCGAGCAGCAGCGAGCCCATGTTGACGAACGGCGGCAGCACCCTTTTGTAGAGCAGCACCAGCACGGCGAAGACCAGCAGCACGCCGGAAATGACGGCAACGATGAAGTTCAGCAGCAGTTCGCCCTGCCATTTTTCATTGCCCTGGCGGACGCGCTCGACGCCTTGCGGCAATTTCTGCATCGCCGGCAGTGCGTCGATCTTGGGCTGGGCATCGCCGGTGACCAGGCCGGGCGCCAGATCGGCACCGATGACGACGCGGCGTTGTTGATTGTAGCGGCGGATTTCGGTGGCGCCGGCGCCAAAGCTGACCTGGGCGACGACCTTCAGCGGCACGGAGCCACCGTTCGCGGTCGGCACCGGCAGGTTTTCGATGGTGGAAATGTTGCGGCGCGAATCCTCGGCAATGGCCACCCGGATCGGAATCTGGCGATCGGACAGCGAGAATTTGGCGACATTCTGATCGATATCGCCAAGCGTGGCGATGCGGATGGTTTCGGAAAGCGCCGCCGTTGTCACGCCCATTTGCGCCGCGACATCGAAGCGCGGCTTGATGGTGATTTCGGGCCGGCGCAGGTCGCCATCGATGCGCGGCTGGCGAATTTCGGGCAGCTTGCGCATCTGTTCGATGATGCCCAGCGCGGTTTTTTCGAGCAGTTCGGGGTTGCTGCCGGCCAGCACGACCGACAGGTCACGCCCCGAAAAACCGCCATTCTGGGACTGGAAGCCGACCCGCGCATCCGGGATCGCCTGCAGCTTTGGTGCCATCATGCGTTCGAATTCGATGCTGGTGATCGGGCGATCCTTTTTTAGGTTCACGAACACCGTGGCGTTGCCGATATCGACATCGGAAAAAACCGAGGCGACGATGGGCGATGTCTTGATAACCCGCGTTGCCTCTTCGGCGACGGCGCCGGTCTGGGCCAGCGTCGTGCCGGGCGGCAGGGTGATCTGGACCTGTGAAAAGTCCGAATCCCGTGGCGGCTGGAAGGTAAGCGGCAACGTTGCAAAGCTGGCGACAGTGGCGACCAGCGCCAGCAAGCCGATGCCCATGGTTTTCCAGCGGTTGCCAAGGCACCAGCGCAGGATGCGCATGTACCAATGCACCCATGCGCCATCGCCATGGACAGCGCTTCCGTGGCTTTTCAGGAAAAACGCCGCCAGCATCGGGGTGATGAGCCGGGCGACGGCCAGGCTGAGCAGCACCGAAACGACGACGGTGAAGCCGAAATTCTTGAAAAACTGCCCGCTGATGCCCGGCATCAGGCCGACCGGCAGGAACACCGCGACAATCGCCATGGTGGTGGCGACGACGGCGAGGCCGATTTCATCGGCGGCGTCCATCGATGCCTGATAGGCGGATTTGCCCATGCGCATGTGGCGGACGATGTTTTCGATTTCGACGATGGCATCATCGACCAGCACGCCGGCGACAAGGCTGAGCGCCAACAGGCTGAGCGTGTTGAGCGAAAAGCCCAGAAGATCGAGGAACCAGAAGGCCGGGATCGCCGACAAGGGGATGGCGACCGCCGAAATCAGCGTTGCGCGCCAATCGCGCAGGAACAGGAAAACGACGACCACGGCGAGCAGGGCACCCTCGATCATCGCGGAGATGGCGGAGTGATATTGCTGCTTGGTGAAATCGACCGATGTGAACAGCACGTTGAATTTGACGCGCGGATTGTCCTTGGCGATCTTGGCAAGCGCCTTTTGCGCCTCGTCGTAGACGGTGACGTCCGACGAGCCCTTGGACTTGGTCATCGAGAAGCTGATGACCTGGCGGCCGTCCTTCATCGAGAAGGAGCGTTGTTCGCCAAAGCTGTCTTTTACTTCGGCCACATCGGCGAGCCGGATCGTGCGGCCGGGGCCGACGGCGATCTGGGTCTCGCTGAGCGCGCGGGCGTTCGCCGCATTGCCGAGCACGCGCACCGATTGTTCGGAGCCGGCGATTTCGGCGCGGCCGCCGGCGGCGTTTATGTTGACCTGCCGCAGCTGCGCATTGACCTGTGAGGCGGTCAACCCATAGGCCTGAAGCCGCGCCGGATCGAGGATGACGCGGATTTCGCGATCGACACCGCCGGAACGCTTGACCTGCGCCATGCCGGGAACGGCGAGCAGTTTTTTTGCAACGGTATCGTCGACGAACCAGCTGAGCTGTTCCAGCGTCATGTCGACGGCTTCGACCGACATATAGGCCATGGCGCCGCCGGAAACGTCGACACGCTTGATCTGCGGTTGCAGAATTCCCTGCGGCAGGTCGCTGCGGATATTGGCGACAGCGTCGCGGACATCGTTGACGGCGCGATCGATGGGCGTGCCGATGGCGAATTGCACCATGGTCCGCGAGGTGCCTTCGCTCACATAGGAGCTGATTTCGTCGATGCCGTTGACGCCCCGCACGGCTGCCTCGATGCGCTGTGTGACCTGGTTTTCCAGTTCGGCCGGGGCGGCGCCCGGCTGGCTGACGATCACCTGGGCCGCCGGAAAATCGATATCCGGGTTATCGTTGATGTCCATCTGGATGAAGCTGACGATCCCCGCCAGCATCAGCATGAAGAACAGGACGAGCGGCGGGATCGGGTTCTTGATCGACCAGCTGGAAATATTGCGCATGGTTGCTGCCTTAGCCTGCCTTGCGGGCGATGACGGGGGCGATGGTTTCGCCGGGGCGCAGGAAGGCGCCGGCGCTGACCACGACCCTGTCGTTGCCGGAAAGGCCCGAGGCGATGCTGACGCCGGCATCGCCGACGGTGCCGACCGTTACGGTGCGGCGGACAACCTTGTTGTCCTTGCCGACGACAAAGGCATAGCTGCCGTTCTCATCCACAAGCACCGCCGATTGCGGCACGACGGGCGCGGTGGTTTCGCCGGATTCGATGCGGACCTTGGCAAAGGCACCGACCCGTAGCCCGGGTGCATAGGCCAGCGCGATGCGGGCGATACCCTGGCGGCTGCTGCTGTCGATCACCGGATCAAGCAGCCAGACCTTGCCGGGATAGGCGGTCGCGGAGCCGACGGGGGTGACGCTGGCCGGCATGCCGGGCTTCAGCCGCGCCATGTCCTGTTCGGCGACCTGGGCACGCATTTCCAGAATGCCGCCTTCGGCAAGGCGGAACAGCGCGGCCGAGCCGGGGCTGACCACCTGGCCGGTTTCGACGTTGCGCGCCAGGATGAGGCCGGCCGCCGGAGCGCGGATATCGAGCCGGGCCAGGCGTTGCTGCTGTTCGGCGAGCTGGGCGCGGGCCAGCGCGACCCGGGCGCGGGCGCCATCACGGGTGGCGGTGCGCTGATCGATGTCGGCCTTTGAAATAAAGCCCTTGGCCACCAGGCTGAGCGCCCGTTGCAGATTGGCTTCGGCGAGTGCGGCGTCGGCTTCGGACGAACGGACCGTTGCTTCGAGCTGGCGGACCTGCTGCAACTGCACGGCATTATCGATGCGCGCCAGCACCTGGCCGGCGCGAACCGATTGGCCGGCATCGACAAGCACCTGGGTGATGCGACCGCCTTCGCCCTGCACGCCGACCGATGCGTCGCGGCGTGCTGCGATCGAGCCGGGCGCGGTGACGACATCGGCAACAACCGTGGTGCCGGGCACCATCACCGTCACTTCGGGAACGGCGTCGGCGGCGGGGGCCGCGACGGGCTTTGCGCCGAACAGCTTCCACGCGCCGAACCCCAGCGCCACGATCAGCAGGATGGCAAGCAGCGGCCGCAGCCAGCGGCGTGCCGGGCGATCCGTATCGACCGCCGATTGCGCCGGAAAAGCATAGGCGCTGGCCTTGTTCTGGTCTGGCATCTTGTTGTGCATGTTCATGCTGTCGGGTCCCTGGTGCAGCACTGTATTAGCTGAATACGTCACCGCCTGCAAGGTCTTCATAGCGCAAGACTGTCATGCTGCGAAGGGGCTATCCTGAGTCCGGCTCGACACTTTTCTGCCAACGGGGTCGCTACGTCGATGAACGACCGGCCGTTGGTGGAACGGCGCTTGCCTGTTGCGTGATTGCCCGGCTGGTGCGGATCGCGCACGTTGTTTGACGGGCGTTGATCGCGCATTGTCCGTCGACGTGAACAGCAATCGGCGGCAACGGGCGCCGCAGGACTTGGGAGTGACAGTGATGTCGATCATCGGCCTTGTCGGAACGGCGATTGTCGGGCTTGTCGTTGGTGCGATCGCCAAATGGATCTCGCCGGGGCGGGATCCGGGCGGCATATTCGTCACCATGCTGATCGGTGTTGCCGGGGCCTTTGTGGCGCGCTTTGCCGGCCAGGCGCTGTTTGGCTGGTACAGCGATGGCAGCGCGCCGGGCTGGATCATGTCGATCCTGGGCGCCGTTGTGCTGTTGTGGCTTTACAAGGTCTTGCAGCGCAACCGCGGCTGATCGGGTTTCGGGGCCGGTAATTGTTGCTGTGCTGGCGTTTTTTGGGCCGGCATTCATCTGCGGGACACCGGCGATCAACCAGAAACACGCACAGGCCCGGTGGGGTCGTGCTGCGTTTTGCCGCACCTGTTGCTGGAGATGATCGATGATGAAATTGCGGACCGGATTGGCGACTGCTGTCGCGATTGCAGCGATTGCCGGCAGCGCCGCCGCGCAGTCGCCTTCGCCCGTCCAGATGCCGACGACGCTGATGCCGACGACGCTTATGATCGTCGCCGAGGGGCGGGTGGCGCGGGCGCCCGACATTGCCGAGCTTTCGGGCGGGGTGGTGACGATGGCGCCGACCGCCGCCGCGGCGATGGCGGACAATGCCCGGCAGATGACCGCAGTGGCGGCAGCGGTGAAGCGCGCCGGCATCGCCGATCGGGATATCCAGACGACGGGGCTGAACCTGCAACCGCAATATCGTTATGGCGACAACCAGCCGCCAGTTTTGACGGGGTATCAGGCATCGAACACCGTGTCGTTGCGCATCCGCAAGCTGGCCGAGGCCGGGCGCATTGTCGATACTTTGGTGGCGGCCGGGGTGAACCAGATCAGCGGGCCGAATTTCCGCGTCGATGACAGCAGTGCGGCGCTCGATGAGGCGCGGTTGTCGGCGATGAAGACGGCGCGGGCGCGGGCGATGCTCTATGCGACCGCGGCGGGCATGAAGGTGAAGCGCATCGCCGCCATTTCGGAAAGCGGCGGCGAACAGCCGGGGCCGCGCCCGATGCTGATGACCATGCGCGCCAAGGAGGCTGATTCAACCCCGATTGCGCCGGGCGAAGTCGCGCTGACCATCAATGTGGCGGTGACGTTCGAGCTGGAATGAACCAAAAGTGTCGGCAGGCTTTACACTTTGAAAATATATGTGAAGAAAATATGAATGAATCCAATAGCCCGGTTTCTGGCATGTTTTTTGCATCGAGGTTTTCACCAAGATTTTTTTTGGAGCAAATTTCGTGCGCAAGATCATAGTATTTACCGCCCTCGCTTTGATGGCCACGGCCAGCCAGGCTGTCACGATTGTGAACGGCAGCTTTGAAGCTGGCACCTTCACCGGTGCCCCTTTCGATACGCTTGCGGCTGGCAATACCAGCATCACCGGTTGGAGCATCGGTGGCGCCGGCGTTGACTGGATCGGCAGCTATTGGCAGGCATCCCAGGGCAATCGCAGCATCGATTTGAGTGCGCTGTCGGCCGGCAGCCTGTCACAATCGATCGCGACGGTGATCGGCCAGCGTTACAGCGTCAGCTTTGATCTGGCTGGGAACCCGACCGGTTCGCCATTGTTGAAGCAGGTGGTCGTCACGATCAATGGCGGTGACGCATCGACCTTTGATTTCACGACGGGCGCGACGAGCACAGCCAATATGGGTTGGGTCGGCAACACCTATAATTTTACCGCGACATCAACGACGTCGGTATTGAAATTCACGAGCCTGGCGAACACGGCATCTGGCCCGGCATTGGACAATGTATCGATTTCTGCCGTGCCGGAAGCGTCGACCTGGGCCATGCTGATCGCGGGCTTCGGTATGGTAGGGGTTTCCGCTCGGCGCCGTCGGCGCAGCGTCGCCCTCTGATCCGCGTTCCTTGAAACAAAGGCCCCGGCGTGTAATGCGCCGGGGCCTTTTTCATGGGTGGCGCGTCAGCTGATTGTCGCGCCGCCATCGATGACGAAACATTGCCCGGTGGCGAAACCGCCGGCCTTGCCGGCCAGCAGCACCGCCATGCCGGCGATTTCATCGGGGACGCCGATGCGGCGCAGCGGCGCGCCCGATGTGCTGGCCTTCAGGATATCGGGATTGTCCCACAGCGCCTTGGCGAAATCGGTCTTGATGAGGCC
Organism: Sphingomonadales bacterium; assembly: GCA_038217075.1. Taxonomy (GTDB): domain Bacteria; phylum Pseudomonadota; class Alphaproteobacteria; order Sphingomonadales; family Sphingomonadaceae; genus Sandarakinorhabdus. Next base: position 40,682 of record JBBQPR010000010.1, read on the forward strand.
CGGCGCGATGCAGTTGACGCGGACATTGTCGGGCCCGAATTCGGCGGCGAGGTTGCGCGCCAATTGCATGTCGGCGGCCTTGGATATGCAATAGGCGCCGATGACGGTGGAGGCCTTCAACCCGCCGACCGACGAGATGATGGTGATGGTGCCATCCTTGCGCGCTCGCATCGCCGGGGCGACCATGGCGATCAGCCAATGGTTGGAGACGATGTTGTTTTGCAGGATCTTGGTGAACTGGTCATCGCTGATGCCGGCCTGCGGGCCGAAATAGGGGTTGGACGCGGCGTTGCAGACGAGGTGATCGATCTGGCCGAATTTGGCGATGGTCGCATCGACGAGCGCCTGCAGGCTGGCCTTGTCGGCGATATTGGCAGGAATGCTGACAGCGGCGGTGCGGCCGACGGCGGCGTTGATTTCGGCGGCGGCGGATTCGCACACATCGGCCTTGCGGCTGGAAATGATCACATTGGCGCCGTGTTCGGCCATGCGGTGCGCGATGGCCTTGCCGATGCCGCGCGAGGATCCGGTGATCAGCGCGGTCTGGCCGCTAAGGTCGAAAAGTGCTGGCATGCTCATGGCTCTACTCCCCTTGATTTTGCGGCATTGGTAGGCGACTAGTGGGCCAATGGGCAAGGGCTGCCCTGGAGCACCCCATTGAATCCGTCACCCGCCGTACGATCGACCGTTCTTGCCTGTCTGTTCTTTGGCGGCTTCGGTTGCCTGATCCCGTTCCTGCCGCTGTGGCTGGAGCGGGTGCACGGGTTTTCGGGCGCGGAAATCGGTGTCGTGCTGGCGATTGCGGGCTTCAGCCGGGCGCTGGCCGGGCCGTTGACGGCGGCCTGGGCGGATGGCCGCAGCGACCGGCGGGCGCCGCTGTTCATGTTCACCATATTGCTGACGCTGGGCTTTGCGGCGCTGTATTTCCTCAATGTCTTTGTCGCGGTATTTGCCGTCATCCTGGTGCTGGACATTGCCTATTGGGGCCTGTTGCCGGTGGTCGAAACCGCGCTGCTGCGGCTGACCCGGACTGGGAGGCCGACCTATGGCGTGGCGCGCGGCCTGGCGTCGGCAGCATTCGTTGTCGGCACCACGGTTGTCGGCGTGATGAACGACTGGACCGGCAGTTTCTGGCCGATCTGGGGCTTCATGCTGTTCATTTCGGCCGCGATGATCGCCGGCAGCGCCTGGATGCCGAAGGAGCCGGTGCTGGCCCGCGCCGAAATCGCCCAGCCTTTTGCCGAGCGGCTTTCCGGCGGGCTCGGCATGTTGCGCAACCCCAATTTCACGCTGTTCATCTTTGCCGCCGGGCTGATTCAGGCGAGCGCCGGGTTCCTTTATACCTCCGGCTCGCTGGTCTGGGCCAATCAGCAGCACATGTCGTCGTCGCAGATTTCCATGCTGTGGAATGTCGGCACGCTGGCCGAGGTCGGTTTCCTGATGTTCCTGGGCAATTGGTCGGCGCGGTTCAAGCCTGAAACCTTGATCGTCGTCGGCGGTATCGGTGCGGTTGTACGCTGGACGGCGCTGGCGGCGCTGCCGCCGTTCTGGGTGCTGATCCCGCTGCAATTGCTGCATTCACTCAGCTTTGCGACGACGTTCCTGGGCGGCATGCGGTTTATCCAGACCATCCATGGCGATGATCGGGCACCGACGGCGCAGATGATCTATATGGGCCTTGCCAATGCGCCGACCTATGCGGCCGCAGTGCTGATTTCGGGGCCGCTGTACGACCGGCTGGGCGCGCCGGGCTATCTGGCGATGACCGGCGTTGCGGCGATCGGCCTGGTGCTGGCGGTCATGCTGTGGATGCGCCGGGTGCCGATGGACGCGGCGGAGACGGTGACGGCGGAATAAGGGGCGCGCCCCACCCGTGTTTCAGTCCTCGTCTTCGACTTCTTCGGGCTGTCTGGCATAGACCGGGAGCGGGATGGCGGCGGCGGCGGCGCGCAGGGCGTTTGACCAGCGATCGTTGATTTCGCGGAAATAATCATCTTCATTGTCGATGCGATAGGCGATTTCGATCGCCGAAGTGCCGTTGCGGATGGTGATCAGGTCGATCGGCAGGCCGACAGCGAGGTTGGAGCGCATCGTCGCGCTGAAGGAAATCAGCGCGATCTTGATGGCTTCGGCCAGCGGCGTTTCGAAATGGATCATGCGATCGAGCACGGGCTTGCCATATTTATGTTCGCCGATCTGCAGGAACGGCGTGTCCGGCTGGCATTCGATGAAATTGCCGGCGCCATAGATCAGGAACATGCGGGTCTTGCGGCCATCGATGGAGCCGGCGAACAACAGGCTGGCGTCGGTCGAAACCTTTTCATCGCGCACCACCAGGTCGATCGACGATTTGGCCTCCGACAGGGCCTGGCCGATAATCTGGGCGGCGCGGAACACCGTGGGCGCCGATTTCAGATTTTCTTTCTTGCCGCTGTCGGGCATGGTGATGCCCAGCGCGACGCGGCTGAGCGCCGACTGGGTGACCGACAGGCTGCCGGCCGATGCCACGGCAATGGCGCGATCCTTGCCATTTTCGAGCACGCGCAGCTTGCGATAGGTCGAGATATTGTCGACCCCGGCATTGGTGCGGGTATCGCCCATCATGACCAGTCCTTCGCGGACAAGGATTCCAACGCAATAGGTCATCGTCGGCGTTTCCCCACCCAGGCCACTGAATTGTTCCTGGCCATAGTCGCTCATGCTTGCGATTGCGACTGCGATTGTGAAGGGGACTGTTGCGACTGGCTATTGGGCGGTGCCTGTGAATCGCTGGCGGTGACGCTGACCACCATGGTTTCATCGCCACCGCCGCGCCGGGCGCCTCGCACCGGCGCTGCGTCCAGATAATCGAGCCCGACGGCGACGCGCAGATAGGCCTCGGTTGTCGATTGGCCGTTGGTCGGATCGAAACCGACCCAGCCGAGATCGGGCACATGCGCTTCGACCCAGGCATGGCCGGCGGGCTGGGTGACAAGCCCATCGGCGCGCACCAGATGGCCGGACACATAGCGTGACGGGATGCCGATATGGCGGGCGGCGGCCGTGAAGATGTGGCTGTAATCCTGGCAGACACCGGCCGACAGGCCAAAGGCGTGGATGGCGTCGGTCTGGCTGTGGGTGACATCGGCATCGAAGGTCATGCGCTCGTAAAGGCCGTTCAGGATGGCGTGGCAGCTGTCGAGCGGTTCGGCCTGCCGGCATTCGCGGGCGAATTGCTTGATGCCATCATCGGCGGTCGACAGCGGCGTGGTGCGCAGGAAGATGCTGGGCGGCAGCGGTTCGGCGGTGCCGCGCAGCACGCCATTGGTTTCCGACGTATCGACTTCGCCCGACACGTGCAGCGCCAGCCGGCGGATCGGTGCATCGGCGTAGAACATATGGGTGATGTTGCCGAACGCATCGGTGCCGCGGCGCAGATGGCCATCGGTATCGGTATCGAGCCGCCATTCGACGACATGCTGGTCATCATGGCCGCATGGTTCGACGCGCAGCATCTGGACGACGTCGCTGGCCAGCATCGAATAGTCATAGGTTGTCGAATAATCGACCTTGATACGCATGTTTTCCTCGGATCGGTGCGGCGGAATCTGGCGGCCGCAATCCCTTTTCTAGAAGTGATATTGTTCGGCGATGGCTTCGCCCAGCTTGTTGTTTTCAAGAATGAAGCGCGTCAGATATTCGTGCAGGCCATCGGCAAAGATGGCATCGATATTGCCCTGCGACAGCCGCGTGTGGCCGGCGGCGGCGAGCCGGTGCGCGGGCCCGCGCTTGCCATGGGCGCTGCCCAGAAGATCGAGATGGCGCAGGATCTCGTCATAGCAGGAGGCAAGGCTGCGCGGGATCTGGCGGTTGAGGATCAGAAGATCGGCAACCAGCCAGGGCTTTACCGAATCACGATAGACCCAGCGATAGGCTGTCATCGCCGACACGGTGCGCAGGATGGTCGTCCATTGAAAATAATCGAGGCTGCCGCCGACCGTTTCACCGCGCGGCAGCAGCAGGTGGTATTTGACATCGAGCAGCCGCGCCGAATTGTCGGCGCGTTCGATGGCGCTGCCCAGGTTGAGGAACCAGAAGGCATCGGCGCGCAGCATCGTGCGTTGCGCGGCGCCAACGAACGCCGCGGCGGCGTTCTTGACGATTTCGAGCATGGTTTCGAGCGAATCCCGGGTGTGAATCTGCCCATCCTGCCGCGTCATTTCCAGCCAGGCGCCGTTGATCGCTTCCCAGGCCGGCGAGGACAAGGCGGTGCGTACCGACCGGGCGTTGTTTCGCGCTGAATCGAGGCACGACCACATCGAACTGGAATTGCTCCGATCGAGCCCCAGGAATTCGCAGACCGATTGTTCTTCCAGGCCAAGCCCGCGTTCCTTGTGCGCCGCCGTCATCCAGGTGGCGGCCAGCGCCGATTCCCAGGCATTGCTGGCGCCGCCATAGGAGGATGGCAGGGCGGCGAGCCGCTGCGTGGCTTCGATGAGGCGCGCGGTGAAATCGGCGCGTTCGATGTAGCGGCCGACCCAGTAGAGGCTGCCGGCGGTGCGGCTCAGCATGGCGAGAAGCCTGTTTGGGGGCGACGTGTTGATTGCGGCCCGGCGCCGCGGCAAAGCCGCGTCGTGACGTCGGACAGGTTCGCCGCGCTGAAACGCGGCGCCCTGCCGGCCGCGCTTGCGCCTGTCGGCGCGCGGGGCGCGCGCTCGCGGCGCTGCGCGCTACGCATCATCCACCACCCACGTATCCTTCGTCCCACCCCCCTGGCTGGAATTGACCACCAGCGAGCCGGGCGTCATCGCCACCCGGGTAAGGCCGCCGGGAACGATGGTGGAGCCGTTGGCGCCGGTCAGCACGAACGGCCGCAGATCGACATGGCGCGGCGCGATGCCGGCATCGGTCGCGGTGGGGCAGGTGGACAGCGCCAGCGTCGGCTGGGCGATGAATTTTTCGGGGTGGGCCTTCAGCTTTGCCGCAAAGGCAGCGAGCGTGGCCTGGGGCGCCTGCGGGCCGATGAGCATGCCATAGCCGCCGGAGCCATCGACTTCCTTGACGACCAGTTCGGCGAGGTGATCGAGCACATAGCCCAGCGCCTCGGGTTCGCGGCAGCGCCAGGTCGGCACGTTTTTGAGGATCGCTTCCTCGCCCGTGTAGAATTTAACGATTTCAGGCATGTAGGAATAGATGGCCTTGTCATCGGCAACACCAGTGCCGACGGCGTTGGCGAGCGTGACATTGCCGGCGCCATAGGCCGCCATCAGGCCGGGGACGCCGAGCATCGAGGCCGGATTGAAGACCAGCGGATCGATGAAGGCATCGTCGAGCCGGCGGTAGATGACATCGACACGTTCCGGCCCTTCGGTGGTGCGCATGTAAACGATGTCGTCGCGGACAAACAGGTCGGAGCCTTCGACAAGCTCGATCCCCAGCTTGTCGGCCAGAAAGCTGTGTTCATAATAGGCGCTGTTGTGGCGGCCGGGGGTGAGCAACACGCAGACCGGTGCGCCCCTGCTGGCGCCCTTGCCGCTGCCATGCCGGGGCGACACCGAGGCAAGCGTTTCGAGCAGTGCTTCGGGATAGGTTTCGACGGGTGCCACCTTCACGGAATCGAACAGTTCGGGCACCAGCTTGAGCATCACTTCGCGATTTTCGAGCATGTACGACACGCCCGACGGGGTGCGGGCATTATCTTCGAGCACGAAGAATTCATCGGGCCCGGTGCGCACCAGATCGATGCCGGCGATGTGGGTCCAGATGCCGCCGGGTGGCTTGCGCCCGGCCATGTGGACGCAATAGCCGGGATTTTCGAGCACCAGCGCTTCGGGCAGGATGCCGGCGCGCAGGATGTCGCGCGGGCCATAGATATCGGCAAGAAAGGCGTTGAGCGCGCCGACGCGCTGTTTCAACCCGGCCTCCAATGCGGTCCATTCGCTGCGGGCGAGGATACGGGGCACGATATCGAAGGGGATCAGCCGTTCCGTGGCATCCTTGTCGCCATAAACGGCAAAGGTGATGCCGATGCGGCGAAAGAAAAGCTCCGCCTGACGCCGCCGTGTCGCCATCAATTCGGGTGGCGAGTTTTCCAGCCAGCCCTGGATGGAGCGATACGCCTCGCTGACCTCGGCACCATTCGGTCGGGTCGCCGCGAGCGGGATACCGTACATTTCATCAAAGGCTGACGTCGCCGGCATTCGCGCTCCTGATCGTGGAGCGCCATTTGGGTGCAGCGCGGCGCAAAGCGCAAGTTTATTGTGACAAGCCGGGCGTTTTGGCGCGGATCGTTGCGGATTGCGGCGGGAGCGGCGGTATCGGTCCGCCGCTCCCTTTGCCCGCCATCAATTTGGCCGGGTGCGGGGCCGATCGCCGGAATCGTTGCGGCGGTTGCCCGAATCATCGCGTCGCGGCTGGGGTTGCGGGTGGGACTGGGCCTGTGGCGGGGGTGCTGGCGGCGCAACATAGGTTTGTGCGGGGCGTTGCATGGCTGGCGCTGTGCGCTGCATGGCTGGCGCAGCGCGCTGCATGGCTGGCGCCGGGCGTTGGAAGGTCTGCACCGGGGCGGCGCCATTGTTGCCGGCATTGCCGCCGCGCCGCCCGCCATAGTTCGGTGTTGGCGCGCTGCCGTCCTGCGGGGCCTGGAAATAGCCGCGTTGGCGCGGCGGCTGGCCGGGGGACGGCTGCGGGGTGGCTGCGGGCTGTCCGGCCGGGTTCACACCATGATAGACGGTCGGCAGATCGCGGTTGTTGCCGCCATTCTGGTTGCGCCGATCGAAATAGCCGCGTCCGTTCGGGTTGCCGGTGGTGTTCGGGGTGTTGCGGCCCTGGTTATAGGGTGCGACCTGGACCGTGCCGCCGGGCTGGCGGTTGCCGAGGCGATCACCGTCGGGGCGCTGGCCGGGTTGGCCGGTTCGGGCGTCGCGGCGGTCATAATAACCACCGGTGGTGCCGGGCTGGCGCCCATCTGGCTGGCGATAACCGGGACGCTGGCCGTCCGGGCGCTGGCCATCCGGGCGCTGGCCATCCGGGCGCCGAACATCGGGGCGTTGCCCTGGCTGCTGATACCCCGGCCGGCCATATTGGTTGTTGCCGCGATATTGCCCGCCATTGCGCGGCGCCCAGCCGCCGGGGCGGTTGTAGCCGGGGCGGCCGTTCCAGCCGCTGTTGTAGTTCCACTGGCTGCCGCGCCAGTAATTGCGGCCATAGTTCCACGGCAACACGCGGCCGCCGAAGCCGCGCTGGTAGATATTGGTGCGCGGCACCCATACCCAGCTTGGCGCGTACCAGCTGTTGAAATCATCATAGTAGAAGCCCGAGCCGAAGCCGACGCCGATCGAATAGTTGACGCCCGGCGGGATCGGCGCCCAGCCGACCACGTCCTGACCATCATCCTCGCGCCAGGCGACCCACGACGGCGCCCATTGCGTGCCGGGCACCCAGACCCAGCCGAAATCATCGTCAAAGCCCCAGCGGCCATAGTGATCGGTGGCCCAGCCCCAGGGATCTTCGCTGATCCACAAGCGGTCCTCGCCCCAGTGCCCGTTGACATAGGGGCGGTAATCCTGCCCGGCCTGCGGCTGGAAAGCGCGGCCGTATTTGCTGTCTACCCAGCGGCCATAGTCGGACAAGGGTTCGAGGAACACGTCGATCGAAGCGACATCCTGGCCGCCGAACAGATCGCCCGGCTGGACATATTCGCCGCTGCCCAGACCGGCATCATAATCGGACGGGTAATTGGGCGCCTGGCCGCTGGCGTAATCATAGGCGCAGCCGCTGGCGAGCAGCAGCACCGAAAGCGACAGCAGGTGGCGGGGTTTCAAATTGGTCTTCACGGCGCAAAACCTTTCGAGAGTGCTGCCTTTTTGCGCGCCTGCGGGTGTCGGCATGATGAACGGCAGATGCAGCATCTGTTCATGCTTGTGAACCGGACAGGGGCTGGGGTTGCGCTGGGCTGTAACGAGAGGCCATTGAATTTCGTTGCGCGCACGGCGGTGGTGCATATCGTGGCGCAACACCCGCAGGCGCGGGGCGGAACAGGGGAGGCAGCGCCATCGCGATTTCAATACCGGCAGCGGTGCCGAACCCGGCGCCGGGCGGGCGCCGGCCGCTGTATGCGCAGCTGTATGTGCAGGTGCTCGTCGCCATCCTTGCGGGCGGCTTGATCGGGCATTTCGCGCCCGATACCGGCGTGGCGTTGAAGCCGCTGGGCGATGGTTTCATCAAGCTGGTCAAGATGGTGATCGCGCCGGTGGTGTTCCTGACCATCACCACCGGCATTACCGGCATGAAGGATCTGGGCGGTGTCGGGCGCGTTGCGGCCAAGGCGTTCGGCTATTTCCTGGTGTTTTCGACGCTGGCGCTGGTCGTCGGCATGGTTGTTGCCAATGTCGTGCAGCCGGGGGCGGGGCTGAATATCGATCCCGCCAGCCTCGATGCCGGGGCGGTGAGCGATTACGCCGCCAAGGCGCATGATTCCAGCGTCAGCGGCTTTCTGCTCGGCATCATTCCCGAAACCATCGCGGGGGCGTTCGTTGATGGCAATCTGTTGCAGGTGCTGTTCTTTGCGATCAGTTTCGGCATCGCGCTGGCGCTGGCGGGGGCGCCGGCGGCACCGCTGGTGGGGTTGCTGGAGGCGACGGCAGCGGGGTTTTTCCGGCTGGTGGCGATCTTCATGCGCGCGGCGCCCATCGGCGCGTTCGGGGCGTTTGCCTTTACCATCGGCAAATATGGCATCGGCTCCATCGCCAATCTGGCGGCGCTGGTGGCGACATTCTACCTGACCGCAGCGATTTTCGTGCTCGGTGTGCTGGGGATCGTGGCGCGGCTGGCGGGTTTTTCGATCATCACGCTGCTGCGCTATCTGAAGGCGGAACTGCTTTTGGTGCTGGGCACATCATCGTCCGAAACCGCGCTGCCCAGCCTGATGGAAAAGCTGGAGGCAGCCGGGTGCCCCAAGCCCATCGTCGGGCTGGTGGTGCCCACCGGTTATTCGTTCAACCTGGATGGCACCAACATCTATATGACGCTGGCGGCGCTGTTCATCGCGCAGGCGACGAACATTCACCTGTCA
>JBBQPR010000011.1:0-47370 GCA_038217075.1 Sphingomonadales bacterium
GCTGTCGCGTGAAATCACCGTTGCGGCAAAGTCCGGCATGCCGGATCCGGCGATGAATGCCCGGCTGCGCGCTGCGGTGGTTTCGGCGCGGCAGGGCGGCATGCCCAAGGACAATATCGAGCGCGCCATCAGCAAGGCATCGGGCACCGACGGCGAAAATTACGAGGAAATTCGCTATGAGGCCTTTGGCCCCGGCGGCGTCGGGCTGATCATCGAATCGCTGACCGACAACCGCAACCGCACCGCCACCAATGTGCGCACCGCCATCACCAAGAATGGCGGGAATGTCGCGGCATCGGGCGCAGTCAGCCATGGCTTTGAACGGATGGGGCTGATCACCTATCCCGCCGGCGCCGGCAGCCCTGACAAGCTGTTCGAAGCGGCGCTGGAAGCCGGCGCCGAGGATGTGCAATCGAGCGAGGACGGCCATGAAATATGGACCGCCATCGATGGCATGCACGAAGTCGCCAAGGCGCTGGAAGCGGTGCTGGGCGAGGCCGAAAGCACCAAGCTGGCGTGGCGGCCGGGCACCATGGTGACCGTTGGCGAGGCCGATGCCGGGCAATTGCTCAAGCTGATCGACGCGCTGGAAGACGATGATGATGTGCAGACCGTCTGGGGCAATTACGACGTGCCCGAGGACGTGTTGGCAAATTTGTGAAACCGGCGCTGGCACTGGGCGTGCTGGCGGCGACTATGCTGGGGGTTGCCATGCCGGGTCTTGCTGCGCCTGCCGGGGATGATGCCGCCGCTATCCGGTCGGCTCGACTGCGCTATAACGCTGCCATTATCGGTCATGATGCGCCAGCCATTCGCGCCGTTCTGGTCGATGATTACACGGGCATCGCCGGCAGTGACGGCAAGGTCATCAGGGGGGCCGCTGCCATGGTCGGCTATTTCGCCGCCTCGTTCCGCAATCCGGCGTTTATCTCATTTGTCCGCAGCCCGCAGACCATCACCATCGCCGATGATGGCGAGCGCGCCATGGAAAGCGGCAACTGGGTTGGCCGCAGCAAGCGCGACGGCGGCGAATTGCGGCTGGGCGGCGAGTATCTGGCGGTGTGGGTGCCGACGCACGATGGCTGGAAGCTGCGCAGCGAAAGCTTTGTCACGCTGACCAGAACGGACGTGGAAGCGCCGCCGCAATGATCGTGCTCGGCCTTGATCCCGGCCTTGCGGCGACCGGCTGGGGGGTCATCATCGCCGAGGGCAACCGGCTGCGCCATGTCGCGCATGGTACGGTGAAGACCAAGACCGGCGATCCCTTGGCCGACCGGTTGCTGGTGCTTTATGAAGGGCTGGCGGCGATCATCGCGGCGCATGGATGTGGGTCGGCGGCTGTCGAGGAAGTGTTCGTCAATTCCAATCCGCAATCGACGTTGAAGCTGGGGCAGGCGCGCGGCGTTGTCATGCTGGCGGCGGCGCGCGGCGGGTTGCCGGTGGCGGAATATGCGACGCGGCTGGTCAAAAAGGCCATTGTCGGGGTGGGTTCGGCCGACAAGGCGCAGGTGCATGCGATGGTGGAACGGTTGCTGCCGGGTACGAAAGTGACGGGTGCGGACGCGGCCGATGCGCTGGCGGTGGCGATTACCCATGCGCATCTGTCGGCATCGCAGCGGCGATTGCAGGGGGCGGCATGATCGCGCGGTTGAAGGGCTTGCTCGATTCCACGAGCGCCGAATCCTGTGTCATCGATGTCGGTGGCGTCGGCTATCTGGTCAGCGCTTCGTCAAAGACCCTCGGTGCGCTGGGGCCATTGGGCAGCGCTGCCGTGCTGCACATCGAAACCCAGGTGCGCGAGGATGCGATCCAGCTGTTTGGATTCCTGTCGATTGCCGAGCGCGATTCCTTCCGGCTGTTGACCAGCGTCCAGGGTGTCGGCGGCCGGGTGGCGTTGGCGATCCTGTCGGTGCTGGGGCCGGATGAACTGGCGCACGCCATTGCCGCGGCGGATACGGCCAGCATCACGCGGGCAAATGGCGTCGGGCCAAAGCTGGCGGCGCGTATCGCCAATGAATTGAAGGGCAAGTTCGGCGCCGTCGCGCTGGGCAGCGCCGCACCCCTGCCGGTGGGCAGCGCTGGCAGCGGCGCGGTTGCCGACGCGCTGTCGGCGCTGGCCGGGCTTGGCTTTCGGCCGATGGACGCCAGCCGTGCGGTGGCGGAAGCGCAGGCCGAACTGGGCGATGGCGCCGCGGTGGGTGATTTGATCCGCGTTGCCTTGAAGAAGAGCGCGCGATGACCGACAGCCCGCTCGATCCGATCCGCAAGCCCGACGATATCGACGCGGCACTGCGGCCCAAGACGCTGGCCGAATTCATCGGGCAGGAGGCGCTGCGCTCCAATCTGGCGGTGTTTGTCGCGGCGGCGCGGGCGCGGGGCGAGCCGCTCGACCATGTGCTGCTGCACGGACCACCGGGGCTGGGCAAGACGACGCTGGCGCAGATTGTGGCGCGCGAACTGGGGGTGGGGTTTCGTGCAACCTCCGGGCCGGTTATTGCCAAGGCGGGCGATCTGGCGGCGCTGCTGACCAACCTTGATAACCACGACGTGCTGTTCATCGACGAAATCCACCGGCTGTCCCCGGCGGTGGAGGAAATCCTCTATCCGGCGATGGAGGATCGGGTGCTCGACCTGATGATCGGCGAGGGGCCGAGCGCGCGATCGGTGCGGATCGACTTGCCGCATTTCACGCTGGTGGGGGCAACGACGCGCGCCGGGCTGCTGACGACGCCGCTGCGCGACCGCTTCGGTATCCCGCTGCGGCTGGTCTTCTATAGCGTCGATGAGCTGGAAAAGGTGGTGACGCGGGCGGCGGTGCTGTTGCAACTCGATCTGACGCCCGATGGCGCGCGGGAGATTGCGGCGCGGGCGCGGGGCACGCCGCGCATCGCCGGGCGGTTGTTGCGCCGGGTGCGGGATTTTGCGTCGGCCGCCGGCAACAAGACGGTGGATCAAAAGGCCGCCGACCGGGCGCTGAACCGGCTGGAGGTCGATAATCTCGGGCTGGATGCGATGGACCGGCGCTATCTGATGATGATCGCCGATATCTATCGCGGTGGCCCGGTGGGGGTGGAAACGCTGGCCGCCGGCCTGTCGGAAGCCCGCGACACGCTGGAGGAAGTGGTGGAGCCGTTCCTGATCCAGCAGGGGCTGGTAGCGCGGACGGCGCGCGGCCGGATGCTCAACGCCGGTGCCTGGAAGCATTTGGGGCTGTCGCCGCCGGCGGGGGCCGCGGTGCAATTGCCGTTGCTGGACGACGAGTAACCTTTTGCCGTCGTGCGGCGAATGACGGCGCGAGGGGAATGATTATGATCCGACCGATACCGATGCTTGCCGCCGCGATTGTGCTGGTTGCCGGGGGCGGCGCTATGGCCGCCAATTTCGATATCGGCCCGGCGGTGGGCAGCAAGGCGCCGGCGTTGCACGCCACCGATGCCGCCGGAAAACCGCAGACGGTAAAGGCGCTGGCCGGCAAAAAGGGCGTCGTGCTGATGTTCTTCCGTTCGGCGAAATGGTGCCCCTATTGCCAGGCGCAGTTGCTGTCGATGAAGGCGGCACCCGAAGCGCTGGCGACGCGCGGCTATCGGTTGGCGGCGATCAGCTATGATGACCCGGCGGTGCTGGCCGATTTCACGGCAAAGCGGGATATCAATTACACGCTGTTGTCGGACAAGGGATCGACCACCATCGATGCCTGGGTGCTGCGCGATCCGCAGTACAAGCCCGATTCGATCGCCTATGGCGTGCCGATGCCGGGCATTTTCATACTGTCGCCCGATGGCACCATCCGCGCCAAGCTGGCGGAACAGGGTTACAAGACACGGCCACCGCTGGAGGCGGTGTTGGCTGCGATCGACGCGCTGGCGGCCAGATAGCGCGCCGCTTTCCCAAAGGCACTGGTTGCGGTATTGTTAATGCCGTGGGTTAACCGGGGTGTTGGTCGAATGGCAACGATTTCCACCCTTGCATCGGCGCCCCCGCGCTCGCGGTTCCATCTTTACATGGCTACGGCGGTCGTATTGATCGCCTTTGGCGGTTTTTTCCCGACCTATTGGGGCCGGATTGCTGCCGGCAATTTTGGCGGCCAGCCGGTGATGCACCTGCATGGCGCGCTGTTTTTCAGCTGGACGCTGCTGTTCTTCACGCAAAGCGCACTGGTCGCCGCCGGTCGCACGCCGGACCACCGTAAATTCGGCCTGTTCGGCATCGCCTTGTTCGGCACCATGGTACTTTCGGTGCCGCTGGTGGCGATCAACGAGATCTGGGTCGCGGAACGGCTGGGCCCGGCGGAGGGTGAACTGGCGCGGCAGTTCGTGGCGGTGCCTTTGATCGGGCTGCTGGTCATGATCGGCTTTTTTTCCACTGCCATTGCCAATATCGGTCGCCCAGAGGTGCACCGCCGATTCATGCTGGTGATGATGGTATCGATGTTGCAGGCCGCGATGGGCCGGGTGTTCCTGACGCTGCTGGCACCGGCAGGCGCGGCGGGGGCGCCGCCACCGGGCGCCTTTGTCACCATTCCGGCAGGCATCGCCGTCGATCTGCTGTTGGTCGTGGCGATGGTGCACGACAAGCGGACGATCGGCCATGTGCACTGGGCCTATCGGCTGGGTGTGCCCCTGTTGGTGGCGGAACAATTGCTGGTGGTGCCGATCAGCACCAGCGCCGCCTGGCTGGGCTTTGCTTCATGGCTGCAGCAACTGGCGCGTTGAAAGCTGGATTTTCGCAGCGAATCGCGGCAACAGGCGGGCATGAGCCAGCCCCGCACGCTTTACGCCAAAATCTGGGACGACCATGTCGTCAGCAAACTTGATGACGGCACCGCGCTGATCTTCATCGACCGGCACCTGATCCATGAAGTGACGACGCCGCAGGCGTTCGAAAGCCTGCGCATGGCCGGGCGCAAGCTGCGGCGGCCGGACCTGACGCTGGCGGTGCCCGACCATAATGTGCCGACGACGAGCCGCGCCTTGCCGATTCTCGACCCGATGTCGAAGGCGCAGTTGGAGGCGTTGACGCAGAATTGCGTCGATTTTGGCGTCGAAATGTTCGCCATCGATGCGCCCGAACAGGGCATTGTCCATGTCATCGGGCCGGAACAAGGCTTTACCCTGCCGGGCGTGACGATGGTGTGCGGCGACAGCCATACCGCGACCCACGGGGCCTTTGGCGCGCTGGCGTTCGGCATCGGCACGTCGGAGGTGGAGCATGTTTTCGCCACGCAGACGCTGCTGCTGCGCCAGTCAAAGGCCATGGAAGTTCGGGTGACCGGCAAGCTCGGCTTTTCGATTTCGGCCAAGGATGTGGCGATGGCGGTGATCGGCCGGCTCGGCACGGGCGGTGGCACCGGCTATGTGATCGAATATACCGGCGATGTAATCCGCGACCTGAGCATGGAAGGCCGCATGACCGTGTGCAACATGGCCATCGAGGCGGGCGCCCGCGCGGGATTGGTGGCGCCGGATCAAAAGACATTCGACTATGTCACCGGCCGGCCGCGCGCGCCAAAGGGCGCCGATCTGGAAGCGGCGCTGGCCTGGTGGCGGACCCTGCCGACCGATGCGGGCGCGACCTATGACAGCGTCGTGGTCATCGACGGCGGCAGCATCCAGCCGCTGGTGACCTGGGGCACCAGCCCCGAAGATGTCGTCGCCATCGGCGATGTCGTGCCGTCGCCCGACAGTTTTGCCGACCCCGGCAAGCGCGCCGCGGCGGCGAAGAGTCTTGACTATATGGGGCTGACACCCGGCACGCGGATGCAGGATGTGGTGGTGGAGAATATCTTCATCGGCAGTTGCACCAACAGCCGCATCGAGGATTTGCGCGTTGCGGCGGCTGTGGCCAAGGGGCGCCACGTGGCGGCTGGCGTCAAGCAGGCGCTGGTTGTGCCCGGTTCGGGGCTGGTCAAGCGCCAGGCTGAAGCGGAAGGGCTGGACCGCATCTTTATCGAGGCCGGGTTCGACTGGCGCGAGCCGGGTTGTTCGATGTGCCTGGGCATGAACCCCGATCAGGTGCCGGCGGGCGAGCGTTGCGCTTCGACGAGCAACCGCAACTTCGTCGGGCGACAGGGCGTTGGCGCGCGTACCCACCTTGTGTCGCCTGCGATGGCGGCGGCGGCGGCGGTGACCGGCCGATTGACGGACGTGCGCGATTTGATGGGGTGATCGGCCTGCTGCCGGGCGATCAGCCTTGGTTGGGGTAGCAGGCGACGCTTGCAATCGGATAGTCCGACAGGCCGGCAATCGCGAGAAGGCCGGAGCGGAACCGGTGGCTGACCGTCACCTGGGTGAAGTTGGAAAGGCCCTGGCATGTTGCCGCTGTCGAAACGACAATATCGGCGTTGGCGACATTGACGCTCCAGCTCATCGCTTCGTTTGTCATGTAAGACAGTGTCTTGGAACTGTTATAGGCCCGCGGCGAGCCATTGTCGGAACATGAAACGGACGCAAGCCCGACGCAGCGAGCACCGGCCGCAGCCACTTCTTCAACGGCGTTGCGCGTCCATTGCAAGCGACCGATTTCGAGCACGCCGAACAACAGCAGCACCATCGGGGTCGCGAGCACGGCGAACTCCATGGCGCTGGCCCCGCTGCGCGCCTTGAACAGCCCGCGGATCTGGCGTGTGATCGATCGCATCATTCTGTCTGCACCATTTGCGAGATTGTGATGAAGCCATCGGGGCCAACCACGCCATAGCTTGAGAAGACCGGCGAGTAGCTGCGCCTGGCGGTGACGATGACATAGCGGCCAGCGGTGCCGCCGCTGCCACAGGCGATGCCGCAGATCTTGCTGCTGCCGAAATCCGTCCTCGATGTGGGGCAATAGCAAAGCCCGTTGGTGGTCGATGGGTTGGTGTTCGTGGCGCTGGCACCGTCGCCGCTGCTGGTGCCGATGGGGCCGTTATTGACGACGACGGTCGCCCTGGCCCAGCCCGGACCGTTGCTGTTGCCGGCCAGCGTTGCCGCCGCCTGGGCCACGTCATGCGCGCTGCTGGTGCTGATATCGGCGGCCTTGGTCAGCGCATAGGTAGAGGCCGCAGCGACGCCGTCGGTCAGGCGGAATTTCGCATAAAGCACGTTGCCCAGATCAACGACGGCGAGAATCATCACGAACAGGACCGGCGCGAGCATTATGAACTCGACCGCCGCGACACCCTGCCGGGCACGACGCAGGCACCCGACCTGCCGCAAAATGGCGTGGATCTGGTGGTCGATCATTGTACCAACCGCACCTTGTAGGTGACGGCGCCGCCGCTCGATTGGCAACTGCTGCCAAGCACGGCGCCGGCCGAAACGCTGACTGATTTGCCGTAGAGTTCAAGACACCCGCTGGCGCTGCCAAGGCCGGCGCCGCCCGCAAGGTTTACGGCGCCATTGGGGTTGTAGAATACCCCGGTGATCACCGTGTTCGAAGCGCCGGAGGTAAAGGTCGCGCCGGCGGTGTTGCTGGCGGACTGTGGCCCGATGAGCGCAAAGCCGGGGGTTGCACCGCCGGCCGGAGCGTTGATGGTGACATGGCCATAGCCAGCCGCCAGGCAGAAGGCCTGGTTGGCACAAACACCCGACGTGGCGAGGCTGCCGGCCGATGCGCCGACCACGAACGTTACCTGGTCGGCATAGATGCCGATGGTCGAGCCACCACAGCTTGAATCGCCGCCACCGCTGCCGCCGAAATTGACGGACCCGGTAACCGTGTAGATGCCGGCGCCCAGCTTCATGGCGCCTGTGCCCCACAGATTGCCCTTGATGTCATGTTGGGACGCAGCCCCGACGATCAGGCAGCTGCCGCCGCCGGTCAGGTTAACATGGCCGCCGAACTGATAGACATTGCCAGAGCCGGTGGCGTCGAACATGGCGGTCTTGGCGCCGCCGTCACCGCGGAAGGCATAGCCGTCGGAACTGGTGCCGATCATGTAGCTGTTGCCGTTGCCCGACCCGAGATTGAGAGTCGCGCCGCCGCCAGTGCGGATACCGCCCGGCAGGATGAAGGTGGACGGGCCGCCAAAGGTCGTCGTGCCCGATGATGTGGCACAGATGCTGTAAAAGCCGCCGCTGCAGGAAATATTGCCCTTGCCGATGGTGAAGGTGCCTTTGCCAAAGGTCACCGTGCTGCTGCCGGTCAGGTATATGCCCTGGCCGATATTGTAGGTGCCATCGGCGAGCGTGATGGTGCCGCTGCTGCCGCCGTTGAAAAAGCCCGATATGTTAAGCGCCGATCCGAGCACCACCGTGCCGCCATAGCCGCCGGTGTAGTTGCCGCCGATGTTGATGGTGCCATAGCCAAAGGTCATGGTGCTGGCGGCGCTGATCGAGCTGTTGATCGTCAATACAGTGGACGCGCTGGCGTTGGTGTTGAGCGACAGGGTGCAGCCGCCGCAGATCGTGCCGATCTTCATTACCGTGTTGGAGCCCGACGGACACTGGTAAGACCAGTTGCTGTTGGAGCCTGTCCACGCCGCCGTGCAGCCATTGGCCTGCGCAGCGGCATTCACCGCGTTGATCGCCGATTGCGAATAGCCGCCCTGGAAATTGACCGTCGTGCCGCCGCTGGGGAAGGAAAAGGTCGGGTTGGATGGTGCGGACATCGACGAAACCGTCGACAAGCGGGCGGTTGCCGTGGTGACCGGTTCGGTGCCGCCATAGGGATCGGTGACCGGCCGTTTCACAGCGGCCTGTTGCGAAACGCCATCTGCCTTGCGCAACACAAAGTTGCCGCCGCAATTGCTCGGCAGCGACGTCGTCGTGTTGTAAGTGGCGCTGTTGGTCTGGATATAGGCGCCGCAATTGGCGACCTTCAACTGGGCTTCCGAGGCGACGCCGCAGTTATTGGCCTTGATATTGGCGCCGCCGGATACCTCGATCCCGGTGCTGCCGCCGTCCAAGGCAACGATGCAGTTCGCAGCCTGGCTGATCAGTTCCGCCGTCGCCACGACCGAGACATTCTGTGTGCCCTTGCCCGTAAAGAATTTGGTCAGCACCAGTGTCACCGGCTGCGCGATGGAGACTTGGACAGCCTGGCGCGTCGAATCCGATGGCGACGCGACCTTGGTTGCAACGACAGACGCGCCACCCAGATTATTGAGCGTCGCGATACGCTCTGCCGCCGATTCCATGACGCTTTCGCTGCCCGTGCTGTTCAGCGCCAGCGCGCCGGCATAGGCGGCGGCATCGGCCACACGTTGGTTGACCGTGCGCACCACGAGCGCGTTGCCATATTCGATCGCGAGTCCGCTGGTGCCGATCAGGATCGGCAGTGACAACAGGAAGACAGTCGCGACTGAGCCGCGGCGATTGCCTAAAAAAGCCTTAATAACTTTAAACATGTTCAGATTGCCCCTGAGCCGATTTATCGAACTATCAGGAATCTAACAAGAACTTTTTGGTTAACCGATCGAAACGATTTCGGCAAAAATTAGGCAGGCAGAATGCCTATTTGCTGAGCCGCAAATTACACTCTTTTGATAGTGATTGTTGCAATGCCGTCATGTTGCGACGACGTTGCGTCGCACGGGTGGACCGGTCAGTTCCGGGCCGCGACCGGATCGAGCACCGTGTCGCGCGCCACCGCCGCGAGTTTTGGATAGTCGGTGGTGTAATGAAGCCCGCGGCTTTCCTTGCGGGCGCGGGCCGAACGGACGATGAGGTCGGCAACGGTGACAAGATTGCGCAACTCGATCAGATCGGGCGTAACGCGGAAATTGCCGTAATAATCGGCGACCTCCTTGCGCAGCAGCTTGACCCGGTGCGCGGCGCGTTCCAGCCTTTTGTCGGTGCGCACGATGCCGACATAGTCCCACATGAAACGCCGCAATTCGTCCCAATTATGGGCGACGACGATTTCTTCATCGGAGTCGGTGACGCGGCTTTCATCCCAGGCCTTGACCGCCGGCAATGGCGCGTCGGCGTCCCGGCTTGCGATGATGTCATCCGCAACCGCCTGGCCGAACACCAGGCATTCGAGGATGGAATTGGAGGCCAGCCGGTTGGCCCCGTGCAGGCCCGATTGCGTCACTTCGCCTGCCGCCCACAGGCCGCCAAGATCGGTGCGACCGGCCAGATCGACCATGACGCCGCCGCAGGAATAATGCGCCGCCGGCACCACCGGGATCGGCTCGATGGTGCAATCGATGCCCAGTTCGAGCAGCCGTGCATGGATGGTCGGGAAATGGTGACGCACGAAATCGGCGCCCAGATGCGAGATGTCGAGCAGCACATTGGGCAGCGCCAGCCGCTTCATTTCGGCATCGATGGCGCGGGCGACGACATCGCGCGGGGCGAGTTCGAGCCGATCGTCGTAGCGGTCCATGAAGCGGGTGCCGTCTGGCAGTTTCAGATGGCCGCCTTCGCCCCGGCACGCCTCGGTGATGAGGAAATTCTTGACTTGCGGATGGTACAAGCAGGTCGGATGGAACTGGTTGAATTCCATGTTCGACACGCGGCAGCCAGCGCGCCAGGCCATGGCGATGCCGTCGCCCGTGGAGCCATCGGGGTTGGTCGAATATTGATAGACGCGCGAAGCGCCGCCGGTCGCCAGCACCACCGCCTTGCCGACGAAGCGTTCGACATGGCGGGTGACGGTGTTGAAGGCATAGACGCCGTGGCAGCCGCGCGCCGCAAAGCGTTCGCCTTCGACATGGCGTTCGGTGATCAGGTCCAGCGCCACCATGCCGGGCACCAGCGTGATGTTGGGGCTGGCAACCGCGGCTTTCAGCAGGGCCTGTTGCACGGCCCAGCCGGTCGCATCATCGACATGGACGATGCGGCGGTGGCTGTGGCCGCCCTCTCGGGTCAGGTGCCAGCGTTCGGACAGGGTTTCGCCGGGGTTGAACGGCACGCCGAGCGCCGCCAGCCGATCGATGGCGGCGGCGGCGTTCTCCACCACGAATTCGACGGTGGCGCGGTGATTCAGCCCGGCACCGGCGACCATCGTGTCCTCGATGTGGCTTTCGAACGTGTCACCGGGTTCCAGCACGGCGGCGATGCCGCCCTGCGCCCAGGCGGTCGAGCCATCGGCGACGTCGCCCTTGGCGAGGACCACGACCTTGCAATGTTCGGCCAGGGTTAGCGCCGCCGTCAGCCCGGCGGCGCCGGAACCGATGATGACGACGTCATGCATGCGCGCCTCGGATGGCGGGTGTCTGGCCATGGCTAAGGCCTTTTGGCGAGCGGCGCCCGCTCCAGCAGCGCCCGCTTACGCACGGGTCAGTTCCAGGAACACGTCTTCCAGATCGGCTTCCTGTGTCGATACATCGACGATGCCCAGCCCGGCGGCTGCGACTGCTTCCAGCACCTGCCCGGCGTTGCGGCTGCGCTTGTCATAGGTCAGCGTCAAAATCCGGTCGCCGCGCAATTCGGTGCGCGCCTCAAGCCCGGCCGGTACTTCGGTCAGATCCCGGTCGACGGTGACGATCAGTTTCTTGTCGCCAGCGGTGGCGAGCAAGGTGGAGGTCAGGTCATTGGCGACGATCTGGCCCTGGTTGACGATGGCGATGCGGTCGCACAGCGCCTCGGCTTCCTCAAGATAATGGGTGGTCAGCACAATCGTGGTGCCTTCGGCGTGCAGCGTGCGGACATAATCCCACAATTGCGCGCGCAATTCGATATCGACCCCGGCGGTCGGCTCATCGAGCACCAGCACGGCCGGGTTGTGGACCAGCGCCTTGGCGACCAGCAGCCGCCGCTTCATCCCGCCCGACAGCGTGCGCGAATAGACATGCGCCTTGTCATCGAGGTGCACCGCCTTCAGCAACTCCATGCTGCGCCGATCGGCCTTTTTCACGCCGAACAGCCCGGCCTGCAGTTCCAGCGTTTCGAACGGCGTGAAAAACGCGTCGAACACCAGTTCCTGCGGCACGATGCCGATGCTGCGCTTGGCATTGCGCGGGTGCGCGTCGATATCAAAGCCCCAGATGCTGGCGGTGCCGCCGGTCTTGTTGACCAGCCCGGCGAGGATATTGATCAGCGTCGATTTGCCGGCGCCGTTGGGGCCGAGCAAGCCGAACATGCTGCCGCGCGGAATTTCGAGGTCGATGCCCTTCAACGCCTGCTTGCCGCCGGCATAGGTTTTTTCAAGGCCACGGATGGAGATGGCGGATTGGGTCATGCCAATGGGCGATAGACCGGCGGCTTGGGCTGGGCAAGTGGCGCCGGGCCGCACGGCGCTGCCATGCGGCCCGGCGAGAACGCGATCAGAAGCTCGATCAGAACCGCACTACGCCCTCAATCCCGTACAGCCGCGGCAAGCCGCGGATGAAGGTGGGGATGCCGAAGGCGCCGCCCGTGTTGCCGGCATCGAGCAGATACTGCTTGTTGGTGAGATTGTTGGCAAAGCCCAGCAATTGCCACTTGCCCTTCGGATCCTGCAGCCCGGCGCGCAGGTTGACCAGCGTCACCGGCCCCTGCGAGGTGACCGGATTGTTGGGCAGTTCGAAAAACAGCGACGACCGATAGGTAATGGTCGGGGTGGCGAACAGTTCGACCTTGTCATTGATCGGCTGGGTGATCGTGCCACCGCCGGCTGCCTGCCATTCCGACTGCAGACGGAAGCGATCGCCCGAAAACGCCGGGTAAAGCGGGTTGGTATCGACATTGGCCTTGATCCAGCTGGCGTTGCCGAACAGGTTGATCCGCTTGTCGAGACGCAGGTTGAATTCGGCCTCTACGCCATAGTTGGTGGCGCTGCCGGCGCTTTCGGTACGGTTCGGGGCGCCCGGCGTGACGATGGTAACCTGGAAATTGCGATATTTGATGTAATAGCCGCCGATGCTGGCGGTCAGATTGCCGAAGGCGCCCTTGATGCCGGCTTCGTAATTGGTGATGTCTTCGGCAGCGACATCGGTGCGCAGCGGTGCCGGCTGCCCGGCGATGCGGGTCGCGCCAAGCTGCACGACAGGCGAACGGCGACCCTTTGAATAGGTGAAATACAGGTTCACCTGGTCGGTTGCGCGGAACAGGAGATTGGCGCGCGGCAGGAACGCCGAATTATTGCCATTGGCGCTGTAAGTCTGGCCACGTGTATCGACTTGCGGCAGCAACGGCGCGCCGCTGATCACCGAATTGGGCGCCCGGGTGAAGAAGCCGCTGGTGCGGTCCTCGAACAGCAAGCGGCCGCCCAGCGTCAGTTCAAGCCGCGGCGTCGGGATCCAGGTGACGTCCGCAAACACCGAGACATTGCGCAGATTGGCCGAATTCTTGAATTCCGAACTATAGGGCAACACGGTTGCGGCGCCGCCGGTCAGCAGGGCGGTTGCCTGCGCTGCGGTCACCACGCCAGCGCTGTCGATGCAGGGCAGGCCAGGGATCAGCCGCGCCGCGCACTGCAGATAAATGCCCTCCTCGGTCGAAAACGGCACCCGTTGCGACCCGGATTCCTTGAAATAATTGATGCCGGCGAAAGCGTGGATGGTGTCGCTGTCGTAATTGACCCGGCCTTCGGCGCTGAACTGTTTGCCGCGCGCGTCCTCGGCGAATTCCAGATACCAGGCCTGGGTGCCATCGGCGTCGAACACTTCATTCGAATCGAAATTGCGATAGCCGGTGACGAAGGTGAAGCTGAGCGGCCCTTCGATGTCGTAGCGGGCGGTGGCGTTGATGTCATAGACATTGCGCTTCAGGCCGGGCTGGCTGGCGCCGAGTACCGCCAGCGACACCGGCGAACCGGCGACTTCGGCAAACGTATACGGCGAAGTGGTGCCGCCGGTGGGCGCAAAGGTGCCTGATTTGAACGAGGTGCCCGGGGCGCGCTGGCCGTCATAGGTGCCGACGAGATCGAGGCTGAAATCCGGTGTCGGCGTATACCGCAGCGACGCGCGGATGCCATATTGGCCCTGGCCGTTCAGGTCGTTCTTCAACGGGCCATTGGGGGTCTGTGACCCGGGCCGGCCGGCGATGTTGGGCACCACGCCGTCACGGTGCTTGTAGGAAAAGGCGATGCGGCCGGCGATGACGTCATTGCCATAGTTGACGAAGCCGTCGGTGCGACCCTGGTTGTAATTGCCATAGGCGCCGCGCAATTCGCCCGAAAAGCCGGGACGCGGCTTGGCCGTGATGACGCTGACGGCGCCGATGGCGGCGGCGGTGCCGAACAATGTGGCCTGCGGGCCCTTGACCACTTCGACCCGCTCGAGATCGTACAGGTCGAAATAGGAGCCGCGCGATCGGCTGACATCGATGCCGTTCAGATAGACGGTGACGGCGGGCGAGCCTTGCGACGATCCGCTGTCCGACGTGATGCCGCGGATGACGAAGCCGGGGTTGTTGGGGCTTTGTTCCTGCACGTTGAGGCCGGGGACAAACGCCGACAATTGATCGAACTGGGTAACGCCGATGTCGCGCAGGGTCTTGCCGCTGTAGGCGGTGATGGTGATCGGCACGTTGACGATCTTTTCGTCGCGCTTTTGCGCCGTGACGACAATTTCCTCGGCACCGACAAGCTCGGCACCGACAAGCTCGGCGCCCGCAAGCTCGGCAAACGCCAGCGCAGCGCTGCTGGTCTGCCCGCTGGCCTGTGAAGCAGTCGCCAAGGCGATGATGGCGATGGACGTCAAAAGATTCTGGCGCATGAAAAGACCCTGTTGTTGCAACGCAGCATGGCCGGTGCCGGACTTGTGTTGCGAACGCATGGCGGCGCGATGACAATTTCGATACATGCTGCGTGTCGCATTGTCGCAACCGGCGCAGAAGGCCGCGTGACTTGGCAACGGCCCGTTGGTAGGGAGGCAATATGGACAAGCTTCAGCCGCCCGAAATTTTCGTCAGCGACGCCGCGCGGGTGTTCTGCGACGGCGATGAACGCGGCGGCGATGGCCATCCGCGCGTCTGGCTGCAGATCGGGCCGGAAGGCTTTGCCGATTGCGGTTATTGCGACCGCCGATTCGTGCTGGCGGGCGGCCCGGCCGACGCCCGGTGAGGCGGCACGGCCGGGTTGCAGGCGCCGGCTTTGCGTTACTGCTGGCGTTGATCGGAACCGCTGCCTCCGCCGCCGATCCGGCATCCATTACAGTCAGCGTTGCGCCGGGTGGTCAGCCGCATATCCCCGTACGGATCAAGAATGCCGAGCTCGATATTCGGCTGGCGCTCAGTTTCGACAGCGTGCTGATCCTCAACAGCGGCCCGGCGGCCAGGGCCGAACTGCGCGCCTTTCCACTGATCGGCAAGCGCACCTTCAAAAATTCGCTGATCCCCGGCGGCGAAGCGACGTTTCGCGGCAATCTGTACAGTATCGAGCCGCGCGGCCTGCCCAAATCCAGCCTGCCGGCGATCTGGGTCGACAAGCCGATTGCCGGCGATGCCGATGGCGTGCTGCCGGTCAGCGTGCTGAAGGCCGACCGCATCGTTATCGACCTTGGGCCGCAGGCGCCGAATGCAAAGCTGTACTCGATCACGCGCAAGAATGGCGGATCGGCGATGATGCGAGCACGGATCGGCGATGAAAACGTCGATGTGGCGCTGGAGCTGAACGCAGCGGATACCGTGATGAACGCGCGGGCCGCGGCCTTGCTGGCGGCCGCCGGATTGGTCAAGCGCGGCGGCGAAGTCGGCTATTGGAAGCCGTTTCCCGGCGTGGCGCTACCCGTTGAGCGGTTGACCCCGACGCCCGGCGCGGAATTGCTCGGCCTGCCGCTGCGCCGCCCCGGTGCGCGGGTGACCGAAGCACAGGCCAGGGTGATCGATGCGCAGGCCAGGGCCGGCACCAGCACCACCGAGGATGATGACGACACGATCACCGTCACCGCCAAGCGCAGCAGGGGCAGGGGGCCGTGGATCCTGATCGGCCGTGACGTGCTGTCGAGCTGTTCACGCATCGAATTCGATCGCCCCGGCAAGGTGTGGCATCTGACCTGCGCCTTCTAGCGAGGTCGCGCTTACCAATAGCCAGCCATCAGCGCCGTCGCCCAATCGGGCTGGTGCAGGGCGCCGCGCGGCAGGAATTCGGCGATCACCGGCTTTATATCGAGCACCGGCGTGCCGTGGATGGCGTCCAGCCCCTCCAGGTCCAGCCGGTTGCCCGAAACCCCGATGATCCGGCAGCGCGTGACGCCGATATGGTTTGGACGGTTGCTGCCCGGCTGGGCAAAGATGCCGGTCACCGGCCAATCGGGATTGTCGCGCGGCCGCCGTGCCATGGCCGGTTTTTTACCCAGCAGGCGATCGAACACGAAAATGATCTCGGCATGGCTGAACGTGTCAAGGCCGGTCAGCGCCTCGGCGGGGATATGCGGCGCCAGAACCACAGCGGCGTGGCTGTCGCCCCAGTTATCGTCGTCGGGCTGTTCCCGCCCGCCTTCGACATGGCCGATCGCGGCCATCGAAAATGTCGCGCGCATCACTGGTTC
The DNA here is from genome assembly GCA_038217075.1 of Sphingomonadales bacterium. Lineage (GTDB taxonomy): Bacteria > Pseudomonadota > Alphaproteobacteria > Sphingomonadales > Sphingomonadaceae > Sandarakinorhabdus. Next base: position 16,334 of record JBBQPR010000011.1, read on the forward strand.
CCCTCGCGGTTAGGTCGCCCTATATCATGGCCATGACCATTCTTGATCCCGCCACGATTTTTTACGCCGACACCGGGCTTGACCCCGGCCGCACCGAACGGCTCGTCGCCGATGCGCTGAACGGCTGCGACGATGGTGAGCTTTATCTGCAATACGCCGTGTCGGAGAGTTTTTCGTTCGACGACGGCCGGTTGAAGGCCGCGACCTTCGACACGCAGAAGGGCTTTGGCCTGCGCGGTGTCGCTGGCGAAATGACCGCCTTTGCCCATGCCAATGAATTGAGCGACGCGGCCATTGCTCGCGCTGCCGACACCATCCGGGTCGTGCGCGACGGCCATGGTGGCACCATGGCGCTGGCGCCGCAACGTACCAATGCCCGCCGCTATATCGATGCCAACCCGCTGGATGCGATGCGGTTTGAAGACAAGGTGGCGTTGATGCAGACCATCGACGCCGCCGCCCGCGCCCGCGACCCGCGCGTCGTCCAGGTTTCCGCCAGCCTGCTCGGCAGCTGGAGCGTCGTCGAGATCATCCGTGCCGATGGCCACCGGGTGCGCGACGTGCGGCCGCTGGTGCGGTTGAACGTGCAGATCGTCGCCGAAAAGGACGGCCGCCGCGAAACCGGCTTTCACGGGCTGGGCGGGCGTTATTTGTATGATGGCGTCATCGGCGAGGAAAACTGGAACGGCGCCATCGATATCGCGCTGGCCAACGCGCTGACCAACCTTGATGCGGTGGCGGCACCGGCGGGCGAGATGACCGTCGTCCTGGGGCCGGGCTGGCCGGGCATCCTGCTGCACGAGGCCATCGGCCATGGGCTGGAGGGTGATTTCAACCGAAAGGGCACCAGCGCCTTTTCGGGACGCATCGGCGAACGCGTCGCGGCCAAGGGCGTGACGGTGGTGGACGATGGCAGCATCGACAACCGCCGCGGTTCGCTGACGGTCGATGATGAAGGCACGCCGACCGAACGCACCGTGCTGATCGAGGACGGTATCCTGAAGGGCTATATGCAGGATCGGCTCAACGCCCGGCTGATGGGCATGGCGCCGACCGGCAATGGCCGCCGCGAAAGTTTCGCCCATGCGCCGATGCCGCGGATGACCAACACCTTCATGGAAAACGGCACCGAAGACCCCGGCGAGATCCTGCGATCGGTGAAATCCGGCATTTATGCCAAAAGCTTTGGTGGCGGCCAGGTCGATATCACCAGCGGCAAGTTCGTGTTTTCCTGCACCGAGGCCTATCACATCGAAAATGGCCGGCTCGGCGCGCCGATCAAGGGCGCAACGCTAATCGGCAATGGTCCCGATGTGCTGACGCGGGTCAAGGCCATCGGCAATGATTTCGCGCTGGATGAAGGCGTCGGGATTTGTGGCAAGGGCGGCCAGAGCGTGCCGGCGGGCGTTGGCCAGCCGACCCTGCTCATCGACGGGCTGACCGTGGGCGGCACTGCGGCCTAGGCGCGGTTGGCACGGGAGGCGGCCAGGACAGGCTTCCAGGGGAGGCTGCCAAGGGAGGCGAGCAGTGGAATTCTTCGACGCGATCACCGATGAACAACGGGCGTTTGTCGAACGGCAGCCGGTGTTCTTCGTCGCCACGGCGGCGGACGCAGCGCGCATCAACCTGTCGCCAAAGGGCATGGATGCGTTCCGCGTGCTGGCGCCGGGCCGTGTCGCCTATCTCGATTACGGCGGGTCCGGCAACGAAACCAACGCGCATCTGGCCGCCGATGGCCGCATCACCATCATGTTCTGCGCCTTTGACCAGCCGGCGCTGATCTATCGCATCTATGGCCATGGCCGCGCCGTGCTGCCGCAGGATGGTGATTGGGCGGCACTGGCGGCGCATTTCAATATCGAGCGCGGCGTGCGGCAGATTTTCGATATCGCCGTGCATTCGGCGCAGACATCCTGCGGCTGGGGCGTACCCAGGATGACCCTGGACGCCGAGCGCCAGACCCTGCGCAAGTTCCACGCGCAGGATGTGCCGGCCGAACGGCTGGCCAAATATGCGGAGCGCGACCGCAGCATCGATGGCCTGCCGACCCGGCCGCCGACCGTGTTGCCGTACGATTGAACGGCATGGACCCGGCGACGGCGGCCAACCTGGTGGTGGCGGCGCATTTTGCCTTCATCCTGTTCGCGGTTTTGGGCTCGTTGCTGGTGCTGCGCTTTGCCGCCATGGCCTGGTTGCACCTGCCGGCGCTGGCCTGGGCCGGTGGGATCATGCTTGTCGGCGGCATCTGCCCGTTGACCCCCGTTGAAAACCGCTTGCGCGCCGCCGCCGACGAGGCTGGCTATGCCGGCGGTTTCATCGATCATTACATCATGCCGTTGATCTATCCGCCCGGCCTTACCCATGTCATGCAACTGGCCGGCGCCGCCGTACTGCTGGGGCTGAATGGCGCCGTCTATTGGCTGGCGTGGCGGCTTCACCACAACGCTGGCAATAGCCGATGAGCCTGATCACCCTTGCCACCCTGTTCGATCCGGTCGAGGCCGAGATCATGCGGATGCGCTTGCAGGCCGGCGGCATCGAGGCGGTCCTGTTCGACGCCGGCATCGCCTCGCTGATCGGCAGCGGCCTGTCCGGGGTGCGGTTGATGGTGCTGGATGAGGACGAGGCCGCAGCGCGGGCATTATTGGCTGCGCCGGGCGACACCGTTTGAAACTGGCGCTGGCCCTTGGCGGCGGCGCGGGGCTTGGCTGGGCGCATATCGGCGTGCTGCACGCGCTCGATGCGCGCGGCGTGGAGATAGTGGCGGTCAGCGGCACCTCCATCGGCGCGCTGGCGGCGGTGTGCCTCGCCGCGCACCGGGTCAATGTGCTGGAGGAACTGGCGCGATCTGTGAACGCGCGGCAGGTCATGCGCTTCATCGATTTCGACCCGCGGCGCGGCTCGGTGCTGGGCGGGCGCACCATTACCAGCCAGTTGCGCCAGCATTTCGGGCACGGCCATCTGGAGGATCTGTTCATCCCGACCGCGGTGGTCGCCGCCGATCTGTTGAGCGGGGAAGAGGTTTCGCTGACGCGCGGGCTCATCGTCGATGCGGTGCGCGCTTCCATCGCCATTCCCGGCGTGCTGCCGCCGGTCCGGCAGAATGGCATGATCCTGATCGATGGCGGCGTCGTCGCGCCGGTGCCGGTGAGGGCGGTGCGGGCGCTGTCGGATGCGCCGGTGCTGGCGGTCAATCTGCAGGGCGATTACCTGCGGCGCGCCGAAATCGGCATGCCGCGGGACAAGAAACTGGTGACGCCGTTCCGGGTTGGCCGCGCCGGGCTGTCGTTGCTGATGATGCATCTGGCGCGGCAAAGCCTGGTGGTCGATCCGCCCGATCTGGAGATCGCGCCGGCCATCGGCCATATCGATGTGCGCAATTTCACGCGGGCGCATGAGCTCATCGAGCTTGGCGAAGCATCGATCATCGAAAATTGGCCGGCTATAGAGGCACTTTTCTAACTGCATCACCCGTGGCTTGCTGCCCAAAAATTGCGCGATCGTGGCGTTCATGCACTCGAATCGGGCAAGGCGCGCGTAACTTGGCGGCAGTAACACCTCGGTAATGCTGCGCCGCAGCACTTGGCACGATCCGTGCATGGCAAACACCAACGCGGCATTTCGCGTCAGGGAGGGGCCATGAAACTCGTCATCGCCATTATCAAGCCATTCAAGCTCGACGAAGTGCGCGAGGCACTGTCGGGTGCGGGCGTGCAAGGCATGACCGTAAGCGAAGTCAAAGGGTTCGGTCGGCAAAAGGGCCAGACCGAAATCTATCGCGGCGCGGAATACACCACCAACATGGTCCCGAAGATCAAGATCGAGGTCGTTGTCGAAGACGGCCAGCTTTCAAAGGTCGTCGAAACGATCCAGCAGGCAGCACACACCGGCTCGATCGGCGATGGCAAGATTTTCGTGACCGACGTAACCCAGGCGGTGCGCATCCGCACCGGTGAAACCAATGAAACCGCACTCTGACATGACCGGAGGGGGACTGATGAACTTCAATCTTAAATCGCTGGGCGCAGGCGCCGCGTTCGTCGCGCTGTTCGCAGCGGCGCCGGCTTTCGCGCAGGAAGTCGCAGCCGCAGCCGATGCGGTCGCAACGGCAGCCCCGGCGGTCGCAGCCGCAGCGCCTGCCGTCGCGGAAGCTGCAACGCCGACGCCCGACAAGGGTGATACGGCCTTCATGATGATCGCCACCGTGCTGGTGCTGATGATGATCCTGCCGGGCCTGCAACTGTTCTACGGCGGCCTTACCCGCTCCAAGAACATGCTGTCGACGATGACGCAGATCGGCGCTGCAACCTGCTTTGCGATGCTGATCTGGGTGATCTACGGTTATTCGATGGCCTTTGGCCCCGATGCATCCGATGCGATGAAGCCTTTCATCTCCAGCTTCGGCAAGATGTTCCTGGCTGGCGTGACGCCAGATTCGACGGCCGCTACCTTCACCACTGCCGTCATTCCCGAATATGTGTTCATCTGCTTCCAGATGACCTTTGCCGCGATCACCGTTTCGCTGGTGCTCGGCTCGGTCGTCGAACGCATCAAATTTTCGGCGGTGATGGTGTTCACGCTGGTCTGGCTGACGATCGTCTATTTCCCGGTGGCACATATGGTCTGGGCGGCTGGCGGCCTGTTCTTCGATATGGGCGCGCTGGATTTCGCCGGCGGCACCGTGGTGCACATCAATGCCGGCGTGTCGGCGCTGGTTGCGGCGCTGATCCTTGGCAAGCGCATCGGTTTCCCCAAGGAAGCCATGGCCCCGCACTCGCTGACGCTGACCATGGTCGGCACCGGGCTCCTCTGGGTCGGCTGGTTCGGCTTCAACGCCGGTTCGGCGCTGGAAGCCAATGGCTCGGCTGCGCTGGCGATGATCAACACCTTTGTCGCAACTGCCGCCGCTGCCCTGTTCTGGATGCTTGCCGAACGCATCGCCGGTCACAAGCCGTCGTCGCTGGGCCTGGCCTCCGGCATCATCGCAGGGCTGGTCGCGGTCACCCCGGCCGCCGGCAACAGCGGGCCGTTCGGTGCCATCGTGCTCGGCGCGGTTGCGGCGCTCGTCTGCTACGCAGCGGTCGCCTATCTGAAGCCAAAGCTCGGCTATGATGACTCGCTGGACGCCTTTGGCATCCACGGCATCGGCGGGATGGTCGGCGCCATCGGCACCGGCATCGTCTATTCGCCGGCGCTGGGTGGCCCGGGGCCTGCCGATTTCGACATGGGCCATCAGTTGATGGTGCAGTTCGAAGCCGTTGGCACCACCATCATCTGGGCCGCTGTCGGCACGGTGATCGCCATCTACGTCGCCAAGGCCCTGACCGGCCTGCGCGTTTCCCCCGAAGTCGAGCGCGAAGGCCTTGATCTGGGTGAGCATGGCGAGCGTGCCTACAACAGCTAGGCAACAACAGAATTGATGCCGGCCCGGCACAGGGCCGCATCTCAAGAGGTTCCTCCCCAAGGAAACCAACTGGCCCGGCAGGCGACTGCCGGCCCTTTTTTTTTGCGCGCGGCCGGTGGCGACGAAAGAAAAGGCTGGCCGACGGCCGCCCGGCATGGGACTTTCCCGTCATCCAGCCAGGGAGATTTTCCGATGCGTACCCATTTGTTCGTCGCCGCGCTTGCAGCGCCGCTCCTCGCACTTGCCATGCCCGCCGTCGCTGCCGGTGTGCGCCCCGCCGACGACATGGCGCGCGATGCTGCGCGAAAGCCGGCCGAAATGGTGGCGTTCGCCATGGTGAAACCCGGCAGCGCGGTCGCCGATTTCCTGCCCGGCGGTGGCTATTTCACGCGCGTCTTTGCCGAAGCCGTTGGCCCCAAGGGCCATGTTACCGCCGTCATCCCGGCCGCATCACAGGCGCGCAACCCTGATGGTACCAAGCTGATCGCCGATCTGGGCAATGCCGACAACTATGGCAATGTCACCGTGGTTGCGACCTTTGGTGCCGTGCCGGCGAGCTCGCTCGATGTCGCCTGGACGTCGCAAAACTATCATGATCTGCACAACAGTCTGGATGCCGATGGCCTGCTCGCTCTCAACAAATCCGTGCTGGCGGCGTTGAAGCCGGGCGGCGTGTTCGTCGTGCTCGATCATGCGGCGGCATCCGGCAGCCCGGCCGATGTCACCAAGACCCTGCACCGGATCGAGCCATCGGTGGTAAAGGCCGAATTGACCGCGGCCGGCTTTGTCTTCGATGGCGAATCGAGCGCCCTCGCCAACCCCGCTGACAAGCATGACAAGCCGGTTTTCGACCCTGAGATCCGCGGCAAGACCGACCAGTTCGTCTATCGTTTCAAAAAACCCTGATCGCTGCTTGCCCAACGGGGCGGGGGAATGGCAAGTGCGGCGAACTGGATTTCGCCGGAGTCGCCATGCCAACCCTCATCCTGCTGCGCCACGGCCAATCGGCGTGGAACCTTGAAAACCGTTTCACCGGCTGGTGGGACGTCAATCTGACCGAAAAGGGCATCGCCGAGGCCAGCGCCGCCGGCACGGCGATGGCGGCGGCGGGGCTGGATTTCGATGTCGCTTTCACCAGCGTCCAGACGCGGGCCATCAAGACACTCAACCTGGCGCTGGAGGCGATGGACCGGCTGTGGCTGCCGGTGACCAAGAACTGGCAGCTCAACGAGCGGCACTATGGCGGTCTGACCGGGCTCGACAAGGCCGAGACGGCGGCGAAGCACGGTGAGGAACAGGTGAAGATCTGGCGCCGCAGTTTCGATGTACCACCACCGCCGATGGAAGCCGGGTCTGCCTTCGATCTGTCGGGTGATCGCCGCTATGCCGGGATCAAGGTGCCGACGGCCGAAAGCCTGAAGGACACCATCGACCGTGTGCTGCCCTATTGGCAAAGCGCCATCGTGCCTGAACTAAAGGCAGGCAAGCGCGTCATCATCGCCGCGCACGGCAATTCGCTGCGCGCGTTGGTCAAGCATCTTTCCGGCATTTCCGAAGATGATATCGTCCATGAGGAAATCCCCACCGGCAAGCCGATGGTCTATGATCTGGCCGATGACCTGACGGCCAGGGGGCGGCGCTACCTGGATTAGGCTTCCGCAGCGCCGGTGAACCGCCAGCCCAGCGTTTCGCCGGCCTGGAACGGCACGATTTCGGTGCCGGCAGCGGGGATGCGATCGGGCACCGTCACCGGCCGGCGCTCCAGCGTGATCGTGCCTTCATTAAGCGGCAGGCCGTAAAAGCGCGGGCCGAATTCGCTGGCAAAGCCTTCCAGCCGATCAAGCGCGTCCATCGCCTCGAAGGTGGCGGCATAGCTTTCCAGGGCAAAGGGCGCGTTGAACATGCCGGCACAGCCACAGGCGGCTTCCTTGTCATGTACGGCGTGCGGGGCGGAATCGGTGCCAAGGAAGAATTTCGGATTGCCGCTGGTGGCGGCGCGGCGCAGCGCCTGGCGGTGAACCTCGCGCTTGACGATGGGCAGGCAATACAAATGCGGGCGAATGCCGCCTTCGAACATGGCGTTGCGGTTGATGGCGAGATGGTGCGGGGTGATGGTGGCAGCCACGTTCACCCCGGCGGATTCGACAAAGGCCACGGCCTCGGCGGTGGTGATATGTTCGAAAACGATCTTCAGGCCGGGGAAGGACGCCGCCAGCGCGGCGAGGGTGCGATCGATGAACACGGCTTCGCGGTCAAAGATATCTGTCGCGGGATCGGTGACTTCGCCATGGACAAGCAACGGCATGCCCAGCCGCTGCATGGTTTCCAGCGCGCGTTCGATATGGCGCACATCGGTGACGCCATGCGCCGAATTGGTGGTGGCATTGGCCGGATACAGCTTTGCGGCGGTAAACACGCCGTCCTTCCAGCCGCGGGCGATCTCGTCGGGGTCGATGCTGTCGGTCAGGTAACAGGTGATAAGGGGCGTGAAATCATGCGTTGGGCCGACGGCGGCGCGAATGCGGTCGCGATAGGCAGCACCGGCGGCAGCGGTGGTGATCGGCGGCTTCAGATTGGGCATGACGATGGCGCGAGCGAACTGCCGCGCGGTGTGGCCGGCAACAGCAGCCAGCATGGCACCATCGCGCAGATGCACGTGCCAGTCATCGGGGCGGCGGATTTGCAGCCGGTCGATGGCGGGGCGACCTTCCCGGGCGGGATCGTTGGGCGAAGCCGACATGCTGAAACTCCGATGGAAATGGCAGTCCTGTTGCCAGGCTGCCGGCGCGAGCAGATTTGAATATCGGGTAGCGCCGCACGCTGCGCCGGGCAATTGCTCATATAATGGTGCAGGGCCAATTGCGCCGGGCACTGGCGGTCTGGCGGCACGTCGATCTGTCGATTTTGTCCTAAAACCGTCCCTAAAGTGCAGTGACATATGCGTAATGAGGGTCTAGCGTTATGCGACTGGGGGGGGCGACCGGTGACTGAAGATAATAGCATTTTTGATCGGATTCGGGGCAAATCCGGGCGCATATTCCGCGCCCTTGCCGGGCTTGCTATAATCTGGGCGCCGGTAGTGGCAAGCGCCCAGGTAGGCCAGACCGGCCTGCCCACCCGTGAGGAAATCGACCCGTCGCGGCGTGAAGCGCCGCCGCCGCCGCGCAGCCGCCTGCAGATTGAAGGCGATATCGAACGCAGCCCCTGCGCGCTCGCCGATCCGACCTATGCCAGCATCAAGATCACGCTCACCGATGCCACATTCAACAATCTTGGCCCGGTTGCCGCCGCCGTACTCGCGCCGGCATGGCGCCCCTATGTCGGTGTCGAAAGCCCGATCGCCATTGTTTGCGAAATCCGCGATGCCGCTGCCACGATCCTGCGCCGGCAGGGCTATCTTGCCGCCGTGCAGGTGCCGGCCCAGCGCATCGAAGGCGGCAATGTGCGTTTCGAGGTGTTGTTTGCCAAGCTGACCGCGGTCCGCATTCGCGGCGACGCCGGCCGTGATGAAACACAAGTGGCGCGTTATCTGAACCATCTCGCCACCGGCCAGGTCTTCAACCGGCTCGATGCCGAACGCTATCTGCTGCTGGCCCGCGATCTGCCCGGCCTTGATGTGCGGCTTTCGCTGAAGCCGGCGGGCACGGTGCCGGGCGAAATGATCGGCGAAGTTTCGGTGCGTTACACCCCTGTCGAGGCGGATTTCAACCTGCAGAATTACGCGCCGCGCGAAACGGGGCGGTTTGGCGGGCAGTTGCGGGCGCAGTTCAACGGCCTGACCGGGCTTGGCGATCGCACCACTGCTTCCTTCTACACAACCGCCGATTTCAAGGAGCAGCAGGTTCTGCAGCTTGGCCATGATTTTGCGGTCGGTGGCCAGGGCCTGCGGCTGGGCGGACATTTCACCTATGCCTGGACCCATCCGACGCTGGGCCCGACAATAACGACGGTGCGGGCGCGGTCGCTGTTCTTCAATCTTGAGGCGACCTATCCGATCATCCGGTCGCAGGCCCTGACGTTGGGCAGTGCGGTCGGGTTCGACTATGTCAATCAGAACGTCCGCTTTGCCGGGCTGCCGTTGTCGCAGGATCATCTGCGCGTCGCCTATGCGCGGCTTGACGCCGATGCACTGGATCTGCGCGGTGTCGGCCCCGGCGGCACGATCGGCTGGCGGTTGCAAGGCACGCTGGAATTGCGGCAGGGCCTGAGCATCTTCGGCGCCAGCCCCGATTGCCTCGCCAATGTCGCCGTCTGCGCCGGCGCGGGTTTTGTGCCGCCGGGGCTGGTGGACGGCAATCCAACCGCCACGGTGCTGCGCTTCACCGGACAGGCCGAAGCGCGGATTGCCAGCAAGATCAGCGTGGCGTTCTCGCCGCGCGCCCAGATCTCGTCATCGGCGCTGCTGTCGTTCGAACAATTTTCGGCCGGCAATTATACCGTGGGTCGCGGTTATGATCCCGGCGTCCTCAGCGGTGACAGCGGCGTCGGCTTTGCCACCGAAATACGCTATGATCGGTTTACGCTTCTGCCCAAGCAGGACATCGGCATGCAACCCTATGCGTTCGTCGATACAGCCTGGGTGTGGAACCGGAATTCGCCGGCCGGTCAGGATCCGCTGAAGGTGACCTCGATCGGCGCCGGTGCGCGGCTTGGCTGGTCCAACCGGGCGCGGCTTGATCTGTCGGTCGCCATCCCCTTGCGCGATGCAGGGCCAGTACGCAGCGGCGACGTTCGCGTATTGATGTCACTGACGACGCGCTTTGTCCCCTGGAGGGCCCGCTGATGCGCCGCAACAATTTGATCCTGCGCGGGTTCGCCGCTTCCGTCTCGCGGCCGGCGCTGGCCGCTGTGCTGCTGGCCCAGCCGCTGGCGACCGCGCCATTGCTGGCGCAGGCCTTTAATGCGAACGCGGGCAACCCGTCGGTCACCTTTGGCTCGGCGAATTTCGTGCGCTCGACGCCGGGTGTCGAAACCATCACCGTGACCTCGCCGCAGACGGCGATCACCTGGACGCCAAGCGACACCGCGACCGGCGGCGGGCCGATCAATTTCCTGCCAGGCGGCAACACCGCCACATTCGTGAATGGTGTATCGGGCGTGCCGTCCACCGTCCTCAACCGCATCATCGCGGCCGATCAGACGCGGGTTATCGGCCTGAACGGCAATATCGTATCCGACCCCAATCTGGCGGTCTGGTTCTATGCGCCTGGTGGCCTTCTCATTGGCAGCACCGCCAGCTTCAACGTCGGCAGCCTGTTGTTGACCGCCAATGATCCTGTCGATCAGGGCAATGGCGCCTTCCTCAACCCCAACAACAACAATAATTTCAGCTTGCGTGCCGCCAGCGGCAGCACCGCCGGCGTGACCATCCAGACCGGTGCCCAGATCAACGCGCTGACCAGCGGCAGCTATGTCATCGCGGTGGCGCCCAGCATCGACCAATCCGGCAGCGTCGGCATCAACGGTTCGGCCGCCTATGTCGCGGGCGAGGACGTCACGCTGACGCTCAATGCCGGGCTGTTCGACATCACCACCACTATCGGCGCCGAAAGTGGCAACACGTTTTCGCACACCGGCAGCACCACCGGACTTGCGGCGTCGGGCGATTTCCACCGCATCTACCTCGTCGCCGTGCCCAAGAACGACGCGATGTCGTTGTTCATCGGCGGTGGCGCCAACAGCAACCTGGGCTTTGACGTCGCCGCCGCTGCTGATGTGATGGGCAATGCCATCGTGCTGTCGGCCGGCCATGATGTCGTGGCGACGCCGTTCGGCGCCCCGTTCAGCGATGCACCGGCGAGTGCGGCGCCGGCCGATCTCCAGATCGTTGGCGGCAACTTTACCAGCGGCGTCTTCGGGATCGCCAGCCGTGATGTCACCGCCTTCGGCTTGGCCAGCAATCTCGATTTTGCCGGCGGTGCCGATCTTCGCGGCGCCGTCACCGTTTCCGCCGGCGCCTTGAGCGGCAACCAGTTCACGGCCGTCGGCTTCTTGTCACTGTCGGCAGATGCCAGCGGCTTCAGCGGGGTCGGGCTCGACCGGGCGGCGGGTACGGTGAACCTGTTCGCGGATGCGCCGGGCAGCAAATTGCTGGCCAAATCGGTAACCGCTACGGCGGTTGGCCGCGGCGATGATGACTTCCAGGGTGTCGGAATTGGCGGCAACGGCACCGGTGGCAGTGTAAACGTCTATGCGACCAACGGCGGCAGCATTGCCATTGCCAGCAGCCTCTTGTTGGATGTGTCCGGCATGGGCGGGTCGACGCAGTCCGGCACCAATGGCGTCGGCACCGGTGGTCTTGCACAATTGTTTGCCAATTCCGGCGGGTCGGTAACGGTTGCCAGTGACGTCTTTATCTCGGCCGAGGGCTTTGGCGGGCGTGGGTCACAGGGCGCGGCAGGCGGCGACGGCTTTGGCGGCACCGCAGCAATTTCGTCGGCAACATCAGGCAGTATCGTGGTAAATGCAGGCGCCAGCCTGAATGCCAGGGGCGCGGCCGGCGGAACAGCTATCGTTGACGGCGATTTCGGCGGCAATGGTACCGGCGGAACGGCCTTTGTAACGGCGCTCGACACCGGGTTGGTGCGCATAATCGACAATGTCAGCGTCACTGCCTCGGGCTTTGGCGGCGACACGCTCGGTGGCAGTGGCACTGGCGGGATCGCGCAATTTTCGACATCGGGCATTGGCGGAACGTTGGAGCTTCTCGGCTCGGTTTTGACGGTTGACGCCAGCGCGACGGGTGGAAACGGTTCGGCTGGCACAGGTGGCATTGCAACCGGCGGCATTGCGCAAGTGTATCTTGATGGCGGGTCGCTGATCGCCGGAACCGACGGCGGCCAAATGATGCTTTTGGCCAATGCGGTCGGCGGGGATGGCCAGAATGGCGGCAATTCCTTTGGCGGGCGCTCGCTGCTGCAAGCGTTCAATGGCGGCAGCATCGTTGCCAATCTCGATGTCTCGCTCGTCGCCCAGAGCAATGGTGGCAGCGCCATTTCGGACGGCAATGGCGGCAATGCCACCGGCAACTCTCTGTATATGGGCACCAGCCCCGGTGCATTTTCGACGATTTCGGTATTTGGCGCTCTAACGCTCGATGGTCGTGCGACCGGTGGCAGCGGTGGGCTGACAACGGGCAATGGCGGCAATGCCTTCGGTGCGGGCGTATTGCTCTCGATCAGTTCGGGCTCACTTGCGGTTGATCGCGATCTTACCCTGAACAGTTCGGCTTCTGGCGGCTTTGGCGAAAACGGCGGTTCGGCGACCGGCGGTAACAATTCTCTCATGGCGAGCGCATCGACGATCACCATCATCGGCGGCGCCACTGCCGATGCATCGGCGCAAGGCGGCGGCGCCCGGCTGGGTAGCGGGGGCAATGGCGGCGATGCCAACAGCGGCACTATCGACTGGTTCGCCGAAGGCACGACGCAGACGCGCGGATCGCTTGCGGCCGATTATTTCGATCTGAATGCCAATGCCAACGGCGGCATCGGGGGCAATGGCGGTGCCGATCAAGCCGGTGGCAAGGGTGGCAACGCGATCGCTGCCGGCGGTGGCGCCACGATGGTCGGGCCTGGAGTCTATCTTGTCGCCAGGGGCATCAATGCCGGCTTGGCGGTCGGGTCGCAGGGCTTTGTGACGGCGCAGGCCAATGCGTTTGGCGGCGATGGTGCCATCGGCGGCCAGGCCACCACGGGCAACGGCCCCGCCGGTGGTGATGCCGGATCGGCATTGGGCGGGATCGTCAATGTCGGCACGGCATCGGGCAGCGCTGGCGGGGTGCAAAGTCTGACGACCGCCGATCTTGGCGATGTTTTCATCGGTGCCACAGCGCGCGGCGGCACCGGCGGTATTGGCGGCGACGGCATTATCGGTGGGTTTGGCGGGCGCGGCGGCGACGCGACGGGCGGCAGCGGTGTTTTCCTGGCGCGCGGCGCGATGGTGACGGCAAATGATGTGACCATAAACGTTGGCGCCAGCGGCGGCAGCGGCGGCACCGGCTATGGCACACCCCTCGATGCCGGTGGTGGCATCGCCATCGGCGGCAGCGGCGGCCTGGTTGCCAGCCCGAATTTCTTCACCGCCAACCCGGTTTCGGTGGCGATCAACAATCTTTTCGTCGATGCCGGCGCCATTGGAGGATCCTCGCTGGTTCAGGCGGGTGCCGGGACCGGCGGCGAGGCATCACTGAACCTGACCCAGAGCATGGGCAGCGCGATGACCGCGCCGATGACCGGGACGGTATCGATCAACGGCAGCGTGCAACTGACTGCCAACGGCACCGGCGGTGCGGCGACGCAGTTTGGCGCGGTTGCCGGCACCGGCACCGGCGGCAATGTGGTGGTGACGGCGATCGACGGCGATATCGGCATCGGTGGTGATCTTGGCCAGTCCGCATACGGCAAGGGTGGATCGGCCTTCAACGGCGCAACGATCGGCGGCGTGGGCCAGGGTGGCATCGCGTTGCTCAACGCCAGCAACGGCAGCGTGACGCTGACCGGCAGCGATGCGCAGAGCAATGTGAATGCCGAAGCCTATGGCGCCTATGGCGATGATTTCGGCGGCAAAGCCACTGGTGGCAGCATCATGGTTTCGGCCAGCAATGGCGGCAGCATCGTGTTGCCGAATGCGCTGTCGCTACAGGCCAGCGGTTATGGTGGCGGCGCCAGCAATGTCACCGGCGGCGTTGGTAACGGCGGCACCATCGACGTCGCGTTGACCATCGGGTCCAGCATCGCCATTGGCGATCGTCTTGATCTTGTTGCCAACGGCTTTGGCGGCAACAGTAGCGGATCGGCCATTGGCGGCGCAGGCTATGGTGGCAACGTATCGATAAGCGCTTTTGACACGTCGACCAGCCTTTTGGTGGCAACCGAATTGACATTGAGCGCCGATGGCAGTGGCGGCGACGTCGAAGGCGGCGGCGATGGTGGTGCAGGCTTTGGCGGTAGCGCGACATTGTTGGTGGCAGACGGCGCGCAGGTGCAGCAGGCCGACACGCTGTCCGCGGTGCTGTTCTCGGCGCGTGCGGCGGGTGGCCAGGGCACGATCGGCGGCAATGCAACCGGCGGCACCGCGTCCATCGACGCCCAGAACGGGCTGTTCACGACGGCCATTGATGTCACGCTGCAAAGCGATGCCGTTGGCGGCGGTGGCAGTAGCGGCGGCAGTGCGATGGGCGGCAACGCATCGGTCCTTGCCACCGGCATCGGTGCACAGGTGCGGGTGGGCGGCGCGCTGTTGTTGTACAGCGAGGGCGAGGGTGGCGGCGGCGGCCTGTTCGACGGCGGCAGCGGCACCGGCGGCATAGCGATGGTGGTCGCAGATGGCGGCACAATCATGGCGACCCAGCTGCTCAGCAGCAATTACGGGCTTGGCGGCGCGGGGGATGGCGGCGGCGCCGGCACCGGTGGCGCCACAATTCTAACCGCGACCAACGGCGGTGCGTTCAACGGCTTTGGCTCTAGCACTGTCGGTAATTCGGGGCTGGGCGGCGACGGTTTTGGTGCCGGGGCGGGCGGCGCCGGGCAGGGCGGCAGCCTGACCGTGCTTGCCGGCGCGGGATCGACGTTTGGTCTGAACTTTGATGGCAATGCCTTGGGGTTAGGCGGCAGCAGCGCCAATGCCATTGGTGGCGCCGGTTTCGGCGGCCTGATCAGCATCACGGCCGATGGCGTTGGGGCCGTGTTCGACACGCCAGGCATCAGGATGGATGCATCCGGCACCGGCGGCAGCGGCACGACCGCTGGCGGCGCCGCCAGCGGCGGCCAGATCATGCTCGCCGCGATGAACGGCGGGCAGCTGAACCAATCCGACGTCGAATCTTCGCTTCAGCTTGATGTTACCGCATATGGGGGCAGCGGCACGATTGGCGGCGCGGCACTTGGCGGCACCGCGACGTTGCGCAGCGGCGTCGGGTCCTCGGTTTATACCGCGAGTGATGCCTATATCGATGCCAGCGCATCCGGTGGCACCGGCCTTGATGGCCCCGGCGGCAACGCAACAGGCGGCACGGCGGTGTTGGCCGTCGCCGGCGACTATACGGCTGATTACAATGTCTACGTCAGCGCCAATGGCTATGGCGGCGATGTCGTCGGCAGCACCACCCTTTACAGCGGCGGCATCGGCCAGGGCGGTATGGCCAATGTCAACGCCAATCCCGGTAACGCCAGTTTCGCTACCACGCTTTCAATCGATGCAAGCGGCACCGGCGGCGGCGCGATGCTTGATGGCGAGGGCGTGGCTACGCCCGGTAACGGCGGCGCCGGACTGGGCGGCACCGCACAATTGATCAGCGGTGGCGCCGGCATCACCACGGTGGGCCAGGGCGCAATGCTTTATGCAGACGGCACCGGCGGCCAAGGCACCGACGCCAATGGCACGACCGGCAGCACCGGCGGCGCCGGCACCGGCGGGGTCGTCAACGTCCTCGCCTTGGCCACCAGTAACCTGACGATCACGGGGCCGACCGCGCTGGTCGCCAGCGCCAGTGCCTTTGGCGGCTATGGTGCCACTGGCGGCAACGCGACCGGCGGAATGGCGTATGTGGCGTCGCGGCCGGGCACACTGACCATCGCCGGGCTGGGCGTGTTCGACGCGTCGGCCAGCGGCGGTCAGGCAAACGCTGTCGACGCGGGCGATGGCGGCAATGGCGGCAACGCCAGCGGCGGCCGGGTTACCTATGGCGCAACCCTGTTTGGCGGCACCACCGGCACCTTCACCGCTGGCGACATCATCGGGCGCGCCGATGCAACGGGCGGCGATGGCGCGGATGCGCTCGATGGCATCGGCGTCGGCGGCAACGGCGGCAGCGCCATCGGCGGCCAGGTCGGCGGCGGCGCATCCGGCAGCGGCGGCACCGTCGTTATCGGTGCAGCGACCCATAGCCTGATCGGTTCCGGCGGGTACGGCGGCCAGGGCAGCACAGGCGGCAGCGGCGGCGATGGCACCGGCGGTTTTGGCGGCAATGGCACCGGATCGGACGTCACGGCCGAAATCGGTTCCGTGACATTCGCATCGTTCAGCGCGAGCGCTTCCGGCATTGGCGGTGATGGCGGCACCGGCGTCGCCGGCGCAGGCGGCAATGCCGGGGCAGGGCGTGGCGGTTATCTGCGCCTGGGATCCGTCGGCGGCGTCGTAAACGTAACGGGCGACGCCACGCTCGACTCCAACGGCTTTGGCGGTTTTGGCGGCAATAGCCCGACAACCGGGATCAGCGGCAACGATGGCGATGGCTTTGGCGGCGAAGTTCGGGTCACCGCCTTGCCGCATTCGGTTACCGGCAGCACCAGCAGCCTGACCGGCGGCGCGTTGAGCGTCGATGCCAGCGGTGTCATCGCGGATGGCAATGTGCCCGGCACCGCCACCGCCGGAAGCTTCCTGTTCGGGGCGACCAGCGGCAGCATCAGTTTTGCCAGTGTTGATCTGCGCGCACGCGGCGATCTCGCCCCGGCCGGCCCAACACCGCCGCCTTTGTCGGCGGTGTTCGTCAACAACGGCTCCATGAGTGTCGCCGGTGACTTGAATGCCAACGCCGTCGGCGACATCGCCTTGTCTGCTGACGGCGGCACCATCACCGTTGGCGGTGGCCTTTCCGTAATCACGGGCGGCGCCATTGTGCGCAGCCCCGATGGCATGGCCATCGTCGCGCCCGGATTGATCAGCGCCAACGGCATCACCCTGCAGGCTGTCACCGGCATCGATGCGCCATCGAACTTCAACAGCACGACCTCGCTGTTTGCCACGACGATCGCGGGCCCGATCCTGCTCGGCGACGTCACCACCGTGGATGCGCTGTCGCTCTTCAACGTTGATTCGATCACCACCGGCGATGTGCAAAGCGGTGACTCGGTCGATATCCAGGGCAACAGTGCCGTCGTCCTCGGCAATGTCGCCGCCGGTAACGCCGTGAACATCGTTGGCGGGTCAATAATGGCTGGCGATGTTACGGCGCTGGGCATTCTGGCCAGCGGCTCGACGCTAACGCTGAACGTCGAAGCCTTGGGGGCGATCACGCTCGGAAACGTGCGCGGCGCCGCCGATGTCAACATCGAAACAGCGGAAAGCAACATTGTCGCCGGCAACATCAGCGCCGGGGATTCGGTTTCGATCGGCTTCACGTCGCTGCCTGATGCGGGCAGCATCACCGTCGGCAATATCGATGCCGGTATCTTTGCCCCTGTCAGCGATCCCGATGCTGGTTACCAGGTGGGCATCAAAAGCGTCGGTACCGTTACCACCGGCAACATCGATGCGCTCGGCAATGTTGGCATCCTGTCGCGCGCCGGTGCCATTCTTGCCGGTTCGATTTCCAGCAATGCCGATGTCGTGGCGCTCGCCGCGACCGACTTCATGGCCGCCGGCGCCTCGACCGGCGCAACCGGCCGGTTGCTGGTCGCCAACGCCAGCCTGTTCGATGCAGTGCCCGATAATCTTGCGGCGCTTGGCCCGCCCTCGGGTTATGATTTCGCGCCCTATCTGGCGCTGGCGCCGTTGAAAATCGGCGGTTCGCTGATCTTTACCGGCGATATCGACGCCGGCAGCGTTTCGCTCGCCAGCATGGCCGACTTCACCGCCCAGGGCATCAATGCGCTCGGGCCGGTGCTGGTCAGCACAAGCGGCACGGCGCAGTTCGCAGGCACCGTTTCGGCGCCGACAATCGAAATCAATTCGGCCGATATCGACATCACCTCGACGGGCCGATTGGGCACGGCGATCACCCAGTCGATCGATCTCAACATCGATCCAACCGTCCCCCTGGTTGTCATCGGCGGCAGTGGTGCTGTCGATGCGATAGCCTATGTGCTCGACAATGGCGAAGTATCGCGACTGCGCGCCACTTCGATCTATGTGACGTTGCAAAGCGCCGAGCCGGCGCCCTTCCTTGTCGATACGCTCGATCTGGCATCGGGCGGCAGCACCGGCACCAGCGGCAACAGCGTTGCGATCTACAGCGACGGCAATGTCCAGATCATCGGCGCCATCACCATGGCCAATGCCTGGCTGGGCGATTTCGTATCGCTCGAATCCGGCGGGCGACTGACCTTTGATACCGACCGGGGTGGCAGCGTTTCGCTGCGCGATTCCGATGGTGGTCTCGCCGGGCAATTGTCGTTGATCGGCACCGATATCTGGGTTGGCCCGACCAGCCTGTTGTCGCAACTGGCGGCCGACGTCAATTTCGCCGGGCGTGATGCGCAACTCGCCGCCACGCCGACAACGCCCAACCTCGCCGGGGCGATCGCCGCCGGTTCGCTCGGGGTCAGCGTCAGCAACAGCTTCCTCATCCAGAACAGCGGCGATGCCGACCGGTTCGCCGGGTTCAGCAGCGGCAGCGGCGGCTTTGTGGTGACCTCGATTGGCGTCAATCCGATCGATGTCGTCATTAACGGCGTTGCGACCGATGCCCAGGGCCAGCCGGCAATCAACGACGCGACGCGCGCGCTGGTAACCATCGTCAGCGACAGCGGCACGACGGCGAATTCGAGCGTCAACACCTGCCTGTTGTCGGCCGCAGTCTGCACGCCGACTCCGACGCCGACGCCGACGCCGACGCCGACGCCGACGCCGACTCCGACACCGACACCGACACCGACACCAACACCAACACCTACGCCTACGCCTACGCCTACGCCGACCCCAACACCCGCCCCGGCGCCTTCGCCTATGGATAAAGTGATCATCGCCAATATAACGACCAACCTGCCCGGTCTGACCGAACAGACGGCCGAGCAGGAATCGATCGACAAGGAAGCCAAGGAAGCCGCAACCGAGGCTGCCAAAAAGCTGCCGCAGGCGCGGATTGCCCAGCTTGTCGACTTGGGCGACGTCGTCCCGGACGTGGTGGCCACCGATCCGATCACCGGCGAAGGCAACCCGGCGCTATGGATCGACGTGCCGCGAACCGGCACCGCTACGCCAGGAGCGCCGCAATGATCCGCAACCCAGCCCTGTCGGCGTATGTCGCCTTTGTTCGGCCCGCCGGCGTGGCGGCGGCCCTTGCTGCGGCCTTCACCACCGCAATGCCCGTCCAGGCCCAAAGCCTGAAGCTGGCCGACAGCTTCCGCATCGGCAGCGCCGGGGTGCTGTGCACCGCCCAGTCGCGCGTTGCCGATCCCGGCCTCACGACCATGTTCGATCGCGGCTATCGCATCGTTTGCCGCGATGCGGCGACGCCGGTGGGCAAACTTTATGCGCTGCGCGCCGGCGCCGGTGACCGGACGGCGGCGCTTGTCGGCAAGCGTGCCGATGATGTGCAATGCGAAGCCCCGGTGGCGGGTGATATCAAGGAATTGCCCGCCGCACGGCTGGCGCATTGCACGCAGGCCGGCCTCGCCTGGTCGGTCTATACGCTGGCGATCGGCAACACGCTTTACGCCGCCGAAGGCCTGACCGGATATGCGTCCGCCTTGCGTCTTGGCCTGCGCGCGCTGGTCGCCGACCGCGTCATATCCGGCGACGTCGAAGTCGCTGCAACCCAGGCGGGCGATCCCGCCGCCTTTGCCCGCATCCAGGCCGGCAGCCTCGATCCGGCGCAAGCCTTGTCCGAAGGCTATGTCCGCAACAATGCCGGCAGCTATGCCGAAGCATCCGAATTCTTTGATCTTTTGGTGGAACGTAACCGCCAGGGTCGGCCCGGTTTCACCCGCAGTGCCGAATATCTCGCCAACCAGGCGCTGCAGCAGTCCAATCTGGGCCGTTTTCCCGAAGCGGATGCGCTGTTCTCCCGCGCCGGTGTCGTGCTCGATCCTGCCGATCCGGTTGTGACGCGCTTGTACCGCAACTTCCGCGCCATGCACGAACTCAACCGTCGCCAGCCAGAAACCGCGCTGCTCGAATTGCAGCGCGTTGCAACGGCGGATATTTCGGGCCTCAACGAGACGCGTGTGGCCAATGGCTATATCGACACGCCGCTGGCACAACGGCTGAACAGCGATGACGAGGCGTTGCACGGGCTGGCGGGCATCGATTCGCGGCTGACCCCGGCGGAACGAGCCGCCATCCTTGATGCCCAGGGCGAGTATCTGAAGGGCGCGGCGCTGCGCATGCTGGGCCGCGATGCCGATGCGCGTGAAGCGCTGTCGGCGGCTGTGGGCGAGCTCGATGCGATGCAAAATCGCGCCGCCAGCGCAGGCTGGCTGAGGGCCGGCACGGCGACCGAACTGGCGATCATCCAGGAACGCAGCGGTCAGGGGGCCGCGGCGCTGGCTTCGCTGACCACCGCCGCCCAGATCTACGGCGTCGAATATCCGGATTCGGCCATCCATCTTGTGGCGCGCGCCCAATTGGCGGCGCTGCTGGCCCGCCAGAGCAAGGTCGATGAAGCGGCGGCGATCTACCGCGACGTCATCAAGGCCAGCCCGACGACGCCGGGCGCCGGCCTTGCCCTGCGCGGTATCGTCGGCCCTTATTTTGCGCTGCTCGTCGATGGCAACGGCACCAACAGCACTGGCGCGAACCCGACAGTCGCCGCGGATTTCTTCGATGCAAGCCAGATTTTGGTGCGCCCCGGGGTCGCCCAGACCCAGGCCGTGCTGGCGCGCGAATTGTCCGGTGGCAGCGACGCTGCCTCGGGCCTGTTCCGCACCTCGTTGACCTTGTCGCGCGATATCGTCCGCGCCGATGCCGAAATCGCCCGGCTGGTGACCAAGCCGGAGCCGGCCCCGGAAGACGCCGCCGATATCGCTGCGTTGCGCGCCCGTCGCGATTCATTGGCTGGCGACCAGACAGCGGTTCTGGCCAAATTGTCGGCATTCCCGCGCTATCGCAGCATCAGCGACGGCGCGGTTACCCTGGCAAGCCTGCAAGCCAAGCTGTTGCCCGGTGAAGCCTATTACAAGCTGATCCTGGTAGGCGAGGACGGCTATGCCCTGTTCGCCACGGCAGATACTGCCAGAATCCTGAAGGTCGGTGCGAGCACGGCCGAAATCGGCGCCATGGTCTCGGGCCTGCGCGATACCATCGTCACCTTCGAAAATGGTCGCCCCGCCACTTACCCGTTCGATGCACAAATGGCCCGCAGGCTCTACAAGGCGCTGTTCCAGCCGGTCGATGCGGCCATGCCGGCGGTGCGCCACCTGATCTTCGAGCCCGATGGCCCCATGCTGCAATTGCCGGCCAATCTGCTGATCACCAGCGATGCCGGGCTGGATGCTTATGAAGCGCGGATCGGCACGCCCGATGGCGATCCGTTCGACATGCGCAGCATCGCCTGGCTCGGCCGGGACCGGATGGTTTCGACGGCGGTTTCGCCAAGCGCCTTCCTCGATGTGCGCGGCATTGCGCCGTCAAAGGCGCGGCGCAGCTATCTGGGCCTGGGCCAAAATGCCATCCCCGCCGGGGTCGGCGCTGAAGCCGTGATTGCAGCGCCGGTGTTGAAGGGCCGCGCCATCGCAACGCGCGGCGGCGAAACCAACATGACGCCGCTGCCGTCGCGTGATCCCTGCGATTGGCCGCTGCGCGAATGGGGCAACCCGATTTCACCGGCCGAATTGACCATCGGGGCCCGGCTGATCGGCGGCAAAACCGCCGAGGTGCTGACCGGCGCGGCCTTTAGTGACACGGCGTTGAAGGCGATGCCGGATCTGCGTGATTTCCGCATCATCCACTTCGCCACCCATGGCCTGGTGACGGCGCCGCGCCCGGAATGCCCGGCGCGCCCGGCGTTGCTGACCTCGTTCGGCGCCGGTGATTCCGACGGGTTGCTGTCGTTCCGCGAAATCTTCGATCTCAATCTTGATGCCGACACCATCATCCTTTCGGCCTGCGACACGGCCGGCACCGCAACGGCGGCGGCAACGCGTGACGCCGGGGTTGCCACCGGCGGCAATTACGCGCTCGACGGGCTGGTGCGCGCCTTTGTCGGCGCCGGCGCGCGTGCCGTGATCGCCAGTCACTGGCCGGTGCCGGACAATTATGATGCGACCAAAACCCTGATCACCGGTCTGTTTACCGGTGGCGGCCAGATCAGCGTCGGCGAGGCGCTACGCCAGTCGCAGGTGCATCTGATGGACGCGCTCGATACGTCGCACCCCTATTACTGGTCGGGCTTTGCGATTGTCGGCGATGCCGCCAAGACGCTGGAAGGCGGTTCGGTCGACAGCCTCGCCGCGGCACCCTCGGCTGCTGCGACTAGCGCGCAATGACGGATTCAGCCCGCGCTGCCGTTACCAGCAGGGTCTGAGCGTCGCCTGCCAAAGAAGACATGGAAACCAAGACCATCTGGAAGCGCCTGCGGGTGCTGCGCAGCGCGCTTGCACAGGCTGGCTGGATCCGCCTGTTCGCAACGCTCGGCGTGCTGGCCGGCGCGGTGCTGGTGGCGCGGTTCAGCTGGAACCTGCCGATCCTGCTCAACCTGGAACGCGGGATGTACGATGTGCGCGTCAGCATCACGGCGCCCAAGGTCGATCAGGATTCGCGCGTCGTCCTCGTCGTTTATAACGAGGCTACGCTGGCAGCGACCGGAAAACGGTCACCACTTGATCGGGTCATGCTGGGCAAGGCGCTGACCAACCTTGATAAATTGAAACCCCGTGCCATTGGGGTCGATATTCTGATCGATCAGCCGCAGCCGGATGACGACCAGCTCGAAGCGGCGCTGGTGGCGATGAAGACGCCGACTTTCTTTGCCTTTTCAACGGTTGGTGACAATGGCGAATTCATCATGCCATGGCAGGAAAAGCATCTGAACGAGATGTTTGCCAGAGTGTCCGCAGGCGCCGTGCGGGCGGCCTCCATCCGGCTCGACGTCGATGATGACAATGCCTGGCGGGCCTGGCCGATCCCGGCGAAACACCCGCCGAAATTGCTTGTCCACGCCCTGGCCGCCGTTGGTGCCAAGACCGACGGTTTTGAGAATTATTCCGGTGCAGTCCTCATCAAGAAGCCGGCGCTGGCCGACCGGCCGGTTTTCCCCAGCCTGCCTATCGATCTGTTCGCTGACCCCGATGTGGCCCAGGCAATGGCATCGGCGATCACCGGCAAGATCGTGCTGATCGGTGCCGATCTGCCCGAGGCGGACCGTTTCATCGTGCCCTTCACCCGCGTCACCGGCGTCACCAAGCCCGGCGTGGAGCTGCACGCGACGCTGATCGCGCAGGCGCTGGACGGCGTGAAGCTGCAACCCATTCCCGGCGGCTTCCTCTGGCTCGCCGCCGGCCTTGCCGTGTTGATGGCGGCGATGACCGGCGGCTTTGATCTGCCGGCACGGCTCGTCGTGCCGCTCGGGCTCGCACAGATCACCGCGATTGTGGTCACGCCGGTGCTGCTGCAGGCGACGCACCGGTTCGATACGCTGGGCGTGCCGGCCGTCGGCATGGGGGCAGGCTGGTTGCTGGCGGTGATCGCTGCCAGCACCACCGCGCGCATTGTCGGCGCCGAACAGCGGCGCTTTGCCCAGGGTGCGCTGGGCAAATACCTGCCGCGCGATGTCGCCGAACAGATTTTGCGTAATCCGGATCAACTGGCCCTGCACGGGGAACGCCGCGAAATCCATGCGCTGTTCACCGATATCGAAGGCTTCACCAGCCTCTGCCAGACGCTCGATCCGGAAGCCGTGGCCACCATGCTCAACGAATATCTTGAAACCATGAGCACGACGATATTGAAGTTCGGCGGCACCATCGACAAGTTCGTCGGTGATGCCGTGGTGGCGTTCTGGGGCGCACCCTTGTCCCGGCCGGACGATGCGGACCGTGCGCTGGGCGCCGCGATCGCGCTGAGCCTGGCGGGTCGGGAATTGATGAAGCCTGTGCCGGGCCGTGCCCCGCTGGGCCGTACCCGTGTCGGCCTGCACCGCGGCAGCGCCATTGTCGGCAATTTCGGCGGCGAAGGGCGCATCCAATATACCGCGCTGGGTGACAGCATGAATGTCGCCGCCCGGCTGGAAGGCGCCAACAAGCAGCTGAAGACCGCCGTGCTGGTCAGCCGTGAATCGGCCGAACATTCGGGCCTGGAAAAATTCCGGCCGATGGGGCGGGTGCGGGTACGCGGCCGCAGCGCCCCGATCGAGGTGTTCGAACCCTTCGGTGTGGGCTTTGCGGTTGCCGATCCCGAATTTGCCGCCCACTATGCGAAGTTCGATGGCGGCGACATCGGCGCGCTGGATTGGTTTCGCGCCCGTGCCGCGGCTGCACCGGAAGACCTTGCGCTCGCGTATCTCGTAAAGCGTCTGGAAAAAGTCGGACCAGGAGGAAGCCATGACCTTGATTAATCGCTCCGGCGCGCATGCAGCCATTGCCGCAGCCGCCGTCGCCGCCGTACTCGGCATCACAGCCCCCGCCAGCGCCGGACCGCTGGTCGTGCGCGCCAGCGGGCCCTCGGCGGCGATGTTCAAGCCCGGCCAGCGCCTGCCCGATGCGGCGCTGGTGCTGAAGGCCGGCGACCAGGTCACGGTGCTCGACAAGCAGGGCACCCGCAATTTCAGCGGCCCCGGCAGTTTTGATTTCACGGCGGCGAGTGCGGCCGCCGCCCCTGTCGCCTTCACCGATCTGCTGACCCAAAAGCCCGAACGCCGCGCCCGCATCGGGGCCGTGCGCGGGTCCGGCGGCGAAATCACCGGGCCACCGGTGCCGCCGGGCATCTGGGCGGTGGATGCCGGCCAGAGCGGCACCGTCTGTGAACTCGACACGACCAAGATGGCGCTGTGGCGCGCCGAACCGACCAAGGCGGGCACGTTGACGGTGACACGCAGCGCCGATGGCAAATCGGCACCGGTCAGCTTTGCGGCGGGTCAGGCGGTTGCCAATTGGCCGGCGACGCTGGTGCCGGCATCGGGGGAGGAATTCGCCATTTCGGGCAGCAAAGTGCCGGCCAAGGTGATGGTGAAATCGCTCGTCGGCGCGCCGGAAGCGGTTGACGCGCTGGGTGCTGCGTTGCTCGAAAACGGTTGCCAGTCGCAATTCGACCGACTGGTGAAGGTAACCAGCACGTCCAGCGGCGGCTGATCTGTACGGCCGGGTGCCATCAAGGGTGCCCGGAAGACAGTCGCTATTCGGCGGACGCCTGCCCAGAATCCTGCACCGAACTGTCGCCCGATTCATGCGCTGAATCCTGGGCGAAATAGGCATCATCGCCGCCGCCGGAGGATGCATCCTCTTCATAGGCAGCGCCGGAACTGCAACCACCGAGCACGAGCAGGGTAACAAAAACGAGGGCGCGCATGGTGATTCTCCCCTGAGGAACGCCGAACGTTACGTGACAGTCACCAAGCCGGCAATGGTAGCTTCCACGGGCAGCATCACGGCATTGGCGCCGGCCGGGCTGAATCGGCCGGCGCGTGCCGTCAAACGCGTTCGATGATGATCGCGGGTGCCATGCCGCCGGCGGCGCACATGGTGACGAGGCCGCGTTTCAGGCCGCGGCGTTCCAGTTCATCGAGCAATGTGCCGATCAGGATCGAGCCCGTCGCGCCGATGGGGTGGCCAAGCGCGCAGGCACCGCCGTTGACATTGACTTTTTCGCGGTCGAGCTTCAGGTCGCGAATGAATTTTTCTGCAACAACGGCAAAGGCTTCGTTGATCTCCCACAGATCGATGTCATCCACCGTCAGCCCGGCCTTTTCCAGCACCTTGCGGGCGGCGGGCACCGGGGCGTTGAGCATCAGCGTCGGGCAATCCCCCACATTGGCCGTGGCAACGATACGGGCGCGCGGCTTCAGGCCATGCTTTTCGGCATAGGCTTTCGACGTGATAAGGATGGCAGCAGCACCATCGACGACGCCCGATGAATTGCCGGCATGGTGGACACCCGTCCAGTTCAGGTCCGGGTATTTCTGCTGGATCGACTGGCGGAACGTCTGGCCATCGGGTTGGATCGACACATCGGCGATCACGTCGAACGATGCCTTCAGCGAGGCCAGCCCTTCGGCGGTGGTCTGCGGCCGCGGGAACTCTTCATGGTCCAGCGCGACGCTGCCGTCTTCGTTGTAGACGGTGACGAGGCTCTTGTTGAACCGGCCTTCGCGGATGGCGATTTCGGCGCGGCGCTGGCTTTCCAGTCCCAGCGCGTCAACGGCTTCGCGGCTGATGCCCTCCATCGCGGCAATGGCGTCGCCGCACACGCCCTGGTGCGATTGGGGGTGGATCGCCTGAAGGTGCGCATTGCCCGCCCCCATGCCCATCGGCTTGACGCCATTGGCGGCATCCTCGGCACCAAGCTGGGCGCCATAGGACATCATTTCGGTGCCGCCGGCGATGACCACATCCTCCATGCCGGACATGACCTGCGCCGCCGCAAGATTGACGCTGGTGATGCCGCCGCCGCAGAAACGATCGAGCGTCATGCCGCTGGCGCGAATGTCGTAGCCGGCATCGAGCGCCGCCATGCGGCCCAGATCACCGCCCTGCTTGCCGCGCTGCGAACTGGTGCTCCAGATGATGTCATCGACATCGGCGGTGTTGAGGTTGTTGCGATCGCGGATGGCGGCGAGCACTGTCGCTGCCAGATGCTGCGGGTGCAGGTGCGACAGGGCGCCCTTGCCGGGCTTGCCGATGCCGCGCGGCGTGCGGACAGCGTCGATGATGAAAGCGTCAGCCATGTCGGGTTCCTTTGCCGGTGATGCAGCCATCTACCCTGAAAAATCGCATCGGGCAGCAGTTTCCACGGCCACCTGACGATTCAGGGGGGGCGTTCAGGGGGGCCTCAGGCGGCGGGCGATGCCGAACGCCGTTGCACCGCCGTCTTGATGCCATAGCCGGCAAGGAACAGCGCGGCGACACCGGCGCTTGTCCACAATTCGACCGAATGCGCCGGTGACAGACCCATCAGCACCAGCACGGCGATGATGCCGCCGATCGTCCCCCAGGTGCCATAGGGGTGCCACCACATGCGCAGTTGCAGTTGTTCCGGCGCGGTTTTTTCAAAGCGGTTGCGCAGGTTCAACTGGGCGATGGCGATCAGCATGTAGATGAACAGCATCAGCGCGCCCGATGCGTTGACGAGGAAATTGAACACCCGGTCCGGCGACAGCACCGATGCGGCCAGCGCGACATAGCTGAACAGGCTGGCGATCAATATGGCGCGCGTCGGCACCAGCGTGTTGCTCAGCCGCACACAGAATAGCGGCGCATCACCGTTGCGGGCCAGCCCGAACATGGCGCGCGAGGTGATGTAGATGCCCGAATTGAGGCAGGACAGCACCGCCACCAGCACGACGGCGTTCATGATCAGATCGGCGGCGGGAATATCCATGGTGCGCAGCGCATGGGCAAAGGGTGAAACGCCGGGCTGGATCTCGTTCCAGGGCACTACCGATACGATCATCAGGATCGACAGCACGAAGAACACCACGATCCGCACCGAAACGGAAATGGTCAGCCGACCGATGGTCTTTGCCCCGGCTTCGGATTCGGCGGCGGCGAGCGTCGCGATTTCGGCGCCGCACAGCGAGAAAATGGTCGTTGAAACCCCGGCAAAGATCGCGGCCACGCCGGCGGGGGCAAAGCCGCCATGCGCGGTCAGGTTGCTGAACCCCGGCCCGCCCTGTGGCGAGATGCCGAGCACAAAGCTGCCGGTCAACAGGATGAAGACGATGATCGCTGCAACCTTGATGGAGGCGAACCAGAATTCGAACTCGCCAAAGGATTTCGCCGACATCAGGTTGACGCCGGTCAACAGCGCCATCAACACGACCCCGACCTGCCAGGTGCTGAACTGCGGGAACCATTGGGTGATGATGTTGGCGCCGGCGATGGCCTCGATGGCGATGACGACCACCCAGAAATACCAGTACAGCCAGCCGACGAGGAAGCCCGCCCAATTGCCGATGCCCTGGCGGGCGAAATCCGGAAATGTCTGCACGCCGGGCAGCGCCAGCGCCATTTCGGAAATCATGCGCATGACGAACAGCACCAGAAGCCCGGACAGTGCATAGCTGATCACCACCGCGGGGCCGACAGCACCGATGGCTGTCGATGAACCGACAAACAGCCCGGCGCCGATGATGCCGCCAAAGGTGATCATCGACACATGCCGGGATTTCAGCGTGCGGCCCAGTTCGGTTGCAGGCGCGTCAGTCCCGGTGTCGATGGCTTGCGTGGCAGGGGGCGTCAAAATGGGATCTCCGATATTGATTTCGGGCGGGGCGTTGCACCGCTTCTAGGGGCTTTCGCAATGATGCGCCAATGCAGCGCCAATGATGCGCCAATGCGGCGGTCAAATCCATTTCAGCCGGCGCAGGATGACGATTTCCACCACCATCAGCACGCCCATGATGAAACAGGTCACCCAAAAGGCGAGCCCATTATGTTCGCCCGGCATGCCGCCGACGTTGATGCCGAGCAGCCCGGTCAGAAAGCTCAAGGGCAGGAAGATCGCAGCGACGATGGACAGCGCATACATGGTGCGGTTCATCGATTCCGCCATCTTGTTGGCCAGTTCATCGAGCACCACGACTGCGCGGTCACGCGCCGCGTCCATGTCCTCCAGATAGCGCATGGTGCGGTCGGCGGTTTCGCGCAGGCCCATGCGTTCGGACTCCGGCAGCCAGTCGGGCGGATCATATTGCAGGCTGGCCAGCGCCTCGCGTTGTGGCGACAGATACCGCCGCAGCGTGACGCAATTGTGGCGGACCGCGGCCAGCCGGGATCGCAATTCGGTGGGCTGGCGCTGGTCGATCTGGCCTTCCAGATCGTCCAGACGGTCTTCCAGATCGATGATGACGTCGTTCATGCGCAGCGACAATCGCTCCGCCAGCGCAACGAAAAGCGCCGGCACGGTTTGCGGCCCGCGGCCATGGTCGATCAGATCGGCGAGCACGTCGCGCGGTGTCAAAAGCCGTTCGTGGCGGACGCTGACGATGCTGGTCTCGGTCACCCACATGCGGATGGCGACCATGTCCTCGGGCTCGGCGCCGGGGTTTAGATTGACGCCGCGCAGGATGATTAGCATGCCGTCGCCCACCCGCATGCTGCGTGGCCGCGATTCCCGCGCCAGCAGCGCCCCGACAACCGATGGCGGAATATGCGATTGGTGGCGCAGCCAACGCTGGGCACCCGGCGCCTCATGGTCCAGATGCAGCCATAGCGGCGCGCTGTCGGCCTCGATGGAGCCAATATCGGCCCATGAACACGGGCGCGCGCCGCCCTGACCGTCCAGCACACAGCCGAACAACAACCCGTCTTCGGCCGGTATGTCATAGGCGCCGCTGGCCTTGCCGGTGATCGCGTCCATGCCGCCACTCCCTTCCCCAGCGCCTGCGGGCACCGATTTCACGGCAGACTATCGCCGGATTGCCCGAACGTCACCCCGCGCCCCCTATCCGAACAGGTGCCGCAAATTCCGCACCATGGTAAACCGCTCGTTGGATCGGGGTGTGACGATCAGGGAGCGACGCATGGCCAATTATGACCTGGTAATCCGCGGCGGGACGATTCACGACGGGCTCGGCAGCCCCGGCGTGATCGGCGACATCGCGATTTGCGGTGATCGCATCGTCGCCATCGGCACGGTCGAAGGCACAGGCACGCAGGAAATCGACGCCCAAGGCCGCATCGTCACGCCCGGCTTTGTCGATATCCACACCCATTATGATGGCCAGGCGATGTGGGAACACCGGATGACCCCATCATCCGGCCATGGCGTCACATCGGTGGTGATGGGCAATTGCGGTGTGGGGTTTGCCCCGTGCCGGCCGCACCAGCATGATCTGCTCGTAAAGCTGATGGAGGGGGTGGAGGATATTCCCGAAGTGGTGATGACCGCCGGGCTGCCGTGGAATTGGGAGACGTTCCCCGAATATCTTGATGCGCTGGCGGCGCGGCAGCTCGATATCGATGTGGCGGCGCAACTGCCGCATTCGGCGCTGCGCGTCTATGTGATGGGCGAACGCGGTGCCCGGCGAGAGGCACCGACCGCCGATGACCTGGCGCAGATGCGGGCGCTTACGACCGAGGCGATCCGCGCCGGGGCGCTGGGCGTCACCACGTCGCGCAACCTGTTGCATCGCACCCGCGCCGGCGAACTGGCGCCCAGCCTGCAATCACCCGAAGACGAATTGCTGGCGCTGGCCGGCGGGCTGCGCGATGCGGGGGCGGGCGTTTACCAACTGATCGCCGACATCTTTGGCGATGCCCATGCCGAATTCGGCCTGATGCGCCGGGTGGCAGAGGCGGCGGGCCGGCCGCTATCATTCACGCTGTTGCAGATGGCCACCGGCGATGAAAATGGCTGGCGCGATTATCTGCGCCAACTGGAGGCCGCCAACGCCGCCGGCGTCACCATCACCGGCCAGGTCTATCCGCGCCCGGTCGGGCTGTTGTTCGGGCTCGACCTGTCGTTCCACCCGTTTTCGCTGCATCCGTCGTTCCGCCCGCTGGCCGAACTTCCGTTGGCTGAAAAGGTCGCAGCCATGCGTGATCCGGGGCTGCGCGCGCGCCTGCTCGCCGAACACCCCGAAGACAGCAACCCCTTCTTCATGCAGATCGTCGAGGCATCGACCGCGAGCTACAGGATGGGCAACCCGCCGGTTTATGATCCCGACCCGGATAACCGCATCGATCGCGAGGCGGCGCGGCTGGGCATCACGGCGGCCGAACGCGCCTATGACCTGCTGCTGGAAGACGAAGGCCGCTCGATCCTGTTCCTGCCGGGCGCCAATTACCGCGACAGCAACCTCGATGCGGCGCGCGAAATGTGC
>JBBQPR010000012.1:0-47267 GCA_038217075.1 Sphingomonadales bacterium
TGGCGGAACATAGGCCGCCCGATAGCTGAAGCCAGCCTCATCGTGGCAATGGCCATCGTGCACTTCTTCGGGATGGAGGATCAGCACCTGCCCTGGCAGTGAATGTCGCATCGCGCCGCGATAGTTGAACCCTTGCACCCCGGCCGTCGTCAAAGCGACAGTGTAAGTATCGTGCCGATGCGGCGAAAACGCTGCCCCGACCAGCCGGTTTGCGACTCGCTCGATCAGCTCGAACGCGCCGGCCGATTGCGATGGGTTCGAGGACTGATCTGCAGAATTCATCGGTAATCTATTGGGCGCAAGGCGCAAGAAGGCAAACCTTGCGAATTCGAACAGGGTTGTCGGGTCGCTTGCATGACTTTCAGGCCTATACTGTCTTTCCCTGCAAAAGCGGCCTCACTCGAACCTTGCAGGTCCGTCGGCCTGGCCTCATTCAGGTCTGCAAACCACAAAAAACCTTCCGTTGGCGCTTCACCTGAATGGATGGCGGCCTGCAACAACCTTGGCCTGGGCCACGAGCGACCGAAATCGGGTCGGATAGCCGCCACTCGGAATGGCCACCTCTCCAAGCCGACCGCATTTTCCTACACGTTCAAATTCAGCTATCGAAATCGCCGTGCGCTGTTTGACATTGCCCGAGTCGACTTTGGCATCTGGAAACTGCCTTCGAAACGCTACGGCCGTGCGCGAAAATCACCTGAAACGGTCAACTTGGTAAACTTAAGGATCCGGGCAACGCGTCGAAATCCGCCATCTGGCGCGATGCCCCTCATCGCCAAGGTCGCCGCACCGGCAGCACCGCCCCGACATGGGCCTCGCCGCGCGCTTCGGCGAGCAGTGCCTGTCGGTGGCGTTCCTCGTAACCGGCGCGTTGCCGGGCGTCGCGGGTGGCGTGGCAGGCGGGGCAGGCGACGCCTTCCTCGTACAGGGGGGAGGCGCGGTCGGCGGGGCTGACCGGCATGCGGCAGCCGCGGCACAGGCTGTGGCTGCCGGGCGCCAGGCCATGGCCGACGGCGACGCGTTCGTCGAACACGAAGCATTCGCCCTGCCAGCGGCTGTCTTGCGGCGCGACCTGCTCCAGATATTTGAGGATGCCGCCATCGAGGTGGAACACGTCCGTGACACCCTCCGCCTTCAGGAACGCCGTGGATTTTTCGCAGCGTATGCCGCCGGTGCAGAACATCGCCACCTTGGGCGCCTTTTTGCCGGCGAGCAGGCGCTCGCGCTCGGCGCGGAACCAGGCGGGGAAATCCCGGAAGGTGCGCGTGCCGGGGTTGATGGCGCCGGCAAAGCTGCCCACCGCGACCTCGTAATCATTGCGGGTATCGATGATGATAGTGTCGGGATCGTCGATCAGCGCGTTCCAGTCGGCGGCGGGCACATGGGTGCCGGCGGCAAGCGGATCGATGTGCGGTTCGCCCATGGTGACGATTTCCGCCTTCACCCGCACCTTCAACCGGTGGAACGGCATGGCCGCGGCGCGGGACAGTTTCACCGATGCCGCGGCGCAATGGGGCAGGGCGCGAATGTCGGCCAGCATCGCCGCCACCGCCGCGTCGCTGCCGGCGATGGTGCCGTTGATGCCTTCGGCCGCAATCAGCAGCGTGCCGCGCAGGCCGAGCATTTGGGCGCGGGCCAGCAGCGCCGTCTGCACCCCGCCCGGATCGGCGAACGGCGCAAAGCAATAAAGTGCAGCGACGCAGACATCGGGCCTTGTGGTTGCGGGGGTTTCGTCGGCGGGAACCATGCGGGCGATGTAGAGGATGCGGTGCCGGTTGGGAATTGCTGCCGGTGTTGATGGACGCTGGCATGACGGCGTTTTTGTGCCCCCATGCTCTTGCGCAGGTCGCGTTGCGCCGCCAGAACAGGCAAAATTTTCCTGGGGGTCATGTCATGCATCGTCGTCAATTTCTCGGCACCGCCGCGCTTGCGGGGGCTACTTTGGCGCTGCCACAGGCGGTGCGCGCCGCGACCGGGGCGGATGCCAAACTCGCCGCGATGCTCGATGCGTTTTATAACGAGAACATCGATGCCAACCCGCAATTCGCGTCGTCGCTGGGTCTCGACAAGGGCGCGCGGGTCGGGCTGAAATCGCAGCTGAACGATTATTCCGCCGCCGGGGTGGCCAAGGATCTGGCGCGCACCAAGGCCCAGTTGAAGCGGCTGCACAGCGTCGATCGCCCCGCCTTGTCGGAAACCGCCGGGCTCGATTACGACGTCATCGACTATGATCTCAGCCGGTCGGTGGCGTCGCAAAGCCGCTTCACCTTTGGTTCGGCGCGCAGCAATTTCCAGCCCTATGTGATCACCCAGCAGCAAGGCCCGTACCGGTCGATCCCGGATTTCCTCGATTCGACCCACCGCATCGCCACTGCCGATGATGCCGAATCCTATCTCGCCCGGCTCGCCGAATTTCCCAAGGCGCTCGATGACAGCCTGGCCCGGCAGATGCACGATGCCAAAAGTGGCGTGTTCGCCCCGGATTTCGCGCTGGATGTGACGTTGCAGCAGTTGCACGCGCTGCGTGACCAGCCCGCCGCCAGCACCGTCATGGTCAATTCCGTCACCCGCCGCGCCAAGGCGGCCGGCTTGGACGGGGATTATAACGCCCGCGCCATCGCCATTGTCGAAAAGCAGGTGTTCCCGGCCTTTGATCGCCACATCGCCGCCATTGAAAAGCTGCGCGCCAAGGCCAGCCACGAAGCTGGCGTGTGGCGCCTGCCCGATGGCGATGATTATTACGCCGCCGGCGTGAAAAGCTCGACAACGACAGAGATGACGCCGGCCGAAGTCCATGCGCTGGGGCTGGCGCAGGTCGCCGAAATCAGCGGGCGGCTCGACGGGCTGTTGAAGGCGCAGGGCATGACGCAGGGGTCGGTTGGCGACCGGCTGACGGCGCTCAACACGCGCCCGGACCAGGTTTACCCGAACACCGACGCCGGCCGGGCTGATCTGATCGCGCGGCTCAATGAGCAGATCAAGGAAGCCTATCCCAAGCTGCCGGCACTGTTCCACACTCTGCCCAAGGCACCGATCGAGGTGCGCCGGGTGCCGGCGTTCATCCAGGATGGCGCGTCGAACGGCTATTACCAGGGCGCGGCGCTGGATGGATCGCGGCCGGCGGCGTTTTATATCAACCTGAAAGACACCGGCGAGTGGCCGAAATACACGCTGCCGTCGCTGACCTATCACGAAGCCGTGCCGGGCCATCATCTGCAGATCAGCATCGCGCAGGAATCGACCGACATTCCCGCCATCCGCCGGCGCGGCGGCTATTCGGCCTATACCGAAGGCTGGGCGCTTTATGCCGAACAGGTTGCCGACGAACTGGGGCTGTATGACGGCGATGCGCTCGGCAAGATCGGCTATCTGCAAAGCTTTTTGTTCCGGGCGGCGCGGCTGGTTGTTGATACCGGCATCCATTACAAGCGCTGGGGCCGGGACAAGGCGACGGAATATCTCGTTGCAACGACGGGCTTCGCCTATGGCCGTTCGCAGCGCGAGATCGACCGTTATTGCGTCGGCCCGGCGCAGGCGCTCAGCTACAAGGTCGGCCACACGCAATGGACCAAATTGCGCGATGCGGTGCGGGCGAAACAGGGCGATGCCTGGGACCCGCGGGCCTTTCACGACGTGCTGCGCCAGGGCGCGATGCCGCTTGTGATCCTTGAACGCGTCGTCATGGCGCGCGCCTGATCTTAGGGGAGTTACCACCATGCGCTTTGTTTCCTTGACGCTTGCCGCCGCTTCGGTGATCGCCGCCGCTCCGGCATTCGCCCAGCCGGCGGCAGAGGCCGCGGCTTATGTCGCCCCGGATTATACGCAGGACGCGAACTGGGTGTGCCGGCCGGGCCGTGCCGATGCCTGTGCCGCCGATCTGTCAACGACCAGCGTGGCCGCCAATGGCAAGACCAAAATCACCGATGTGGCCGCCGCAAAGGCGCCGGCGACCGATTGTTTTTACGTCTATCCAACGGTTTCGACCGATGCGACGCCGAACAGCGACATGGTGCAGGACCGCGCCGAAACCAATGTCACCGTCGCGCAGTTCGCGGCGTTTCGCAGCGTTTGCCGTACCTTTGCCCCCATGTACCGGCAGGTAACGCTGGCTGCGCTGCGCGATGTGATGACCGGCAAGCCGACGACGGCCGACCGGGCGATGGCCTATCGTGACGTGTCGGCGGCCTGGGCCGATTATCTG
Source organism: Sphingomonadales bacterium (assembly GCA_038217075.1). Lineage (GTDB taxonomy): Bacteria > Pseudomonadota > Alphaproteobacteria > Sphingomonadales > Sphingomonadaceae > Sandarakinorhabdus. The sequence continues at coordinate 4,202 of JBBQPR010000012.1, forward strand.
AAACGCGACAATGCCGGCCCCAAGCGCCCGCGCGGCGTCATCCTGATCGGCCATAGCCAAGGGTCGGGCGTGCTGAAGGCGCTTATCCAGAACGAGATCGAGGGTAAGCCGGTCGCCGGCCGCATCATCGCTGCCTATCTGGCGGGCACCAATGTGCTGGTGCCGGTGAGCAAGGATGTCGGCGGCGATTTCAAATCGATGCCGGTGTGCCGCGCCGATGGGCAGACCGGCTGTGTCGTGCCCTGGGTGTCGTTCCGGGATGAAGTTGTGCCACCGGCCAACACCCGCTTTGGCCGCACACAGGTGGCCGATATGGCCGTCGCCTGCGCCAATCCGGCCCGTCTTGCCGGCGGTCGCGGCACGTTGAAGGCAATGTTGCCGGCCGACAGCGCGATCGTCGACAACGCTGCGGCACAGGCGGAATGGGCGAAGGGGGTCACCGTCACCACGCGGTTCGTGGCCTTGCCGGGGCTTTTGTCGGCCGAATGCAAGACGGTCGATGGGGCCAATGTACTGGCCATTCGCACCGATGCCGATCCCGCCGACCCGCGCACCGATCACATCAACGGCGACGTCGTCGTTGGCGGGCAGGTGCTGGCCGATTGGGGCCTGCATCTGATCGACGTCAGCGCGACGATGGGCAATCTCACCGATCTCGCTGCCCGGCAGTCCAAGGCTTGGCTGGCGAAGCAGCCCTGAACCGCTAGCGGGCGGCAATGGCACGAGGCTGTTGCCGCCCGGCCACGGGGGCCCCGAATAGTGCCGGTTGGCGCGGATTCTGGCGCAGTACAGGATCGAAACCGCGCGGTTGTGATCACAGCCCCTTGACGCGGCCGTCGCTGCGATGGATCGTTGCGCGGCTTTGAAAGCATAGGATACTGCGATGCAGATGGTGAAACCGGGTCAAGAATGGCGGGCCGGCGTCGCGATGCTGGCTTTGGCGCAGGCGCTTGGTGTGGCCGCGCCGGCCCTCGCCCAAACCGCAACAGCCGAGACTGCATCGGCTGCGCCTGGCGAAATCGTCGTAACCGCCACCCGCAAATCGGAACTGGCCAGCAAGGTGCCGATCAGCATCAGCGCCTTTGGCCAGGCGCGGCTGGAGGCGCTGAACCTCAAATCCTTCGAGGATGTCGCGCGCTTCACGCCAGGGGTCAGCTTCAACAATGATCGCAAGGATATCGCGATCCGCGGGATCAGCAGCCAGGCCGGCACGGGCACCACCGGCATCTATATCGACGATACGCCGATCCAGGTGCGCGCACTGGGGCTGAATGCCAACAACACCCTGCCGGTGGTGTTCGATCTCGATCGCGTCGAGATTCTGCGCGGCCCGCAGGGCACGCTTTTCGGCGCCGGTTCCGAAGGCGGCACGGTGCGCTATATCAGCACGCAACCCAGCCTTGACACCTTCAGCGGTTTTGGCCGCGCCGAAATATCGGGCATCCAGCACGGCGGCCTGAATTACGAAGCCGGCGTTGCGCTGGGTGGCCCTATCGCCAAGGACAAGCTCGGCGTCAGGGTCAGCGCCTGGTACCGGCGGGATGGCGGCTATATCGATCGCGTCAACTATCAGACCCTGGCGCCCATTCAGAAGAACGCCAATCATAGCGATACCTATGCGTTTCAGGGCGCGCTTTTATGGGCACCAACGGACACGCTGCGTATCACGCCATCGATTTTCTACCAGAACCGCAAGCAGAACAATTATGATGATTATTGGGTCGCCCTGTCGAACCGTTCAAGTGGCAGCCTGATCAACGCGACGCCCGACAAACAGGCCGACAATGATCATTTCGTGCTGCCGGCGTTGAAGGTGGAATGGGATGCCGGCCCGGTGAAGGTCATCTCCAACACCAGCTATTATGACCGTCAGGAAGTTGTCGGCGGCTATTCCGGCACGCTGTACAATCTGTCGCTGTTCCAGCAATTGACCGGCGATCCGGCCGACCCGGTCAATTACCCGCCGATCAATTTCAACGGCGATGACAATAGCGCTAACCAGGTGGTCCCGGTCGGCACGCAATTCCTCACCGCCAACGGCATCGATCTGCCGCAATTGCCCGGCTATCAGGCGCAGGTGTTCATCACCAACCGGCAGAAGAATTTCACCCAGGAAGTCCGCATCCAGTCGAATGATCCGGATTCGCCGTTCCAATGGGTGGCGGGCGTTTTCTACAGCGAGAACCGCCAGACCAGCATCGAACGCATCAATGATCCGCAATTGCCGCAGATCATCCCGCTGTTGTTCGGCACCAGCGTTGCGGATTTTTCGCTGGGCAATGATCTGCTGCCCAACGGCGACAGCTATATCAACACCACCAACGGCAAGGACCGGCAGGTGGCGCTGTTCGCCGATGCCACCTATGCGATCACCAGCCGGCTGAAGGCGTCGGTCGGCCTGCGCTATGCCTTTACGAAATTCAGCTTCACCAATTTTGCCGATGGCCCGCAGAATCTGGGGCCCAGCGATGGCACCGGTTCCAAGAGCGAGCGGCCATTCACGCCCAAATTCGGCCTGTCGTTCCAGGCGACGCAGGATGCGCTGTACTACGCCACAGTGTCCAAAGGGTACCGCATCGGCGGTGCGAACCCGCCGTTCCCGCAAAGCGCCTGCCAGGCCGACCTTGATGCGTTGCAAATCACCAGCGTGCCATCGTCGTACAATTCCGACACGGTCTGGAATTATGAAGTCGGCGCCAAGAACAAGTTTTTCGATCGCCGGCTGACCGTCGCCGCCAGCGCCTATCACCTGCGCTGGAACAATATCCAGCAGGCCAATTACCTGACATCCTGCGGTTTCCAGTACACCGCCAATCTTGGCCAGGCGACCAGCACCGGTTTCGATATCCAGGCCCAGGCGTCGCTTTCCGACAGCTTCACGGTCGATCTGGCCGCGGGTTATACCGATGCGCATTATTCGAAAACCACGCTGACCGGCGGCGACGGATCGCCGTCCCTCGTCACCAAGGGCAATGCCATTCCCGGTGTCGCGCCATGGACGGTGCAGTTCGGCGCGCAATATAATTTCGATGTCGCCGACAAGCCTTCGTACCTGCGTGTCGATTACCAGTTCGCCAGCCGCAACACGCGGCTGACCCCGATCCAGGATGCGCGCAACGCCACCAATGATCCGGCGCTGGTCAATGATCCGGCGACGCACCAGGTGTCGATCCGCGCCGGCACGACCATCGGGCGCGTTTCGGTGCAGGCGTTCATCGACAATCTGCTCGATAGCCGGCCGCAACTGGGCCTGACCCATCAGGACCAGTATACGCTGTTGTTCGAAGCCTCGACCCTGCGGCCGCGCACCTTCGGCCTCTGGGCTTCATACCGTTACTAGGAAACCGATGCCCGCCGAACCCCTGATTGCCGTTGCCGGGCGCGAGGAGGCGGAGGCGTTTCTGGCCGCCAACCCGGATATTGCCTTTTTCGAGGTGATGTTCACCAACATGAGCGGTGTGCCGCGCGGCAAGCGCGTGCGCCGCCATGAACTGCTGCCGATATACGAAAACGGCCGCTTCCTGCCGGTTTCGATACTGGTCGCCGATATCACCGGGCAGGATTGTTTCGATACCGGGCTGGTCTGGCAGGAAGGCGATAGCGACCGCGCCGCGCGGCCGGCACCCGGCACGCTGGTCCGCGCGCCATGGCTGGGCGATGATGTGGCGCAGGTCATCCTGTCCCTGCACGAACGCGATGGGCGGGTGAGTGATCTTGATCCGCGCGCCGTGCTCGCCGGGGTGATCGCGCGCTTTGCCGTCGATGGCTTGAAGCCTGTCGTGGCCTGCGAGATCGAATATTATCTGGTCGATGCGCTGGCCCGGGATGCAGCGGGGGCGCCGCGGGTTGCCAGCCTTGGTGGCCGCCCGCCGACCCTGCATGGCACCTATGGACTGACCGAACTTGCCGATGCCGATGCGTTTCTGCGCGACCTGTGGAGCGCCGCCGATGTGCAGGGCGTGCCGGTTGAGGGCGCGATTTCCGAATATGCGCCGGGCCAGATGGAATTGACGCTGAAACACCGCAACGATGCGCTGCGCGCCGCCGATGAGGCGGTGATGTACAAACGGTTGGTGAAGGGCGTGGCCCGCAACCACGGCATGGACGCGACGTTCATGGCCAAGCCGTTTGCCGCCACCGCGGGCAGCGGCATGCACCTGCATGTCAGTGTCGAGGATGCGGCGGGCAGAAACATCTTTGCCAGCGACAGCCCGGAAGGCAGCGAGGCGTTGCGTCACGCCGTCGGCGGCATGCGCGCGACATTGGGCGACGCCTTTGCGATTTTCGCGCCCAACGCCAACAGTTACAGGCGGTTCCGCGCCAACAGCTTTGCGCCGGTCAGCCCGACCTGGGGTGTCGACAATCGCACCGTGTCGCTGCGCGTGCCCGCCGGGCAGCCTGCCACCCGCCATGTCGAACACCGGGTTTGCGGCGCTGATGCCAATCCTTATCTGGCGCTGGCCGCGCTATTGGCCGGGGTCCACCATGGCATGAAACAGTCGATCGATCCAGGTCCGCCGGTGGTGGGCGATGGCTATGCCGCGGCGGCTGAAACCGGGATCCGGCTGCCGTCGAACTGGTTTTCGGCGGTCGATGCGTTTGCCGACAGCGCAGTCATGGCCGACTATCTGGGGGAACGGTTCCAGCGCATGTTCGTCAGCGTCAAACGCACCGAGCAGGAACGCTTTTTCGAAACCGTTTCGCCGCTGGATTACGACTGGTACCTGCGCAATGCGTGACGGCCGCCTGTCGCGGCGCTCGCTGCTCGCGGGCCTCGGCGGTGCGGTGGCGGCGGGGATCAGCCTTGGCGGTTGCGGCGCGCGCTGGCCGATTGGGCCGAACGGCGAGGAACAGCGGCTCAACCTCTATAATTGGGATACCTATACCGGCGCCACGACACTGGCGGATTTCAAACGGGCGACCGGGGTCGAGGTCAAGATGAGCCTGTTCGGCAACAATGACGAATTGTTCGCCAAGCTGCGCGCCGGCAACCCCGGTTTCGATGTCATCGTGCCATCCAATGAATTTGTGACGCGGCTGCGCATTTCCGAAATGCTGATGCCGCTGGATCACGCCAAGATACCGAATTTTGCCAATCTGCTGCCGGAATTCCGGGACGTGCCCTTCGATCGCGGCCGGCGCTGGTCGATGCCCTATACCTGGCTGGTGCTGGGGCTGGGCTATCGCAAGTCCCGGGTGGATGGGGTGCCCGACAGCTGGAAATGGGTGTTCGATTCGCCGCGCTACAAGGGCCGGATCGGGTTGTTCGCCGAAAGTGATGATTTGATCCGGCTCGGCGCCAAATATCTCGGCCATTCGGTGCGCGGGGTGACGCCGGCGGTGACGCAACAGGTTGTCGACATGCTGGTCCGCCAGAAAGCCAATGTGAAGGTGTTCCACCATGACGAAGGCCAGGATTTGCTGGCGGCGGGCGATGTCGATCTGGTCGTCGAATATAATGGCGATATCGCGCAGGTGATGGCCGACGATCCCGATCTCGGCTTTGTCGTGCCGCGCGAGGGCACGCTGATCAACTCCGACTGCCTGTGCATCCCGCGCGGTGCACCGCGGCCGGACAATGCGCATCGGTTCATCAATTTCCTGCTTGATGCCAAAGTGGGAGCGGCGATTTCGCAAACCATCCGATATCCGACGCCCAATGGCGCGGCTTTGCGGCTGATGCCCGATGAATATCGCAACAATCCGGCGATTTTCCCGCCGGCGGCCGTGATGGCAAAAAGCGAATATGGCGATTTCGAAGGCATCGCCCGTTCGCAGGCGGTCGATGAAGCCGTGACCGAAATCATGGCGGCATGAGCGAATTCACCACCCAACCGGCTGGTCGCGCACCGGGCGTATTCGCCATTCTGGCGGCCCCGCCGATGCTGTGGCTGCTGCTGTTCTTCCTGGTGCCGCTGGCGCTGATCTGGGGCTATAGCTTTGGCGAGAACCGTTCGCTGACCGAAATCGCCATCAGTGGCAGCTTCGCCAACTATGCCCGTGCGATGAAGCCGCTGTATCTCGCCATCATAGGCAAGTCCCTGTGGTTCGCCGGGCTGACCACCATCGCCTGCCTGATCATTGGTTTCCCGGTCGCCATCGCCATCACCTTTGCGCCCGAACGCACCAAAATCTGGCTGCTGCTGCTGGTCATGCTGCCGTTCTGGACCAATTTGCTCATCCGCACCTATGCCCTGATGGCGGTGCTGCGGACGGAGGGCTATATCAACAGTCTGCTCGGCCTTGCCTGGCCTGCCGCCTTGTTCGGGCCGTTCCAGCCGCTCGATCTGTTGCACAATAATTTCGCCGTGGTGTTCGGGCTGGTTTATGTGCAACTGCCCTTCATGGTGCTGCCGCTCTATTCCGCGCTGGACCGGCTCGATCGCTCGCTGATCGAGGCCAGCCTCGATCTTGGCGCCGGGCAGATCATGACCTTTGTGCGCATCGTCGTGCCGCTGGCGCTGCCGGGCATCGTCTCCGGCATCATCGTTACCTTCATTCCGTCGCTGGGCGCCTATCTCACCCCCGATCTGCTGGGCGGCACCAACAGCCAGATGATCGCCAACATCATCGAACGACAGTTCAAATCGGCCAATGACTGGCCCTTTGGCGCGGCGCTGTCGTTCCTTTTGATGTATCTGACCTTTGCCGCCATTGCCTTGCAGGCCATGCTATCGAAGCGGGAACGCGGCGCGTGAAACCGCAACCCGGCCCGCTCGATTATCTCGCCCGTTGGCCGCTGCGGCTGTGGCTGATCGGCGTCGCGCTGTTCCTGTATGTGCCGCTGCTCAGCCTGATGGTGTTCAGCTTCAATGATTCAAAACGCACCACCGTCTGGCGCGGCTTCACGCTCGATTGGTATGGCAAGCTGTTCCATGATTCCGACCTGCTGCTGGCCTTTGGCAATTCGCTCACCATCGCGCTGGTTTCGACGGTGATCAGCCTGGTGCTCGGTACCCTAGTCGCGCTGCTGCTGTGGCGGTTTCGCTTCCCATTCAAGCCGGCGTTCGAAGGGGCGATGGCGCTGCCCATCGTCGTGCCCGAAATCTGCCTTGGCGTCGCGTTCCTGGTGTTTTTCACCACCGTGCTGCCCTGGCCGACGGAGCTTGCCTGGCCGTTCAACCTGGGTGCCATCATCATCGCCCATGTCAGCTTTTCGTTCAGCTTTGTGGCGCTTGTCGTCCGCGCCCGGCTGGCCTCGTTCAACAAGGATTATGAGGAAGCCGCGCGGGATCTGGGTGCCAGCGAATGGCGGATCTTTGCCGATATATTGGTGCCGCACATGCGCCCCGGCCTGATCGCCGGCGCGCTCCTGGCCTTCACGCTCAGCCTCGATGATTTCGTCATCACCTTCTTCACCTCGGGGCCGGACACCATCACCTTTCCGATCAAGGTCTATGCGATGGTGCGCTTCTCGGTGACGCCGGAGGTCAACGCCGCCTCCACCCTGCTCATCGTGCTCACCGCCGGCCTCACCGCCATCGCGCTGCGACTGCAGGGCCCGGATATTGCAAAGCAGGCGGCATGACGAACGGCCCGATCATCCGGTTTGAAAATGTCACCAAACGCTTTGGCAAGGTGGTGGCGGTCGACAATGTTTCGCTCGCTGTGGATGAAGGCGAATTCTTCGCGCTGCTGGGTCCGTCGGGCTGCGGCAAGACCACGCTGCTGCGCATGCTCGCCGGGTTCGAAATGCCATCCGAGGGGCGAATCCTGATCGACGGGGTCGATATCGCCGGCGTCCCGCCTAACCGCCGCCCGGTCAACATGGTGTTCCAAAGCTATGCCGTGTTCCCGCACATGAGCGTTGCAGACAATGTCGGCTATGGCCTTAAGGTGGATGGCGTCACCGCCGCCGAACGCCGCGCCCGCGTCGAGGAAGCGCTGGCGCTGGTCAAGCTCGACGGGCTTGGCGCACGGAAACCCGATCAACTTTCCGGCGGCCAGCGGCAGCGGGTGGCGCTGGCCCGGGCGCTGGTCAAACGCCCGCGCGTGCTGCTGCTCGATGAACCGCTCTCGGCGCTGGATGCCAAGCTGCGTGAGGCGATGCGCGCCGAACTGACACAATTGCAGCAACAGGTCGGGATCACCTTTGTCATCGTCACGCATGACCAGGACGAGGCGCTGGCGATGGCCGATCGCTGTGCTGTCATGCACCGCGGGCTGTTGCAGCAGGTGGCGACGCCGTCCGACCTGTATGAATTCCCGACTTCGCGCTTTGTCGCCGATTTCATCGGGTCGGTGAACCTGTTCGAAGGCCGGTTGACCACCGATGAACCGGACAAGGCGGTGGTAACGGCGCCGGAACTCGAAAGCCCGGTGTTCCTCGATCATGGCGTCACCGGCGGCCATGGCACGACGCTGTGGCTGGCGCTGCGCCCGGAAAAGCTGGAGCTGCACAAACGCCCCGCCGATGCCCCGCCACCAACGCAGGACGACGCGCCGCCGGGCCACAATGTCGCCGCCGGTGTCATCCGACATATCGCCTATCTGGGCAGCGAATCGCTGTATGATGTCGAACTGATCGGCGCGGGGGCCAACGGCCGGCATGTGAAGGCGCTGCGATCCAACCTGACCCGCTGGGACCAGGAAGATTTCAACGAAGGTGAGCCGGTCTGGCTTGCCTGGCACGCCTGTTCGCCCGCGGTGCTGCTGTCATGACCACAGAAAAAGCGCGCCCTGTCCTTGGCGTCGTGTGCTGCACCCGCCGCATGGGCAGCGAATATGCGCAGGCGGTGATCAACCGCTATGTCGTCGCCGCGATGCGCCACGCCGATGTGGCGGCTTTGCTTATCCCGGCGCTGCCCGACCTGATGCGCGCCGAAGAAGTCGTCGGCCGGCTGGATGGTATATTGCTGACCGGCAGCCCGTCCAATGTCGAGCCTGGCCGTTATGGCGAGGCCGGGGCGGCGGATGCGGCGGGGCCCTATGACCCGGCGCGGGATGCGATGACGGCGGCGCTTGTCGACGCGATGCTTGGCCGGTCCCGCCCGGTGTTCGGCGTCTGCCGGGGCCTGCAGGAATTGAACGTCGCCTTTGGTGGCAGCCTGCGCCGCGATACCAGCAGCGCGCCCGACCTGATTGCGCACCACGCCGCCGATGATGTGCCGTTCGATGCCATGTTCGATCACTGCCATTCGGTTGCACTTACCCCCGGCGGCACGCTTCATTCCGCCTTTGGCCGCCCGGAACTCACCGTCAATTCGGTGCATTTCCAGGCCATCGGACGGCTGGGGCAGGGGCTCACTGTCGAAGCCCGGGCGCCGGACGGCATCATCGAAGCGGTTTCCGCCACGGTCAACGACGCGCCCGTCCTTGCCGTGCAATGGCACCCGGAATGGGACGCCGACAGCAACCCCGACAGCCAGACATTCTTCCACATTCTTGGCCGCGCCCTGCGCGGCGAAGCCATCACGAGGGCCGCATGAACACGTCACCCGCCATCCGCAATTACGATATCGCCGAACTCCGCCGGCTCGATGTCGCGCACCATTTGCCGGCCCAGCAGGACTATCATCTGATGCAGGCCATCGGCGGCAGCCGCATCATCACCCGGGCGCAAGGCTCGACCATCTATGATGGCGTCGGCAATTCGCTGCTTGATGGCATGGCCGGGCTATGGTGCGTGCAGGTGGGTTACGGTCGGGAAGAACTGGCCCGGGCCGCCTATGAACAGATGCTGGAACTGCCTTTCTACAACACCTTTTTCAAGACAGCGGCACCGCCCACCGTCATGCTGGCGGCGAAGATTTCGGAACTGCTCGGCGGGCATTTCAGCCATGTTTTCTTCAATTCATCAGGGTCGGAAGCGGTCGATACGCTGATCCGCATGGTCCGCTATTACTGGCAGGCCAAGGGCGAGCCGAAGCGCAGCATCATCATCGGCCGCACCAACGGCTATCATGGATCGACGATCGGCGGCGCCAGCCTTGGCGGCATGAAGGCCATGCACGAACAGGGCGGGCCCTGGGTGCCGGGCTTCGAACATGTCATGCAGCCGTATAAATTCGCCGATGGCTTTGACGAGGACGACGAAGCCTTTGCCGCCCGCGCGGCGCAAGCTATCGAGGATCGCATCCTGGAAGTCGGTCCCGAAAACGTCGCGGCGTTTATCGGTGAACCGGTGCAGGGCGCTGGCGGGGTCATCATCCCGCCCAAAGGCTATTGGCCTCGGGTGGAGGCTATCTGCCGCAAATATGGCATCCTGCTGTGCTGCGACGAAGTCATCTGCGGCTATGGCCGGCTCGGTTCATGGTTCGGGTTCCAGCATTATGGCATCACGCCCGATCTGGTGACGATGGCCAAGGGCATTTCATCCGGATATTTGCCAGTTTCCGCCGTGGGCGTTGCCGATTTCATCGTCGAAACCCTGCGCTCCACGGAAAAGGATTTCGTCCATGGCTATACCTATTCGGGCCACCCGACCTGCGCTGCCGTGGCGCTGAAGAACCTCGAAATCATCGAACGCGAGGCGCTTGTCGAGCGCACCCGCGATTTTTCGGGCCCGCATCTGGCAAAACGGCTTGCGGAGCTTGCCCATCACCCGCTGGTTGGCGAAGCGCGCTCGCTCGGTCTGATCGGCGCGGTCGAGATCGTGTCGAAAAAGGGCAGCAACCAACGCTTCGGCAAGGGCGGCGAGGCTGGCTATATCGTGCGCGACCATTGCATCGCGCGCGGCCTGATGGTGCGCGGCGTGCGTGATTCCATCGTCATGAGTCCGCCGCTGATAATCACCGAGGGGGAGATCGATTTCATGGTCGATACGATCGCTGCCGCGCTCACCGCAGCCGAGCCGGCCTTACGGGCGATGTAGCCTGTTGTCGAATCGCCGGGCGCGGGCGGTCGAGCGCTGTTGGCCGCCAATTCAGAGGCCGCTCAGCCCGACCAGACCCATGCCGTCGCGGATATCGGCGGCGATGGCGTCGCGCAAAGCCGCGGCATCGCCGTTGGCAATTGCCTCGACCGCGACCCGGTGCTGGTCCACTAGCGTGGTGGTACCGTAATTGCCATAGACCACCCGCATATAGGGGCCGAATTGCAGCCATAGCGCCTCGATTGCGCGGTTCAGGGTCGGGCGGGCGTTGGCGCTATAGATGCCGAAATGGAAATCCGCATTGGCCTGCATGTAGCCAAGCACATCGCCACCCTCGATCGCGCGGTCCATTGCCGCGTCGATGTCGCGCAACCGCGCCAGCAGGTCCGGACCGATATGCGGCAAGGCCAGCACGGCAGCGGCGGGTTCCAGCAGCAGCCGGCAATCGAGCAGGTCCGTAAACCTGTCCGGCGTCATCCCGGGCACTTCGATCTTGCGCTTTGAGCGGATGGCGACTGCGCCTTCGGCGGCAAGCCGGCTCAGGGCGTCGCGCACCGGCATCTGGCTGACGCCCAGTTCCTGCGCCAGGCCGCGCGTTGAAAGATCGGCACCCGGCATGATCTGGCCAGTGATCATCCGCCGCCGCAGGCTGTCATAAATGCCGGCATGCAGGACCGGCGCTGCCGGTTTCGGATCGGTGTTTCTGGGCATCTCGATTTCGGTCGACCACCTTGGTGAAGGGGCGCGACCTTGAATGGACGCCGGCCCCTGCATTCTGCTATCACACATGCCACGGCCCGTCACCGGTGCGGATGGGCCTGCGACATTGTCGCGGCGGCTCGGCCTGCCATCCAACCCGCCGGCAACAGGGGCTTTATGGCCGATATCGCCGAATGGATCCGCAGCCGGGGCATCAACGAAATCGAATGCCTCATTCCCGACATGAACGGCGTGCTGCGCGGCAAGGTGCTGCCCGCTTCAAAGCTGGTGCAATTTGCCCGCGACAACACGCTGCGCCTGCCAAGTTCGGTGTTCAACGTCACCATCACCGGCGATTATGCCGATGTGGAGGATGCAGATGAATCCTATTCCGATCCTGACATGGTGCTCAATCTGGATGGCGGCACCCTTTGCGTGGCGCCGGGGTTCAAAACGCCCACGGCCTATATTTTCGCCGATGCCCATCACCCGGATGGCACGCCCTGGGCATCATCGTCGCGCCACGTCCTGAAACGGGTTCTGGAGTTGTATACGGCAAAGGGCTGGAAGCCGTTGATGGCGCCGGAGCTGGAATTCTACCTGACCGCGGTCAACCCCGATCCCGATCTGCCGCTTACCCCGCCGGCCGGCCGTTCGGGCCGCGCCGAAACCTCGCCGCAGCCCTATGGCCTTGAAGCGATTACGGAACATGAGGATCTGATCGAGGCGATCTATGAATATTCCGAAGCCGCCAATCTGAACCTCGACACGATGATCCACGAAGCCGGCACGGCGCAATTGGAGATCAACTTCGTCCATGGTGACCCGGTGGGGGTGGCTGACCAGGTGCTGTTGTTCAAGCGCATCGTGCGGCAGGTCGCGTTGAAGCACGGCGTTTATGCGACCTTCATGGCCAAGCCGATGGAGCATCAACCGGGCAGCGCGATGCACCTGCACACCTCGGTGGTCGATGCCACGACCGGCACCAATTTGTTCGCCGGTGATGATGGCAGGGACAGCGAGATGTTCAACCATTTCGTTGGCGGGCTGCAGGCCTATCTGCCGGAAATCGCGCCGATGTTTGCGCCGAACGTCAACAGTTTCCGCCGCATGCGGCCCAGCCACAGCGCACCGATCAACGTGCAATGGGGAAATGACAATCGCAGTTGCGGGTTGCGCGTGCCGATATCGGATCGCAACAATCGCCGCATCGAAAACCGCCTGCCGGGCGCCGATGCCAACCCCTATCTCGCCATGGCGGCTGCGCTTGTGGCGGGGTATCTTGGCATCAGGGACCGGATGCAGCCGACCGACAAGGCGGCGGGCAACGCCTATAATTTCGAACGCACCCTGCCGCGCACGCTTGAAGAGGCGCTGGAGCGGTTCAACGCCTGTGACGAGGTGCGGGCGTTGCTGGGGGATTATTTCTTCAAGGCGTTTACCGCCATCAAATCGTCGGAGATCGAGGCGTTCCAGGGTGTTATCAGTTCGTGGGAGCGTGACCACCTGCTGTTGAAGGTCTGAACGCTTTGGCCAATCTGGGCCTTGATATCGCGCGAAGCTGGTATGTGGCGACGGCCAATGCCGCACCGCGACATGCGGCGCTGGCCGGCGAAACCACCGCCGATCTTGCCATTGTGGGCGGCGGCGCGACCGGGCTTTCGGCGGCGCTGCACGCGGCCGAACGCGGGCTTTCTGTCGTGGTGCTGGAGGCCGGCCGGATTGGCTGGGGTGCATCGGGGCGCAATGGCGGGCAGATCATCCCGGGTTTGCGGCAAGGGGCGGCGGACCTTGTCGCCGCGATGGGGTGCGAGCGCGGCGCGGCGCTGGTGCACCTCGCGCTGGAAGCGCGCGGGCTGGTGGTCGGGCTCATCGAGCGCCATGGCATTGATTGCGACCTGCGCCTTACAGGCCATCTCCACGGCGCGGTGAAGCCGGCGCAGATGCGCGATTTCGAAGCCGAATTGCGGGCGCTGGAGGATGTTGTCGGCTATCGCGACGCCCGGCTGTTGTCGGCTGCCGAATCTGGCGCGGCCGTTGCAACCCCCTACCACGGCGCCATTTTCGATGCTGGTGGCGGGCATTTCCACACGCTCAACTATACGCTTGGCCTCGCCCGCGCCGCCGCCGCCGCCGGGGCGCAGTTGTTCGAGGGGTCAGAAGTGGTGCGCCTCGACCGCACAGCAGCCGGCGTCACGCTGGCCACGGCTGGCGGTAGCGTCCGCGCGGCACAGGTGGTGCTGGCTGGGGACGCGCTGCTCGAAGGGCTGTTCCCCCGCGTCAACCACCGCATCATGCCCGTGGCCAATTACATTGTAACTACGGCACCGCTGCCGGATGCGGCGGCGCTGATCCCCGACGATGCGGCGGTGTCGGACGCGCGCTTCGTGGTGAATTATTTCCGCCGCACACCCGATAATCGCCTGATGTTCGGCGGTGGCGAGCGGTACACAAGGCGGCCACCTGCCGATATCAGGGCGTTCGTGCGGCCGTTCCTGGAACGCAGCTTTCCGCAATTGCGCGGGGTGCAACTGGATCATGGCTGGGGCGGGCTGGTGTCCGTGACGCGAAGTCGCTTGCCCGATATCGGCCGCGATGGGCCGATCCTGTGGGCGCATGGTTATTCGGGGCAGGGCGCGATCCTGTCGACCCTGGGCGGGCTGTTGCTGGCCGAAGCGGTCGCGGGGGAATCGTCGCGGTTCGATCGCTTTGCCGCGGTGGCGCCGGGGGCGTTTCCGGGCGGGGCGGCGCTGCGTGGCCCGCTGCATGTGCTCGGCATGTTGTGGTATGCCATGCGGGATCGGTTGGGGTAACGACAATGGACGATCAGAACCGCAATCTCGGCATGGGCCGCGGTATCGACCGCCGCGATTTTCTGGACGGCGTCGCGCTGGCGGGTGTTGGAATTGCCACTTCGGGGTTTGCGTCAGGCGCTGCCGGCGCGGCGCCGCAAGATCGCCCCGGCTATTATCCGCCGCTGTTGAACGGCATGCGCGGCAGCCACCCGGGCTCCTTCGAGGTGGCGCATGCCGAACGAGACGGCAAACCACCCGGCGGCCCCGTCATCGACACCGGCGAAGCCTATGATCTCGTCATCGTTGGCGCCGGCATCAGCGGGCTGGCCGCCGCCTGGTTTCACCGGCAGGCCCGGCCCGGGGCGCGCATCCTCATCCTCGATAATCACGATGATTTCGGCGGCCATGCCAAGCGCAACGAGTATCGGCTGGGTGGCAAGCTGCACCTGATGAACGGCGGCACATTGTTGATCGACAGCCCGCGCCCCTATGGCCCGGTGCCGGGCGGCCTGTTGAAATCATTGGGCATCGACCCGGTGGCGCTGACCAAGGCGTCGGACAGGCCCGAAATATACAAGGGGCTTGGGACGGGTGTGTTCTTCGACAAGGCCAGCTTTGGCACCGACAGGCTCGTCGCCGGGTTGCCGCGCGATGCCGGCGTCGCCGGCTGGACGGCGTTCCTTGCCAAAACGCCGTTGTCGCCCGTGGCGCGCGCCGATGTATTGCGCGTTGAAACCGCCACCGACAACCCGCTGCCCGACCTTGGCGAGGACGCACGCGCCGATCGATTGTCGCGCATGTCCTACCAGATGTGGCTTGCCGATTTCCGCCATGTCGGCGCCGAAGCGATGAAATTTTACCAGACGCGCACCCAGGGCGAATGGGGTGTGGGCATCGATGCGGTGTCGGCGCTGGACGCCTGGGGGTTCGGTTTTCCGGGCTTCACCGGCCTGCAACTGGCGCCGCGCACCCGGCCGCGGATGAGCTTTACCCCGTCGGGCTATATCGAGGGCGGGTCCGACACGTTTCACTTCCCCGATGGCAATGCGTCCATCGCCCGGCTGCTCGTGCGGGCGCTGGTGCCGGGCGCCATTCCGGGCAGCAGCGCCACCGATGTCGTGACCGCGCGCTGCGATTATGGCCGGCTGGATGCGCCGGGCAATGCGACTCGCATCCGGCTGTCGAGCATCGTCACCGGCGCTCACCATCGCGGCGCGGGCGATGCCGGCCCTGTCGATGTCACCTATGTGCGCGGCGGCAAGTCCCACCGCGTCACCGGCGATGCGGTGGTGCTGGCCTGCTGGAACGCCATGATCCCCTATCTGGTGCCGGAACTGCCGGAGCGGCAAAAGGCGGCGCTGCACCAACTGGTCAAGGCGCCTTTGGTCTACACCAGCGTCGCCGTTCGCAACTGGCAGGCGTTCAAGGCGGCCGGCGTGTCGCGGATCAGAGCGCCGGGCGGTTATTTCACCAGCGTTTCGTTGAATGCGCCCGAAGATATCGGAGGATATGTCGCGGAGCGTGACCCGGCCAAGCCGATGCTGCTGTTCCTGACCCGCACACCTTGTTCGCCCGGCCTGCCCGAACATGACCAGAACCGTGCCGGCCGCGCCGAATTGCTGGCGACGCCCTTTGCGACCTTCGAGCGCGAGATCAGGGCGCAGCTCGGCGCCATGCTCGGGCCATATGGTTTCGATCCGGCACGCGATATCACTGCGATTACCGTCAACCGCTGGCCGCACGGCTATGCGCCCGAATATAATTACCTGTGGCAGCCCGATGTCGCAGAAGCCGACATGCCGCATATCGCCGGCCGCCAGCGCTTCGGGCGCATTGCCATCGCCAATTCGGACGCGGGCAACGGCGCCTATACCGATGTGGCGATCGAGCAGGGGCATCGGGCTGTCATGGAATTGCTTGGTTGACGTTCTCGACCTAAAGCCTACGCTGTGCTTGAAAATTCCGCTGCTCGCCCCGGACCTCTTGCTGCGCTGGTCGCTGTCGCTTGCCGGCGGCCTTGGCTGGTGCTGTTTGTCGCCGCCATCCTGACCGTCGCCGCCGGATATTCGGCGTCGCGCAATTTCGCCATGACGACCGATTCATCGGCACTGCTGTCGCCCGCTGTCGATTGGCGGGTGAATGAGCGGCGGCTGGATGCGGCGTTTCCGCAGAATGGCGATGTCATCCTGGTCGTCATCGACGGCAAGACGCCGGAACTCGCCGAAAATGCCGCTGCTGGCCTGTCAGCATTTCTCGCCACCGACAAACAGCATTTTCGCGGGGTACGGCGGCCGGATGGCGGGCCATTCTTTGCGCGGGCAGGCCTGTTGTTTGCTTCGCCTGCCGAGGTTTCCGCCACCACTGCCCGGTTGATCGAGGCGCAGCCGCTGCTCGGGCCGCTCGCCGCTGATCCCAGCCTGCGTGGCGTCGCCGGCATGTTCGACACGCTGTTGCAGGGGGTGGCGCGCGGCGAGGCGCCGCTGTCGCGATTTGAAAAGCCCATGGCGGCGATGGCCGACGCACTGGAGGCAAAGGCGGTAGGCAAGCCGGCGTGGTTTTCCTGGGGCCGGCTGTTCGAGGCAGGCGACGGCACGCTGGCGACGCCGGCCCGGCGGTTGCTGCTGGTGCGGCCCCGCCTTGACTATACCGATCTCCAGCCGGGCGCCGCCGCTGCCGATGCCATCCGCACCGCTGCAAAGGCGCTGAAGCTCGATGCTAGCCATGGTCTGTCGGTGCGGCTGACTGGCTCCACGCCCCTGGATGATGAGGAGTTTTCGTCGCTGGCCGACAATGCCGGGCTGGTGGCCGGCGCAATCATCGTTTCGATGCTGGGCGTGTTGTGGCTGGCCACACGGTCGTGGCGGATCGTGGCGGCAATCATGATTTCAACGCTCGCCGGGCTGGTGGTGACGGCGGCGGCGGGGCTGGCGATGGTCGGGCGGTTCAATCTGATCTCCGTGGCGTTCATACCGTTATTCGTCGGGCTTGGTGTCGATTTCGGCATTCAACTAGGTGTGCGGTTTCAGGCGGAACGGCAGCGGGGCGTTGATCCGGTGGCGGCGATGCGAGCGGCAGCGACGGCGCTGGGGCCATCGCTGTTGCTGGCGGCGGCGGCGATCTGCCTCGGTTTTCTGGCCTTTCTGCCCACCGATTATATCGGCATTGCCGAATTGGGCATCATCTCATCGGCCGGCATGATCGTCGCGTTGCTGTTTTCGGCGACGCTGCTGCCGGCGTTGCTGGTGCTGTTCCGGCCCGGCATGCCGCCGGTCGAAACGCCGTCGCCGCGGCTGGCGTTGCTTGATGCGTTGTTGTTGCGGCGGCGCGGGCTGGTGCTGGGCGCATTCGGGCTGTCGGTGGTTGCGACCATTGCCGCGCTGCCGCTGGTGCAGTTCGATTTCAACCCGTTGCACCTGAAAAGTCCCAATGGCGAGGCCGTGCGAACGCTGGCGGATCTGGGCAATGACCCGGATCGATCGCCCAACACCATCGACATACTGGCGCCAAGCCTGCCCGCCGCCCGGGTGCTGGCGGCGCGGCTGGAATGCCTGCCCGATGTGGCGCGGGCGCTGACGGTGGAAAGTTTCGTGCCGCAGGATCAGGCGGCCAAGCTGCCATTGATCGCCGATGCCAATGCCTTGCTGGAATTCACGCTGGACCCGATCGAGGTGGCGCCGCCGCCGGCAGATGCCGAGGTGGTCGCGGCGCTGCGGCACACGTCGGCAGGGCTGGCGGCAGTCGCCGGGCCGGGGTCTGCGGGCGTGGCGGCGGCGCGGCTCGGCAAGGCGTTCGAAGCGTTGGCGGCGGCAACACCACGGGCGCGCAGCCATGCCAATGAAATGCTGGTGACGCCGTTGCAGGTGCTGCTGGGACAGTTGCGCGATTCGCTGGCGGCGGAGCCGGTGACGCTTGAATCACTGCCTGCCGATCTGCGGCGAGACTGGCTGGCCCCCGATGGCCGCGCCCGGGTGCAATTGGTGCCGCGCGCCAATGAAAATGCGACGCTGGCGCGGTTCACGGCGGCGGTGCGGGCCGTGGCGCCCGATGCCACGGGGGTGGCGGTATCGACACAGGCGGCGGCGAAAACCGTGGCGACGGCGTTCGTTCAGGCCGGGATATTGGCACTGATCATCGTCAGCCTGTTGTTGTTCGCGGTTCTGCGCAGCGTGCGGGAGGTGGCGTTCACGCTGGCGCCGGTGGTGCTGTCGGGTTTCCTGACGCTGGGAACCTGTGTGGTCATCGGCCAGCCGATCAACTTTGCGAACATCATCGCGTTCCCGCTGCTGTTCGGGGTTGGCGTGGCGTTCCACATCTATTTCGTCATGGCCTGGCGCGGCGGGGCGAGCGACCTGTTGCAATCCAGTCTGGCCCGGGGCGTGTTCTTTTCGGCGCTGGCCACCGGTATGGCGTTCGGCAGCCTGTGGCTGTCGGCGCATACCGGCACCGCATCGATGGGCAAGATCCTGATGATCTCGCTGGCCTGGACGCTGGTCTGCGCTTTGATCTTTGAGCCGGCGCTGCTTGGTCCGCAGCGCAGGGACGCACCGGCGCGGGGTTGACCGGTGGCCCCGGCGCGCCAAAAATCGCGGCTGTCGTGATGGCGCGGCCAACAGGTGAGGGGAGGCTGGATTGCAGATAGGCCCCGGCGAGAGGCAGCAACCGAGCGCGCAGGGGTTGTTCAGGCGGCGCGGCAGCCTGTCGCCGGACGCGAGCCTGGCCGTGCGGATCATCCTGTTGGTGGCGCTGGTTGCCGTCGCCATCCTTGGCCATTGGGCGGATCGAGAAGGGCTGCGAGATAATTCGGACGGCCAGGTGACGCTGCTCGATATCGTTTATTTCACTGTCATCACCGTCACCACCGTCGGTTATGGCGACATCGTGCCGGTATCGGATGGCGCGAGGATGTTCGATACGTTCGTTGTCACGCCGATCCGGGTTTTTGTCTGGCTGATTTTCCTTGGCACGGCCTATGATTTCATGTTGCGGCATAGTTGGGAACGCTGGCGGATGGAGCGGATGCAAAAGGCCTTACAGGATCACACGATCATCTGCGGCTATGGCGCCACAGGCGCGGAGGCGGCGGCCGAACTGGTGCGGGAGGGGTTCGACCCGGCCGATATCGTAATCGTCGACTTGCTACAGGATCGGCTGGACGCCGCGATGGCGCTGGGCATGGGGATCGTGCTGGGCGACGCGACGAGCAACGCCGTGCTGACCGCCGCCGGTATCGAGCGTGCAGCTGCGATAATCATCTGTCCCGGCCGTGATGATACCGCGATCCTGGCGGCGCTGACGGCGGGGCGGCTGGCGCCGGGCATCGCCGCCAGCCTGAGCGTTCGCGCTGCGGAAAACGAGGTTCTGGCGCGTGATGCCGGCGCCACCGTCATCGTCAATCCAGTCAGCTTTGGCGGCCGCATGCTCGCCGGATCGACGCGCGGCGCCCATGTCGCTGAATATCTGGAGGACCTGGTGACGGCGCGTGGCCGGGTGAAACTTCGCGAGCGCATGGTGATGCCCGGCGAAACCGGGCTCGCCTTGCGCGACATCAAGACCGGCGTCGGGCTGCGGCTGTACCGCGACAAGCGCAGTTTCGGGTTCTGGGAGGAACAAGCCGCCGCGCTGTCACCGGGGGATCAGATCGTCGAGATCGTAACCTGCGAGGGGGAGAGCGAGGGCGCAAGAGGAGACTCGGCGGGCGATCCGAGCCGGACGGCAACGCCGTAGCAGAGACGCAAACTGGAGGGCCGGTTTCGCGAGCCCAAGGCGCGTCGCCCGCAACGCTTTGGCGCGTGATCCGCTCGCCCCGGCGGCGGTACCATGGCGCGGTCATCTATGTTCATGCAGCAGCAAGGAATGCGGCAGCACCACAGGCAACGGGGGCGGTGTTCAGGCTCGGCATTTGCCCGGGCATGAGCGCTGCCCCTTATGGTGTCATGCGCTGCGGCCATCAGGCCGGCGACAGCGTGCGGGCCATGTGTTTCGTCTGGTTGACCCTTGCAGATGGCTTCAATCCTGCCACGCCAATCGCGGCCAAAAGCCGGTGCAGGGCCAGCCTGTGTTGCTTTAAGGAGTTGCTGAATGAGCGTCATTTCCAGGGGGCCGAAGGGCTTCTTTCTTCTTGCCATGCTGACAGTGTCGGCACCGGGCATCGTGTCGGCCCAACAATCGGGGCCGCAATCAGAGCCGCAATCCGCACAGGACGCCGCGCCTGAATCCGGTCTGCAGGCGACCATGTCGTCCTCCGCTGTCGCGACCGGGCCGGAAATCAAGGGCTTTATTTCGGCGCGCAGTGGCGACCGCATGCAGGTGACCACCGCCGATGGCACCAAGACCATTGTCGCCATCAATGACGACACGCGCGTCAGGGCGAGTAGCGGACTGCTCGGCATCGGCCGCAAGACCCTGGCCGCTAATGCGCTGCTAAACGGCGTGCCGGTTACGGTAAAAACGGTGCAGGCCGGCGATGTTTTGTTGGCCAGCCAGATCAACATGCGGAACAATGACCTTCGGACCGCAACCATGATCCGCACCGGCACTGCCCAGGGTTTCGACGAGCAGACGGCGGCGACCGAAGCGTTGCGCGGTCGCATGGCCGATATCGACGAATATAATATCAAGGGTACGACGAACGTGAATTTCGACACCGGCAAGGCGCAATTGTCGGCGCAGGCCAAGGCCGATCTTTGCGCCGCTGCCGCCACCGCGGAAGGCACAAAGAACGCCCTGATGCTGGTGGTCGGTTACACCGATTCGACCGGCAGCGAGGACTTCAATCAGCGGCTGAGCGAGAAGCGGGCGAGCCGGGTGGTGAATTACATCCAGCAGGCCTGCGGCTGGAAGCCCTATCGCATGTTGACCCCGACCGGCATGGCCGAAGCCGATCCGCTGGCCGACAATGACAGCACGGAAGGCAAGGCGCAGAACCGCCGGGTGGCGGTGAACATCCTGGTCAGCAAGGGCCTGGACGGGTTGTAAGCGACACTGGGGCGGGCGCGGGAGTGGTCCCGCGCCCGCTCGCGTTATTTGCGCGCCAGATCGCCGTCCCGCGCCGTCAGTTTTTTCGCCATGCCGGCAACGCCGTCGCTGGCGATCGTGGTGGCAAGTTCGGCGCGTTGCAGGGCCAGCTGGCTGACGCCGTCCGACACGACATCGATGATCCGCCAATCGCCGCCGTTCTGGCGCAGGCGGTATTGCAGCACGTTGCTGCCGTCCTTTGAATTGATCGTCACCTTGACGATGCTGCTGGTGCCGCGCGCCGCGACATTGGGATCGGTGATGAATTTTTCACCGCCAAAGCCGGTGAAGTTGCGGGCCAGCGATACCGCCGAATGGCGGGTGAGCGCGGTAATGGCGGCATCGCGGTCCGCCGGGCTCGCCGCCGCCCATTTCGGCCCGACAACGAGCGCCGCGATGGCTGGCATGTCGTAATGCGTCTTTACCAGCGATTCGAAACGCGCGACCCGGGCGGGGGTGGCAAGGCCGGCCTTCATCACCGCGACAACGCCGTCGTTATAGCTGATCAGCGTGCCTGCGGGATCGTTGGCCGCAGCGATGGCGGCAACGGGGGTGATGGCGAACGCGGCAAGGGCGATAGCGGCCATACGTTTGCGGGTTGTGTTCGGCATCCTGATGTTCCCGGTCTTGTGAATGGGTTCGCGCTGTGGTGCGGTTGGGGACGCTTAAACAATGGTAACCGAACCTTTGCTGAACAAGGCGCAGCCCCTGATGCCGCTTAACGCCAGTGGCCATGCAACCACAGCGCCGGGGCTTTTCGTGCGGCCAGGCTTCGCCGATGATGGCAATTGCCGCAGGACTTGCGTAAAGGGTCCGGCACAGTTGCTACAGCACAGATTTCAGGGAACCGGTTTTCCATGCGGACGCTCTTTCTCCAGGCGCCTTCCTTCGATGGCTTCGACGGCGGCGCCGGGTCGCGCTACCAGGCCAAGCGCGAGATCAAATCCTTTTGGTATCCGACCTGGCTGGCCCAGCCAGCAGCGCTGGTCGCAGGATCGAAGCTGATCGATGCACCGGCGCACGATCTGAGCTTCGATGACATCATTCCTGATCTGAAGGATCGCGATCTCATCATCATGCACACCTCCACACCATCGTTCAGCAGCGATGTGAAGGTGGCGCAGATGATCAAGAAACTTCACCCCGATGTGAAGATCGGCTTCATCGGCGCGACGGTGGCGGTGGATGCCGAAGGCAGTTTGCTGGCGGCGCCGGTCATTGATTTCGTGGCGCGGAACGAGTTCGATTTCACCATCAAGGACGTGGCGGACGGGCTTGATTGGGCGACGATCGACGGCATTTCCTATCGCGATGCCAGTGGCACGATTGTCCATAACAAGGACCGCAAGGTCATCATGGACATGGACACGCTGCCGTTCGTGACGCCGATCTACAAGCGCGACCTGAAGATGGAGAATTACTTCATCGGCTATCTCAAGCACCCCTATGTGAGCTTCTACACCGGCCGTGGCTGCAAATCGCGTTGCACCTTCTGCCTGTGGCCGCAAACGGTGGGCGGGCATAATTACCGGGTGCGCTCGGTCGGTCATGTCATCGAGGAAGTGAAATATGTCCTCAAGGAATTCCCGCAGACCAAGGAATTGTTCTTCGACGACGATACGCTGACCGACAATATCCCGCGCGTCGAGGAACTGGCCCGCGAACTGGGCAAGCTGGGCGTCACCTGGTCGTGCAATGCCAAGGCCAATGTGCCCTATGCGACGTTGAAGGTGCTGCGCGAGAACGGTCTGCGGCTGTTGCTGGTCGGTTATGAAAGCGGCAACCAGCAGATTCTGCACAACATCAAGAAGGGCCTGCTGATCGAAACCGCCAAGCAGTTTTCAAAGGATTGCAAGGCGTTGGGCATCACCATCCACGGCACCTTCATCCTGGGCCTGCCGGGCGAAACCCGCGAGACGATTCAGGAAACCATCGCCTATGCCAAGGAGGTCAACCCGCACACCATCCAGGTGTCGCTGGCGGCGCCTTATCCGGGCACGTTCCTGCACAAGCAGGCGACGGAAAATGGCTGGATCGGCAACCAGGGCCCTATGCTGACCGATAATGGCAGCCAGCTGGCGCAGCTGAATTACGACCATCTGCCTGCAGCGGAAATCTTTGAGTCGCTGGAAGAATTCTACAAGAAATTCTATTTCCGCCCGGCCAAGATCGGCGCCATTGTCAATGAAATGGTCCGTGATGGCCAGATGATGAAGCGCCGTCTGCGCGAGGGCGTGGAATTCTTCCGGTTCCTGCGTGATCGCAAGGAAGCTGCCTGAACCGAAAGGACCACCGGTGATGGCGCTGGCAATGGCGCCGATGGCGGCGCCGGTGCGTCTTGTCGTTACCGCCGATGATTTCGGTGCTGATATCGCGGTGAATGCGGCGGTCGAAACGGCGCATCGCGACGGGATATTGACCGCTGCCAGCCTGATGGTAACCGGCGCTGCCGCTGATGATGCGGTGGCGCGGGCGCGGTCGTTGCCGGGGCTGGGCGTCGGGCTGCATCTGGTGCTGGTGGAGGGGCGGCCGGTATTGCCGGCGTCGCAGGTGCCGGGGCTGGTCGATGATGCCGGGCTGTTTCGCACCAACATGGTCGCCGCGGGGGTGGATTTCGCCCTGAAACCGGCGGTGCGCCGGCAATTGGCAGCAGAAATCGAGGCGCAGTTCGAGGCGTTTGCGGCCACCGGCCTGCCGGTCGATCATGTCAACGCGCACAAGCATTTCCACCTGCACCCGGTAATTGCCGGGCTGATCATCCGCATCGGCAAGCGGTTCGGCATGCGGGCGGTGCGGGCACCGGTGGAGCCGCGGGGCCTGCTGGCGGGGATCGAGCCGCTGCACACCGGCTTCGCGGAGCGCGTGGCCGGGGTGTGGGCGGCGCGGGCGCGGGCGCGATTCGTGGCGGCCGGGCTGGTAGTGCCGGACGCGGTGTTCGGGCTGGCGTGGAGCGGTGCGATGACGCGTGAGCGGGTGGCGGCGCTGGTGGCGCGGTTGCCAGCGGGGCTGAACGAGATTTACGCGCATCCGGCGACGGGCGCCTATCCCGGCAGCGCGCCCGGCTATCGCTATGCCGATGAACTGGCGGCGCTGCTGGACCCGGAAACGGCGGCGCGGGCGCGGGGCGCGGGGCGGCAATTGGGGCGTTTTGCCGATTTCGGGGCTGCGGCGTGAGGGCGCTCTCGTGACCGGCGTGCTGCTGTTCGGTTGGCTGCTGGCGGCACTGGCCGGGGCAGGGGTGGCATATCAACTGGCGGGGGCGTGGCTGGCGAAGCCGGCGCTGTCGGGTGATGGCGCGGTGCTCGGTGCCGGCAGCGATGCGCCATCAGTGACGATCCTGAAGCCTTTGCATGGTGCTGAACCGCAATTGGCCGCGAATCTGCGCACATTTATCGGCCAAGACTATGCCGGCGCCGTTGAAATCATCCTTGGCGTGCAGCGCGCCGATGATCCGGCGGTGGCAATCGTGCAGGCGCTGAAGCGCGAATTCCCGGGCATGACGCTGAAACTGGTCATCGATACGGCGCGGCACGGCGGCAATGCCAAGGTTTCCAATTTGATCAACATGGCGGCGCATGCGCGCAACGATGCGCTGGTGTTGAGTGACAGCGACATGGCGGTGGCGCCGGACTATCTGGCGCGGGTGGTTTCGGCGTTGCAGGCATCGGGCGTCGGGGCGGTTACTTGCCTGTATTTCGGTCGCGGCGATGCCGGGCGCTGGTCGAAACTGGCGGCGATGGGGGTCAGCCATGGCTTTTTGCCCTCGGTCATTGTTGGCCGGGCGTTGGGCATGGCGCAGCCGTGCATGGGGTCGACCATCGCAATCCGCCGCACAACGCTGGCGCAAATCGGCGGATTCGAGGCGTTTTCCGATGTTCTTGCCGACGATTATGCCATTGGTGCGGCTGTGCGCGAGTTGGGAATGCAGGTTGCGGTGCCGGCCTTTGCCATCGCCCATGGCTGTGCCGAGGTGAATTTGGGTGCGCTTTGCCGCCATGAAATGCGGTGGAATGTGACGTTGCGACGGTTGGATCCGATGGGTTTTGCTGGGTTGGGGGTGGTCAATCCGCTGCCGATGGCGTTGCTGGCGGCGGTGTTGCTGCCGGTCGGCGTTGGTCTGGCGCTGGTGATCGCGGCGCTAGCGTCGCGGTTGCTGCTGGCGCTGCGCATCGACGCGGCGACCGGCCAACGCACCGCGCCGCTGTGGTGGCTGCCGGCGCGTGATCTTTTGAGTTTCGGGCTGTTCATTGCCAGCTTTGCCGTCCGCAATGTCGATTGGCGCGGCGCCCGGTTGGCGATCAAGCCGGACGGCAACATCGCCGGGGCGGCGCGATGAACCGCGCCCGCTGGATGCGCGCCGGGGTGGTGCTGGTGACGCTTGCCGGGCTTGCGGTGACCATTGCCCTGCTGGTGCAGATCGGTATCGGCGATGTGCTGGCGGTGGTGCGGCGCATCGGTTTCATCGGCTTTGTGCTCTATTGCGGCATCACCTTCGGCTTGCTCGCCATCATGGGCATCGCCTGGTGGCTGGTGGCGCCTGGCATCGCTGCCCGGCGGCTGCCGTCCTTCATATGGGCGCGGACGACGCGCGAGGCGGCGAGCGACGTGCTGCCGTTCTCGCAGGTCGGCGGCATCGTTATCGGCGCGCATAGCCTTGGTGCCGCCGGGGTGCCGCAGCCGATGGTCTACGCCTCGCTGGTCGCCGACCAGACGACGGAGCTGGCGGCCCAGCTCGTCTACACGCTGTATGGCGTCGGCGCGCTGGCGCTGCTGTTGTCGAGCCAGCCGACAAGCGGTGACTTGCTCGCCATGGCCGGTGTCGGCGCCGTCGCCAGCATTGCCATCATGATCGCCTTTACCGTGCTGCAACGCCCGCTTTTGATGTTTGCCGGCCGCATCGGCGGGGCGGTTTTGCCTGGCTCGGCGGCGGCGCTGGGCAGCGTGCGAGATGCGCTGGATAAGGTCTATCATCGCCGGGGCCGTGTTGTTGCCGGGTTTGTTCTGCACATCATCGCCTGGGTTGGCAGCGGCGCCGGGGCGTGGGTGGCGCTGTCCTTCATCGGCATCGGCATAGATGTCGAAAAGATAATCATTATCGAAAGCCTGATCTTCACGCTGCGCACTGCGGCGTTCGTGGTGCCCGGCGGCATCGGCGTGCAGGAAGGCGCCTATGTGCTGCTGGCGCCGCTGTTCGGCCTGCCGGTGGAGGCGGCGCTGGCGCTTTCCCTGTTGAAACGCGCCCGTGATCTGGCCATCGGCATCCCTGTGATGATCGCCTTTGCGGCGGGTGAGGGGCGCGGGCTGGCGGGCGAACCCGGCTGAAGAGCGCCCGGATCGACCGTTGCAGCGGTGCCGCAGCCGCCGGATTTCTTCGCATGCGCAGCACGGGTTATGTTGCCATTCATCGCCAATGGTGCTTCCCAATCTGGCGACGTTTGAAACCCTATCGTATCAGGGTGTATTGACGATTTTTGGATCAAAGGGACCCCGGTGACACCATTGCGGATCATACTCGCCCAGCCGCGTGGTTTTTGTGCCGGTGTCGTGCGCGCCATCGATACGGTGGAAGGTGCGATCCGCAAATATGGCGCGCCGGTCTATGTGCGCCATGAAATCGTCCACAACGCCCATGTGGTGAATGATCTGGCGAGGAAGGGCGCGCATTTCGTCGAGGAACTTTCCGAAATCCCCGATGGCGCCGTGACGATTTTCAGCGCGCATGGCGTCGCGCATGCCGTGGTGGAGGAAGCCCGCGCCCGCGCCCTGCCGGTGCTGGATGCAACCTGCCCGTTGGTGTCGCGTGTCCATGTGCAGGTGCGCCGCCACGCCGCCGCCGGGCGCACGGTGGTTTTGATCGGCCATGCCGGCCATGTCGAAGTGATCGGCACCATGGGGCAGGTGCAATCACCCGTGCATCTGGTGTCGTGCGAAGCCGATGTCGCCGGGCTGGATTTCGATGCCGATACGCCGATCGCCTTTGTCACCCAGACGACGCTGAGCATCGATGATACGCGCAACATCATCACGGCGTTGAAGGCGCGTTTCCCGGCCATCATCGGCCCGGAAACCAGCGATATCTGCTATGCCACGCAAAACCGGCAGGTGGCGGTGCGCCTGTTGTGCGAATCGGCGGACCTGCTGCTCGTCGTCGGCGCGCGCAATTCATCCAATTCCAACCGGCTTGTCGAAATCGGCGCGGCTGCCGGCCTGCCGAGCTATCTTGTCGCGGATGGCGCCGGGGTCGATCCGGCCTGGCTGGAGGGCGTACGATCTGTCGGCCTGACAGCGGGGGCTTCGGCACCCGAAGCGCTGGTGCAGGACGTGATTGCAGCACTTCAACGCTTGCATCCTGTCGAAATCGTCCACATGGACGGGGTTGAAGAAAATGTGGAGTTCCGCATCCCGGCGGCGCTTCGCGATTGATTGATTGATTTGAGGAGCCGAAATGCCCCTGCCGTTTACCCAACTCGCCCGCATCGGCGCCTATACCGTCAAGAAGCACCTTTCCGGCGGCAAATACCCGCTCGTGCTGATGCTGGAGCCGCTTTTGCGCTGCAACCTCGCCTGCAAGGGCTGCGGCAAGATCGATTACCCGGATGCGATCCTCAACCAGCGGTTGAGCTATCAGCAGTGCATGGATGCAATCGACGAGTGCGGCGCGCCGGCGGTGTCGATCGCCGGTGGCGAACCACTGTTGCACAAGGACATGCCGCGCATCGTCGAGGGTTATCTGGCGA
Organism: Sphingomonadales bacterium; assembly: GCA_038217075.1. Classification (GTDB taxonomy): domain Bacteria; phylum Pseudomonadota; class Alphaproteobacteria; order Sphingomonadales; family Sphingomonadaceae; genus Sandarakinorhabdus. The sequence goes on from JBBQPR010000012.1 coordinate 32,260, forward strand.
AAAAGAAGTTCGTCATCCTGTGCACCAACGCGCTGTTGCTGAAAAAGAAGATCGACGACTACAAGCCTGATCCCGGCTTTACATGGTCTATTCATCTGGACGGCGACCAGGGCATGCACGACAAATCCGTGTGCCAGGATGGTGTGTATGACACCTGCAAGGAGGCGATTGCGCTGGCCAAGGCCAAGGGTTTCCGCGTCCAGGTCAATTGCACGGTTTTCGATGGTGCCGATTCGGGCCGTCTGGCCGATTTCTTCACCGATATGGAAAAATCTGGCGTCGAAATCACCATTTCGCCGGGCTATGCCTATGAGCGTGCATCCGACCAGTCGCACTTCCTCAACCGTCAGAAAACGCGCCAGTTTTTCCGCGACGTGTTCAAGTTGGGCAATGGGGGCAAGGATTGGACATTCACCAATTCGCCACTGTTCCTCGATTTCCTTGCCGGCAACCAGACCTATGAATGCACGCCCTGGTCGATGCCGCTGCGCACCGTGTTTGGCTGGCAGAAGCCCTGCTATCTGGTCGGCGAAGGCTATGTCGGCACCTTCCAGGAGCTGATGGAAGGAACCGATTGGGATCAATACGGTGTCGGCAAATACGAAAAATGCGCCGATTGCATGGTGCATTGCGGGTTCGAAGGCACCGCCGCCACCGACGCCATCCGCCACCCGTTGAAGATGTTCAACGTCGGCCGCAAGGGTGTGCGCACCGATGGCCCGATGGCGCCGGATATCGACCTGTCGAACCAGCGGCCATCGAAGGACGTGTTCCTGAACATCGTTGAATCGGAACAGGCACGCTTCCGCGCAGCCAACCCCGATGCCGACAAGAAGGTGGTCAACGTCGCCTGATTTTCGGCGACAGAGAAGCTGTCACCCCGGGCTTGACCCGGGGCCCAGTTTCTTCTGACACGTTGCGACAGAAGGCTGGACCCCGGGTCAAGCCCGGGGTGACACGGCTCTTATTGGACGACGATTGGCCCAGCCAGCCCTTTGCCCAGCGCGTCCATCGCGCCAGCCAGCGCCTTCAGCGCCCGGTCCGTATTCCCCGCCAGCCGGATCAACGCCGGGATTTGCCGGGGGTTGGCCGCCACCGCCGCCAGCACCTGGCCCATGCGTACGCCGCCATCGGGGGTGAGCGGCACGCGCGCCGCCATCGGCAGGCTGTCCGTCGCGGCATCCGACACGGCGCGCAAAATGGCAAAGGGCAGGCCATGGGCGGCGGCGACGCGCGCCACGATGTGCGATTCCATGTCGACGATGGCGGCGCCGGTGGTGGCGAACAATTCGGCCTTGGCGGCGCTATCGAAGGCCGCGATTTCGACGCCGGCGACGCTGGCGCGGCGGGCGTGGGGCAAGGTAGTTGCCAGTCGCGCGGTCCAGCCGGTATCGGTGGTGTAATTCCCGACGGACTTGCCGATGACCAGCGCACCGATTGGCAAGGCCGGGTCAAGCCCGCCGCAGATGCCGATGCTGATCAGGCCCGCCGGGCGTTCGGCGGCGATGGCCGTTTCCAGCCGCGCCGCCAGAACATCGCCCTGGCCACCGCAGGCGATAGGCAGGACGCCGGGGCGGGCGATGATGGCGGCTTCGCTGCGCAAACCCGTGGCGGCGATGATCATGCGGCGGCCCGCCGGGGGCGTGCGCTCACATGCCGAACGGCACGCGGCCGCTGTTGCTGGCGGTGAGGTTGCGGTAACGCGCCAGCGCCCAGAGCGGGAAATAGCGGCGGTAGCCGTGGTAGCGCAGGTAGAACACGCGCGGGAAACCGCCGCCGGTGTAATGCTCCTCCGGCCATTCGCCGGCGTCATCCTGTGTCGCCTGCAGCCAGGCGATGCCGCGCGCCACGGCCGGGGATTTGGCCTCGCCCGCCGCCATCAGGCCGAGCAGTGCCCAGCCGGTCTGCGATGCGATGGATGGCGCCGGCTGATGGTCCTTGTAATCGAGCCGGTAGCTATCGCAATCCTCGCCCCAGCCGCCATCGGCGTTCTGGATCGATTCCAGCCAGTTGACGGCGCGACGCACGGGTTCCGCCTGCGGATCGAGCCCGGCGGCATTGAGCGCGCACAGCGCCGACCAGGTGCCATAGATATAGTTGACGCCCCAGCGGCCGAACCAGCTGCCATCGGCCAATTGGTCCTTCAGCACATAGTTCAGCGCCGCCTGCATGCGCGGGCTGTCGGCCGGCTCGCCGCGCTGGGCGAGCATGGAGATGCAGCGCGCTGACACATCGACGGTCGGTGGATCGAGCAGCGCGCCATGGTCGGCAAAGGGGATGTTGTTGAGATAATGGTCAGAATTGTCGGCGTCGAAGGCACCCCAGCCGCCGTTCCTGCTTTGCAGGCCGACGGTCCATTCGATGCCGCGTTCGATGGCCTCTGCATCGCTTTGCCCGCGCTTGGCCCGGTCCAGCGCCATCACCACAACCGCCGTATCGTCGAGATCGGGGTAATGCGCGTTCCTGTATTGGAAGGCCCAGCCGCCGGGGCGGACATCGGGCTTGCGATCCGCCCAATCGCCCTTCACCTCGAGTTCCTGCAACGGCAGCAGCCAGTCGAGCCCGCCCAACGCCGCGGTTTCGGCGGCCGGGTGGCCGACCTCCAACAGCGCGTGGCTGGCCAGCGCCGTGTCCCACACCGGGGACACGCAGGGCTGGAAATAGGCTTCGTCGTCCTTGACGATCAGCAGTTTTTCGACCGATTTGCGGGCGATGGCGCGCGCCGGATCATCGGCGCTGCGGCCCAAGGCGGCGAACATCATTACACTGTTGGCCATGGCCGGGTAGATGGCGCCCAGCCCGTCTTCCCCGTTCAGGCGTTCCTCGGTGAAATCCACGCACGCCTTTATGGCGCGGGCGCGCAGCCGCTTTGGCCACAGGCCGTTGCCGGCCTTCAGCAGCTTGTCGAGCAGCGCAAAGCCAACCGCCCAATGCCATTTCTGGTGCGCCGCCACGCCGACGGCCAGCGGCGGCCCGAACAGTTCGGCGACACCGATGCGGCGCGGGTTGGCGGCGACGGGTTTGATGATCTGCAGCACCAGCAATGGCACGATGACGGTGCGCGCCCAATAGGACATGCGCGACAGATGCACAGGGAACCATCGCGGCAGCAGGATCAGCTCCACCGGCATGGTCGGGATGGCGTTCCAGCCGAGTTCGCCGAACAGCGCCAACTGGATGCGGGTGAACACATTCGCCGCCGCAGCGCCGCCCAGCGCCAGGATTTCGGTGCGGGCTCGGGCCATGTGCGGGGCGTTGATGTCATCCCCGATCATCTTCAGCGCGAAATAGGCCTTTACCGTCGCCGACAGATCGAGCGGGCCGCCGTGGTAGAGCGGCCAGCCGCCGTGTTCTCCCTGGATGCGGCGCAGATAGACGCCGATCTTGCGTTCCAGCTCCAGGTCCGCGGTTTCGCCGAGCCAATGCACCAACAGCACATATTCGGCCGGGATGGTGGCATCGGCCTCCAGTTCGAACACCCAATGGCCATCGGGGCGCTGTGCCTTCAGCAGCGCATCGGTGGCGCGGCCGATGGCTGCATCCAGCGGGTCGTCCTGCACAAGGGTTTGCGTGCTCATACCGGCCCTTTAGGCGACCCGCGCCGCCGATGCCAGACCGGCGGCGCGGTGGCCGGATCGCACCGCGCCTTCGATGGTGGCGGGCAGGCCGGTGGCGGTCCAGTCGCCGGCCAGCCACAAATTCTGCCACGGCGTTGCCGCTGCCGGCCGCAGCGCGTCCTGCGCCGGGGTGGCGGCGAAGGTGGCGCGCATTTCCTTGACGATCTGCCATTGCGGCAGGTCCGCGGGCAGGGCCAGCGCCTTTGCCACATCGGCCCAGAGCCGGGCGGCGAGCGTGTCCCGATCCAATTCGGCGAGCGCGTCGGCGCAGCTGATGGTCACCGAAATCCGGTCGTCAAAGGCGAAAATCCATTCGACGGTACCGCCGATGACGCCCAGCATAAGCGGCGTGCCCGGCGGCGGCGTAGCGGCGAAATGGCCGTTCACGATGGCGTGGAATTTGTCCGGAACGGTCAGATCAGGCACCAGATCGGCCGCCACCCAGGGCGGCACGGCGAGCACGACGCGATCATCGACGCCAAGATCGATTCCGCCATCGCCGAAATCCAGTCGCACCGCGCGCGCGCCATCAAAATCGATCCTGCGAAGCCGGTGGCGCAGCGCGACGGTTGCGCCATGGCCATCCAGCATCGCCAGCGCCGGATCTACAAAGGCCGCGGCAAGCGACGGGTGGGCGATGCGCGGCCGGTAATTGTCGCCGCCCGCCGCCAGGGTTTCGCGGACGATGGCGCCAGCCAGATCGGCGCTCGCTTCATCCGGGTGGGTGTTCAGCGCCGAGACGAAAAACGGTTCGAGCAACCGCCGCCACAAGGCGCCGCGTTCGGGCAGCAGCGCGCCCAGCGTCTTGCCGGGGTTGCGGCGCAACAGGCGGAGCAGCGGCAGATAATCGGTGGCGCTTGTGCCCGGTACGCGGCGCGCTGCGCTGAGCACCCACCACGCCAGCCGCCCGGCGTTGGGGCGTACCTGCCAGCGATTGCCATCGCCCAGATCGACGAAGTGGAAATCGGCAACATCTGGCCCGACTATGGCGTCCGACGCGCCGATGGCGGCGAGATAGGCGGCGATGGCGCCGTTGCCGGACAACACGAGATGGTTGCCATTGTCGATGATGCGGCCAAGCTGCGGATCGAAATAGGAGCGGCAGCGCCCGCCCGCCTGCGGCCCGGCTTCGTGCAGGGACACGGTTTCACCGCGCGCGGCGAGATCGACCGCGGCTGCCAGCCCGGCCATGCCCCCACCGATGACGTGAACCCGCCCCCGCTTCAATTCGCCGCCTGCATTATTGGTTCAGCCGATCAACCCGTGGCGCAGCACCAGCCAGAGCAGGTGGCGCTTGCCGATGCGGGCGCGCGTGCGCGGCGCGACCCAGCCCTGCACCGCCATGCGGCCGAGCAGATGGGCATAGACTTCGGCCATCAGCCGCGGCGTGCGTTGCCGGCCCGACGGCCGATCGCGCATGATCGCCCGCGCCGCATCGAAATGCGCCTGCGCATCGAGCGCCAGGCCGCGGCACACCGTATCGACACGCGGATCTGCGATGACTTCGGTCGGGATGCGCGTCTTGATGCCGGCGGCGGCGAGCGCTTCCTCGGGCAGATACAGCCGGCCGATACCGGCGTCTTCGTCGATATCGCGAATGATGTTGGTCAATTGCAGCGCCGTGCCGAGATGATGCGCCACCTCCAGCCCGGTCGCATGAGTCATCCCGAACGTGTGCACCGACAGCCGGCCAACGGCGCAGGCGACGCGATCGACATACAGATCGAGCCTGGCGCGGCTGGGTGCAACGATGGTTTCATCGACATCCATCAGCATGCCATCGATGACAGCGAGGAAATCATCCTTCTTCAGCTCGAACCGTTCGATGGCTTCGGCGAGGAAGTTCAGGCGACGCGGCCGTTCGCCGGCGTAGAATTTGTGCAGATCGGCCGCCCAACCCAACAATTCGGCGCGGCGCACATCGCGCGGGCGGTCATCGGCATCGGCGATATCATCGACGACGCGGCAAAAGGCATAGATGGCGAACATCGCCCGGCGCGCCGCCTTGGGCATCAACCGCATGGCCGCATAGAAGGAACTGCCCGAAGCCTTGGCTTCCACGGCGTCGATCGCGATCTCGTCTGCCGCTATGGTCACCGGCGTTCCCTTCGCTGCGATTGCGCGTTGGTCCCTACCCCATTTCGGGCCAGCGCCATAGCCCCGCAGGCGCGGATTGCGATGAAGCCTGCCGAAAGCTTGCCATGATGCCGCGCCGCAGCGAAGGGATCGCGGCGCAACCGGGCGACCAGATCCATAGCCAACGCATGGATGACGGCGACTTCATAGGCCAGGCCCGATGCAGCGATGGCGGCGCCAAAGCCCGATGCCTGTTCCAGCAGCGGCAGCGTGCGGGCGGCAAGGCTGCGTACCAGATCGGCGAGCGCCGGGGCGGGCTGCGGCTGTGCCAGCGCACCGGTGGTCAGCCCGGCGGCGGCGAGCGCATCCTGGGGGACATAGACTCGGTCCATCTCGGCCAGATCCTCCCGGCAATCCTGCAGGTGGTTGATGATCTGCAACGCCGCACACAGTGCGTCGGAGGCCGGGCGCAGCGCCGCCGCCTCGCCATGCACATCGAGCATGAAGCGGCCGACGGGCATCGCCGACCAGCGGCAATAATCGAGAAGATCGTCCCAATCGCGATAGCGGTTCTGTGTCACGTCGCGGCGAAAGGCGACGAGCAGATCATGGGCGTTGGCCGGATCAAGTCCGCGCGCCGCCATGGTGTGGCCGAGCGTTTGCGCTACCTCCGGCAGGGTAGGGTCGTCGCGTCCCGCAAGCCCGGCATCGAGCCCGGCACCCATCGCATCGAGCCGGGCGAGCCGTTCGGCGGCGGGCGCGGTGGCATCGGCGATATCATCGGCGGCACGGGCAAAGCGGTAATAGGCCATCACCGCCGGGCGGTGCTGCGCCGCGATCAGACGCGAACCGACCGGGAAATTTTCGGTTTTATGGTCCTTGCCGGATACGAAGGCGGCGTCGTTGATTTCCGTGGCGGTCATGGCATCAATGCGACATGCGGCGGGCTGCCTGTGCCCGACCCTTCCACATGCCGCCGCGGCCACCCCAATATTGCACCGCCGAATCGAGCGTGAAGCCGGCGTAAGTCATCGCGATCAACGGCAGTGCCGGTGCCCATAGTGGCGACACCCGATAAAAACGCAGGATCGGCCACAGGGTCAGCACCATCAGCGCCCAGCTGGCAAGGCCCAGCCATTGCGCCAGACCATGGGCAAACAGCGCCAACAGGACCGGCACGGCATAGATAAGCACCATGCCGAACAGGGTGCTGGCGAGAGCCAGCGGCGAAAAGCCAAGCTGCGCATAGGCCGAACGCGCCACCATGTTGCGAATATCGGCGAAACCATAGGGCCGAAGGCTGATGGCGCGGTGGCTGATGCCCAGCCATATCGGGCCGTGCGGCTTGATCGCCCGGGCCAGTGCGCAATCATCGATGATCTGGCGGCGAATGGCATTGACACCGCCGGCCTGTGCCAGCGCGTCGCGCCGCACCAGCACGCAACCGCCGGCCGCCGCCGCCAATGGTTCACGCGGGTTGTTGGCCCAGCGGAACGGGTAGAGCATGGCAAAGAAATAGACGAAGGCGGGGATGAGCGCGCGTTCGGCAAGGCCCGAACAGTGCAGCCGTGCCATAAGGCTGACCATCGCCAGCCGGCCATGCGCCGCGCGCGCCACCAGCCGGCGCAGATTATCCGGCGCATGGCCGATATCGGCGTCGGTCAGCCAGATGTAATGGGGTGTGCCAGCGGCGGCGATGCCCTGGTCGAGCGCCCAGAGCTTGCCGGTCCAGCCCGGTGGCCGCGGGCTGCCGGACAGGATCTGCAGCCGGCTGTCACCAACGCGCGCCGCCACTTCGCCGGTGCCATCATCGCTTTGATCGTCCACCAGGATGACGCGCAGCCGGCCGGGATAATCCTGCGCCAGCACGCTGCCCAGCGAGCGGGCGATGACATCGGCCTCGTTGCGCGCCGGGATGACGGCGGTCACATCGGGCCAGGTCGAAGGCGATGGAATGTCATCCTGATCGCGGTCTTCAAAGCGCCAGAAGCCGCCGCGCGCCAAGGTCAGCACCGCCCAGATCCCGAAGGCGACCATTCCGGCCAAAGGTAAAATAAACTGCATCAGCGCAGATAGCCCGCTGTGCCGAACCAGTGCAACGCCGCATCCAGCGCCTCGCCATAGGGCCGGGCGCGATAACCAAGCAGGTTTTCCGCCTTTGCCGACGAAAAATACATGCGCGCCCGCGCCATGGTCAGGCCGTCGGCGGTCAACATCGGTTCCTTGCCGGTCAACCGGGCCATGGCTTCGGCAACCCAGGCCAGCGGATATAGCGGTGCACGCGGCAATTGGATGGTCGGCGGCTTGCGGCCGACTCGCACGGCGATATCGGCCAGAAGCTGTTTCAGCGTCGCATCCTGGCCGCCAAGGATATAGCGTTCGCCGATGGTGCCGCGTTCCGCCGCCAGCAGATGGCCGGTGGCCACATCATCGACATGGACGAGGTTGAGCCCGGTATCGACGAACGCCGGAATACGACCCATGGCGCCATCGACGATGATGCGGCCCGTCGGTGTCGGGCGGATATCGCGCGGGCCGATGGGGGTGGACGGGTTGACGATCACCGCCGGCAGGCCGTCTGCCACCATCGCTTCGACCAGCCGTTCGGCGCCGACCTTGCTGCGTTTATAGGCGCCGATCGCGGTTTCGGGGGTGAGCGCCGCGTCTTCGCCGACGGGGCTGCCATCGGGCGATGGTTTTAACGTCGCCACGCTGCTGGTGTGGACGATGCGGGCGACGCCGGCGGCGCGGGCGGCGGCCATGACGATGCGGGTGCCCTCGATATTGGTGCGCTCGATTTCCGCGGGGTCCGGCGCCCATAGCCGGTAATCGGCGGCGACATGGAATAGCAGGTCGCACCCGGCCATCGCGGCGGCCATGGCGGCGGCGTCGCGGATGTCGCCTTCCACTATTGTGCAGGGCAGGTCGGCAAGGTTGCCGCGCGGGCTGGCGGCGCGGGCCAGCGCGCGTACGGTAACCCCGCGTTCGATCAGCGCGCGGACCACCGCCGAACCGACAAAGCCCGATGCGCCGGTTACCAATGCGGTGCGGCCTGACCCCAGAAGTGTGTCAGCCATTGCGGCCCAGACGTGCGCGGACTTTTTTGAGCAAGGTCATCACTTCGCCGCGGCGGCCCTTGTCGGCAACGGGGTGGTCCGGGCTGGCCGGGGCCTGCAAGGCGCGCAGCAGCACCGATTCGGCCTCTGCAAAGCGCCCGCCTTCGACCAGATAATCGCCATAAGCGAGATTGGGCGCCAGCCCCTGCGGGTTGATGGCGAGCGCGCGCAACAGATAGGATTTGGCCTTGCCGCGATTGCCAAAGGCGATTGGCGATCCGGGCACCTGGTAATAGAGCACGCCCAACTGGACCAGGCCCAGGCCTTTTTCGGCATCTGGCGCGATGGCTTCGGCGCGCTCCAGCGCCTTTTTGGCGTCGCTGACGAGTCGGAAGCCGGCAAAGCCACCGACGACGCCGGCCTTGGTCGTCATCAATACGCCTTGCCAGATGATCGGTTCGGCGCGGCTGGGCGCCTGTTGTTCAAGCGCCGCCGCCGATGCGATCAAACGGTCCAGCGCCGCCACCTGCGCCGCCTTGTCGGGCGTTGCGTAATTGGCCTGGGCCCAACCGGATTCGAGCCGGTCGACCGCAGTGGCCACGCTGTCGCCGGCCACGGCGGGAGCCGCGACGGCAGAAAGTGCTATGGCGATGGCGACATTTCGCATGATGGTTTCTCCTGCTCAACACGCGGCTGCCTTACAAGCCCAAGCTGAACCACAGGCTGAATAATATCGGCAGCGCCGAGCGTCGGACGCGCGGCGCTGTTGCGACGGGCAGGCCGTCAGGGCAACCCTGGCGATGTGGCGGCCGCCGGATCATTCGTGGAATTCGGCGAGTTCCGGGATGCGGGTAAAGGCGATGCGCGGGCCGGATGATCGCGCCGAACCGGCGCTGTCATGGCCCATGGTGACGGCGTCGCGGCCAAAGCGGCGGTTGACCGCGTCCATCGCCTGGGACAGCTTCACTCGCCGCGCTTCGGCTGTCGTATCGGCGGCGGCGTCGCCATCGAACATGTGCAATTGCACCGCCTCTGCCTGCCCCAGCGCACCCAGAGTCACCGCCACTTGCAGGAACCGACGTGGCGGGAATTCCGCCAGCATCCGCGACCATAAAGTGTCGAGCGCGTGCAGCAGCGTCACCGTGTCCATCACCTGCGGCAGTTTTTGGCCGTGCGACCAGCGATCGGTCTTTTCGCCGGGCCGGCCTTCCGCCTTGATGCCCAGCTCGATCCAGCCGGTGCGGCGTTCGGCGCGGCGCAGGCGGGTGGCGGCCTTGGCGAGCAGGCGGCGGGCCACCAGCCGCGCCCGGTCCGGGTGGCGCTTGTCCGGCCCCAGCACATGGGAATGGCCGATGCTGCGGGTCTCGGTCGCCATTTCCGGCAGGTCCGCGCCTTGCAACAGCCAGTGCATGCGTTCGCCCCAGACGCTGCCCCAGGCCAGCCGCGCCTGCCGCGCATCGAGCGCCAGCAACCGGTCCATGGTGACGATGCCCGCCGCCGCCAGCCGCCGTTCCATGTTGCGGCCGACGCCCGGAATGTCCGACAGTTTCAGCGTGCACAGCCGCGCCGCCAGCGTTTCGGCGGGCAGGATGGTCAGGCCATCGGGCTTTTGCATGTCGGCGGCGATCTTGGCGAGCAGGCGATTGGGGGCGACGCCGATCGACGAGGTGAGGCATTCGCCGACATTGGCCCGGATGCCGGCCTTGATGCGCGCCGCCAGCGCCGTCACCGCTGTCACGCTGTTTTCATTGTCCAGCAGGCGGCAGGCCACTTCGTCGATGGAACACACCGCCGCCACGGGCACATGGCGCTCCACCTCGGCGATGATGCGGTGGTGGAACCTCACATATTCCTCGTGCCGGGGCGGGACGATCACCACATCGCGGCACAGCGCCCTGGCCTGCCAGATTTTCGTGCCGGTGCGGATGCCGAACGCCTTGGCCTCGTAACTGGCAGCAATGGCGCTGGTTGAATCGCTGTCCACCGGCGACACCACCACCGGACGGCCGCGGATCGCCGGATCGAGTTGCTGTTCGACACTGGCGAAATAGCTGTTGAGATCGAGATACAGCCAGCGGAGGGGCGGCGTCGAGGCCATGCCGAATCGTTAGCATATTCAGAACGAATAGGGAACATATTTCAGAGCGATGGACCGGCGCATGCAGTCCCGTTCCGGGTAAGCGTCCGGCCTGAACCGTTGCTCACAACGCGCCTTGATTACGAGCTCATTTTCGCTGAGACTATAATTGCGAGTTAGTTCGGCAAATTGATTCGACGACTTGGAGGCAGTTAATGAGGAATATTTTGGCAGTTGCCGCTTGTCTGCTGGTGTCATCCCCTCTTCATGCGCAGATGGCTGGTCCATCTCCCGGAGCTTACACGGGCTTCCTGCAGGATAGAGGTAATCAGGCAATCGTAGAGAGCTATCTCAATCCTTTTCCGCGCTACGAATCTGATGAGAAACGCGAAGCGCGGCTGCAAAAGGCTATAGCTCTGCGTGCTGAAGCTCAGCAGCTATTGCTTGCTAACGGGGGCACGATGTCTCGCCAAAACCAAACCTATATTCGTAGGAAAGCCAACAAAATACTCAACGAGTGAGCGACGACTGGTGGCCAATTTTAGCTGTCAATCTTGCGATGATGACCAGACCAAAGGCATTAACTCTGCAATGCGATTAGCCGGGCGGCCTTCGGCGATACGCTGCAGCACATCACGCAGCCACGCCTCGGGATCAACGCCATTGAACTTGGCGGTCTCGATCAGCGAGTAGATTGCGGCGGCGCGCTCGCCGCCCTTGTCCGAGCCGGCGAACGTCCAGTTGCGGCGACCAAGGGCAATGCCACGCAGGCAGTTCTCGGCGCGGTTGTTGTCGGGCTCGAGACGACCATCTTCGCAGAACCGGGTCAGTGCTACACGGCGGGTGACGGCATAGCGGATCGCCTTGGCGACCCCATTCTTGCCTGACAGCCCATCTAGCGCTTCGTCGGCCCAGCGGAAGAACGCCTCGACAGCAGCCCGTGACGCGGCGCGCATCCGGGTGCGCTCATCGAGCGGCAGCCTGCGAGCCAGGCCCTCAGCCTTGTAGATGGCGTCGATCAGCTTGATCCCGGCATGGGCGGTCTCGGAACCCGTGTTCTTCCACTCGTCGAACAGCTTTCGCCGGCAGTGGACCCAGCACGCGACCTCGACGATGGCGCCGACCTCACGGCTGCCCTTGTAGAGTTGGTCATAGCCGGCATAGCCGTCAGCCTGCAGAAAGCCGCTGAAGTTGGCGAGAGGCGAGCGCGGTCGCTCGCCTTGGCGATCGGGCGTGTAGAAGTAGACGGCCGCCGGCGGCTCGCTGCCCTGCCAGTTGCGATCATCGCAACGCGTGTCAGGCCGGACGCTTGCCCTCACCCGGTTCGGCTGCGCCGGGTCCGACCTCTCCCGCAAGGGAAGAGGTGGCCGGGCTTGCCCGCGACAAAATCGGCCTTTCCTGCCGCACCGCAACCGCTACAGTTGCCGCTCGTCGCCGGGGGATTGCCGCCAATGAGTCTGGTTACCGACATTGTTGAACCGGTGGGCGTTGTCGCGGTCGAGGCCGATGCGCTCGCCGGGCGGCAGTTGCGTTTTTATGATTTTTCGATGGCGGCGTTCTGCGTCATCCTGATTTGTTCGAACCTGATTGGTGCGGGAAAGCCGGCGCAACTGGTGCTGCCGGTGTTCGGCACGGTAACCTTTGGCGCCGGTATCCTGTTTTTCCCGCTCAGCTATGTGCTGGGCGACATATTGACTGAAGTCTATGGCTTTGCCCGGGCGCGGCGGGTGGTCTGGGTCGGCTTTGGCGCGTCGGTGTTTGCCGCCAGCATGGCCTATGTCGTCGTCGAATTGCCGCCATCCCCTGAATGGGCCGGGCAACAGGCGCTGGCCGAGGTTTTTGGCCAGGTTCCGCGCATCTTCATTGCGTCCATCGCCGCGTTCTGGGCCGGCGAAATGGCCAATGCGTTCGTGATGGCGCGGATGAAGGTGCTGACCGGCGGCAAGGCGCTGTGGACGCGCACCATCGGTTCGACGGTGGTGGGGCAGGGGGTGGACAGCCTGTTGTTCTACCCGCTGGCATTCTTGGGCGTATGGGAAACCAGTCTGGTTATTCAGGTGCTGGCTACCAACTATCTGCTGAAAGTGCTGTGGGAGGTCGTGCTGACACCGGTCACCTACCGCGTCGTGGCGTTTTTCAAGCGCGCCGAAGGGTTGGATGTGTTCGATACGAAGACCGATTTCAACTTGTTCCGGACCAAGGTCTGAACCGCGTCGGCGGGTGTTCAGCCCAGCGCCGCTGCCAATGCCTCGAACATTCGGCGGCCATCGGTGCCGCCCTGTTCGGCTTCTATCAGCCGTTCGGGGTGGGGCATCAGGCCCAGCACATTGCCGGTTTCGTTGATGATGCCGGCGATGTCGCGGGCGCTGCCATTGACTGATTCGTTGTAGCGGAGAACCACCCGGCCTTCGCCTTCCAGCCGGTCGAGCGTTTCGGCATCGGCGAAATAATTGCCGTCGTGATGGGCGACCGGGATGCGAATCGCCTCGCCGGAATCATACCGGGCGGTGAACATGGTCTGGCTGTTTTCCACCCGCAGGCCGACATCGCGGCAGACGAAATCCAGCCCGGCGTTGCGCATCAGCGCGCCCGGCAACAGCCCGGCCTCGGTCAGCACCTGGAACCCGTTGCAGACGCCCAGAACGGCGCGGCCCTGCGCCGCGGCGGCGACCACGGCCTGCATGACCGGGGACCGCGCGCTCATCGCGCCGGAACGCAGGTAATCGCCATAGGAAAAACCGCCGGGCAGGGCGATCAGATCGAGCCCCGCCGGCAGTTCGGCATCGCGGTGCCAGACCATGGCGGGCGCGGTGCCGGTGATGGTTTCGATCGCCACGGCCAGGTCGCGATCGCAATTGGAACCCGGAAAGACGATGACCGCTGCCTTCACAGCAGCTCGATCCGATAATTTTCGATGACGGTGTTGGCGAGCAGCTTGCTGCACATCGCGTCGATCGAGGCTTCGCTGGTGCCATCGGCGAGATCGAGTTCGATGACCTTGCCCTGCCGGACGCCCGCGATGCCTTCGAACCCCAGCCCGCCAAGCGCATTCTGGATGGCGCGCCCCTGCGGATCGAGAACGCCGGGTTTCAGGGTGATGGTGACGCGAGCTTTCATGCGGCGCCGTTTAGGATGCGGCGGGGGCAACGTCCAGCGGGAATCCCGATACGCTATTCCAATGGTCGCCACACGCCGGACCGCAACGCCTCGGTCGGCTTGTACAGCCGCTTGTAGGCCATGCGGTCACAGTCCTCGATCCAGTAACCCAGATAGACATAGGGCAAGCCAGCCCGCGCCGCCCGGGTGATGTGATCGAGGATGATGTAATTGCCCAGGCCCCGGCGCGGCCCTTCGGGTTCGTAGAAACTATAGACCATCGACAGGCCATCGGATTGCTTGTCGGTCAGGCAACAACCGACCAGCCGCCCCGGCCGGCCATCCACCGATGGCTCGCGATATTCAACGAGGATGGTATCCACCGGCGTCTGTTCGACCATGTCGGCATAATCATGCCCGTCCATCGCCGCCATGCCGCCCGCCGGGTGGCGCACTGCCAGATAGCGCCGCAGCAACGCCCATTGTTCCTCGGTGGACCAGGGTTCGCAGGCGTGCACCTCCAGCGCGGCGTGGCGTTTCAACAGCTTTTTCTGCGTCACCGATGGTTGAAACCGCTGGGCCACCACCCGTACCGAAACACAGGCCTGGCAGAAATCGCAGCTCGGCCGGTAAACGACATTCTGGCTGCGCCGGAACCCGATGCGGCCCAGCGCCTCGTTCATCTGGGCCGATTCGCCGCCCTTCAGTTCGGCGAACACCTTGCGTTCTACCCGCCCCGGGACATAGGGGCAGGGCGATGGTGCGGTCACGAAGAACCGCGGAAATCGGAAGCTCTGGTCGGTCACAACGCTTCCTGGGGACTCCCTGCAGGGATGGACGAATCCCCCGCAGTCTAATGCGGCATGGCAGGCAATGGCCATAGCCGCGAAGAAGGTTAATTTGCGTAAAGTTTTTTCAGGTACGGCGCGATCGCCCGGCAAGCGAGCCATGGTCGAGCCCGCCCGAGTGCGCCGGAGCCCGCCCCGCTCTTGCAACCCCGGCGGCGTGCCCCGACACTGATGCCATCGCCCGCCGACCGGGCATCGACCGCAAGGACCACGCGATGACAGACATTATCCGGCTTTG
>JBBQPR010000013.1:0-45363 GCA_038217075.1 Sphingomonadales bacterium
CTTTGTGCGGGATTTCCTGCCCGGGATGCAGGGCGTAATCCCCTTCTCCTCAAGGGCATCGCGGAACCAGTCGGCGTCATAACCCCGGTCGCCCAGCAGCCAGTCCGCCTTGGGCAGGCCATCCAGCAAGGCTGCCGCTCCAGTATAATCGCTGACCTGTCCCGCCGTCATGAAGAAGTTGATCGGGCGGCCCATGGCATCCGTCACAGCATGCAGCTTCGTGTTCATGCCACCCTTCGTGCGCCCGATCAGCCGGCCCGGGCCCCCTTTTTTACCCCCAGGCTGGATGCCGTGCGGTGGGCCTTGAGATAAGTCGCATCGATCATGATCGTCTTGCGCTCGGTACCCTTGGCCGAAAGGCCATCCATCATCGCCACGAAGACACCCTTGTCGCTCCATCGCTTCCAGCGGTTGTAGAGCGTCTTTGCCGGACCATATTCCCGGGGCGCATCCCGCCACCTCAACCCATTGCGATTGATGAAGATAATGCCGCTCAACACGCGGCGATCATCGACCCGCGGTCGACCATGACTCCGGGGAAAGAACGGCTGAAGCCGAGCCATCTGCTCGTCCGTCAGCCAGAAAAGATCGCTCATCACTCAGGCTCCTCGCGGAGCTTGAATCAGATCATGCCGAGCAGATCAATGGGTCCTGACCCTAAGCAGGGGTTGAGATAAACGCGACATAGGCAAGGCCCGAACCGACGAAGACGATACGGTCCTTCTTCGGTTCAATCGCGCAATGTCACCCAGGTCGGCGCGTGGTCGCTGGCCTTTTCGGCACCGCGTACTGCCTTGTCGACGCCTGCATCGGCCAGCCGGTCTGCGGCGGGCGGCGACAGCAGCAAATGATCGATGCGAAAGCCATGGTCGCGCTGCCAGGCGCCGGCCTGATAGTCCCAATAGGTCCACAGGCCGCCGCGCGGATGGGTGGCCCGCACGGCGTCGAGCCAGCCATCCCATAACAGGGTGCGATAGGCGGCGCGGCTTTCGGGCTGCATCAACGCATCATCGGCGAGTGCCTTGGGCGACCAGATATCGTCATCATGGGGGACGACATTGTAATCCCCGGCGAGGACGACAGGCTCGCCATTGCCGACCAGCGTCGCGGCATGGGCGCGCAACCGGGCCATCCAGGCCAGCTTGTAATCGAACTTGGGGCCGGGCTGCGGGTTGCCGTTGGGTAGATAGATGGACGCGACGCGCACGCCTGAAACCATGGCCTCGAGATAGCGTGATTGTTCATCGCCATCATCGCCGGGCAAACCGCGCTGCGTTTCGGTGGCTTTTTCGCGGCTCAGGATGGCGACGCCGTTGAAGCCCTTCTGGCCATGCACAAGGCAGTGGTAGCCGGCCTCGTTGAGCGTATCGACGGGAAAATTCTCGGTGACGGTCTTGATTTCCTGCAGGCAGGCGACGTCGGGCTTGGCGTCCGCCAGCCATTCGAGCAGCCGCGGCAGGCGGGCGTTGGTGCCGTTGATATTGAAGCTGGCGATGCGCATGGCGCGACCTTAGCCGGATTTGCGAAAAGGGGGAATCGCGCATCAGCAATTGATATTGACCCGCCATGCGGTCGGGGCGCACCATGTGTGCAGCCATTGGTTCATCGGGAGGGTCAACCCCATGGATGAATATCGCAGACGCCGCCCCGCATGGCGGTTTTTCGGCCTATTCGGCCTTGCCGGTCTCGCCTTTTTCGCCGCCGGCCAAGCCGATGCTGTCACAATCAAGGCGCTCAAGGGCATGCGGCTTGAAACACTGTATGGGCGCTATGCCCCAGGCGGCGATTGCACCCGCAAGCCGGTGATCAGCGTTGACGATGCTGGATTCGGCTTTGATGTCGGTGGCCGTGTCTTGCGGCCGGTGCCCTTTGAATATGCGGCATCCTATGGTGGCCGGGATTATGCGGGCATCAGCAGCTGGTTTTTTCCGTTTATCGTCAATGACGATGATATGGGCCCGTTGCTCTTGACGATGAACGCCGATGAAAAGCGCGGGCGATTGATCATCGAATCAAACCTGGCGCCGGGCCAGCGGCTGGCGCCCGATATGGCGGTGGTGTTGCGTGGCTCGCCCTACGCGAAATGCGCCCGCTGATGGCGCGGGGCCGGGTGCCGACCGACTGCGATCAAGCCTAAACCGAAAAGCTGGAACCGCAGCCACAGCCCGACGCGGCTTGGGGGTTGCGCACTTCAAAGGCGGCCGCACCGATCTTTTCGACATAATCGACTTCAGCGCCCGCAACGAAGGGCAGCGAATCGGGATCGACGAGCATGGTGACGCCATCGGTTTCAACAGCAAGATCGTCTGGCGCGGCCTCTGCCTCCAGCCCGAATTTGTACTGGAAGCCGGCGCAACCACCGCCATCGACGGCAAGACGCAGTTTCAGGCCGGGTTTGCCCTGACGCGCCGCGATCACGGCAACGCGGGCAGCGGCGGCGGGCATCAGGCGGGGGGCACTATCCATGCCGACAATGTAGGGCGATCCATGCCATCGCGCAATGCGGGGCGTCCGCAATGTGCGGCGGGCGATACAGGCCGACGGACCCCGCCGGGTGCCGTCGGCCCGCGCGCCGTCATGTCGGCGCGAGACAAGCTGTGTTGCAAACCGCGCCGGGCGCGATCAGCGATAGTGGCGGATCGGCGTCATCGGCGCTGCATCGTTGGACGCCGTCACGGTATCATCGGCCAGAACCGGTCCGAAATCCTGGGCCCCTGCGGGATCAAAGTTCTTGGCGCCGGCTTCGGTCTTGGCGGCCAGCACAAAGGCCGATGCTTCCAGGAACGGGCGCGGGTTGACCGCCCGGCCATCGACGCGGACTTCGAAATGCAGGTGGGTGCCCGTGGAGCGACCGGTAGAGCCCATGCGGCCGATTTCCTGGCCCTGGACGACATGTTCGCCGGCATGCACGAGGATTTTCGACAAATGGCCATAGCGCGTATCGATGCCGCGGCCGTGGTCAAGTTCGATCAGATTGCCATAACCGTTGGCGGTACCGGCCTTGCTGACGACGCCATCGGCCGAGGCGTAGATGGGTTCGCCGGTCGGGCCGGCCATGTCGACGCCGGCGTGCATGGCGCTGCCGCCATTGAACGGATCGTAGCGCACGCCGTAGCTGGAGGTGTAGCGATAGTCCTTGACCGGCATATAGGCCGGGATGGACGACACCGCCGCCTGCAGGTTGTTGAGCTTTTTCCAGGTGATGAACAGGCCCTTGAAGGCCGGTTCGACATTGGCGCTGACCGGGATGTAAGGGCCGCCAACGCCAACATTCGCGCCCTGGCGGGCGGAACCGTTCCAATCGCTGGCGGCGACGAAACGATCGGGATTGAGGCCGAGGCGGGTGATCAGCGCACGGGTTTCGCGCAGCTTGGCTTCGGCGGCGCCGGTTGCGCGATCGACAAGCGCAAGTTGCTGCGATTCAAGCTGGCGGAAAGGTTCGATGATATCGGCAGAGGGTGGCCTTGCCGGCACGACGGCGGCGACGAGCAGGCTGCGCTGGCCGCGCTTGCCGCCGCGCACCTTTGCAAGCGTATCTGGAACGGTGGCGACGAGGTCGCGGACGAGCGAAAGCTGATCGCTGCCCTGGATCTGGCGGGGCAGCATCTTGGCAAGGCGGGCCATGTCCGGCTTCCCGGTCAGCAGCGCGGCGAGAAACGCCTGGCGCGCTTCGAGCGACTGGGCGCGGATCGCGACGTCGCCTTTGAGGGCCGCAGTTTCGGAGGTCATTTCCTGCAGCTTCGACTGCATCTGGGCGAGTTCGGCCTGTTTGATTGCAAGCGCGGTATCAACCTGCGCATTGCCCGTCATCATCGATGTGGTGGCAACGCCGAGCCAGCCGGCAACCAGAACTGCTGAACCAATTGCCATGACCTGCGTTCTCGTCCTCACGTTGAAGGTCAGTTGCTTGCCGATATCGTCCGGCTTGCCACTCACCAGGCTGAATTCCCGAGCCGGCAGAACACGCGACACGGCTTGCGCAAGCCCTTCAAAGGCCACGTTAAGTCTGGTCACGATCCTGATACTCCCGGCGCCGGATGTTCGTTTTGAAATATCGAACCCGATACCGGGCCGACGACTAAACTCTCACTCGACTCGGCTACTCTGTCGGGGGAAAGCCCGTGCGGCCATCCCCTCCGCAACCCCAATCAACCAGCCCGGCGCGGCGGTCGCAAGCAGTGTTCCGGGCGCCGGGGGCAAGCCGTTCAAGGCGCGCGATGAGTTGAGCCATGCGCCGAAGTTTATGGCAGCAGGCGTGCAACCATCTCGTTGAAAATCCGTAGGATGCGATTCGAATCGCCTCGCCGCCGGCTCGATCGGATAGCCTGGAGACGCCGCTTGCGAAGCTGAACGAAACCAAAACAATTTGGGTCTGGCCCTTGATGGTACGTGTTGGGCATCAGCCTGCCGGGCTCTGTTGCCCTGATTTTGCAGATGCAGGAGAATGCGTTGAGGCCCCGCCTGTCCTGGGTCGGCGGCCGGAATCGTCGGCATTGATAAAGCCATGCAGGTGCGCGGTTGGACGGGCATGGCTGTCGAAATGGTGCCGCCCAAGGGTTGCTTGCTTGATCGCCCGTTTCATCCGCTCGAGCTGCCCATTGGTCCCCGGGTGCCTGGTTTTGGTCAGCCTGTGTTCGATGTCGTGCGCGTCGCTGCCATGTCGAACCCGGCCAATGGTGCCTGCTTCCATCGCTGGCTGAACCCATCGCTGGCTGAACCCATCACTGGCTGAACATGGCAAAATCGAAACCCGGGACCAAACCCCCGGGATCGCTCGCCGTCAATCGCGCCCGACAAAGGCAGACACAGCCAGTCCCCGCGCCTGCAACGCATCGCGGATATGTCGCGCCATGGCGACCGCATCCGGGCTGTCGCCATGGATGCAGACGGACTGCGCAGCCAATGCAACCGGCGCGCCGCCGACCGTCGGCATCTGCCCGCTGGCCAGGAATGACAGCAACCGCGACGCCGCCTGTTCGGGATCATGCAGCATCGCCCCCGGCTCGCTGCGCGGTACCAGATTGCCGGCGGGCGTGTAGCCGCGATCGGCAAAAATTTCGCTGAACACCGCAATGCCGCCGTCCCGTGCGACAGCTTCCAGCACCGTCCCCGAAATGGCCAGGATCGCCAGCCCAGGATCAACGGCCCGCACCGCCCGCACGATCGCCACCGCCACCGCCCGATCCTCCGAAGCGACATTGCCCAGCGCGCCATGCGGCTTCACATAGGCAATCGGCTGGCCGACCAGTGCGCCAATCGCCATCAGGGCGCCGGTCTGCGCTGCCACGAACCGCTCGATTTCGGCCGGGGCAAACGGCAGCCGGCGGCGGCCAAAGCCCTCCTTGTCCGGGTAACTCGGGTGCGCCCCCGTCACCACGCCGCGCGCCTTGGCCAGCGACAGGGTGCGGAACATCGTCTCCGGGTCACTGGCATGGCCACCGCACGCCACATTGGCGCTGCTGACAATATCCAGCATCGCTGCATCATCGCCCATCGTCCAGGGGCCGAAACCCTCCCCCAGATCGGCATTCAGATCGATCATTTGCACAGAAAATGCCTCAGCAAACCGCCACCCAACGCCCCCCGACCCATGCTCGAAATATGCTCGACTCGGGGCGCACCACCGCGCACCATCGTTTTACACCCGCCACACCGCTTGTCGAACCCCGCCGCGCCTCAGATTGCCCCTCAGATTGCCAGCGTGAAATCCCCCGGAATCTTGCCCTCCGCCCCTTCGTAATGCGTCCGGATCAACGCAAAATCGGCGGCATAGTCCCCCGTCGGCCACAGCGCACCGCTGATCCGGATGGTCTTGTTGCCATAATCCAGCACCGACATGACGATCGGTACGCCGGCTCCCACTGCAATATGGTAGAATCCGGACTTCCACTTCTCTACCCGGCCCCGCGTTCCCTCCGGTGGCACCGCCAGAATCAGGTTGGGTTCGGCTGCAAAGGCGTCGCGCATCTGCCCGACAAGGTCGGCCGCACGGCTGCGATCCACCGGAATACACCCCGTCCACTTCACAAAACCGCCGAAAACCCCCTCGGTCAGGCTCTTTTTCCCCATGTACCGCAACGACACGCGCCAATAACTCGCCGCCGCCAGCATCCAGATGCCATCCCAGTTCGAAGTGTGCGGTGCCGCAATCAACACCATGCGCGGGTCATCGGGCCAATCGCCCTCGATCTTCCAGCCCCATAACCGCAGCATCACCATGGCCGCGTAGCGATAGATTTCCGCCAGCACACCCCGCCAGGGACGCGGGCGCGCAGTACTGCGATCATAGACGATGTGGGTGCCCCGGGGTGCCATTGCATGTCGGTAGCAGAGCGCCGCCGCATTGCCACACTGTCAGAATTGCACCCGCGACCGCGGCAATGCCGGGGGGTTTCACGCAACCGGGGTGCACCCTACATCTGCCTCACGGATCATACCAACCGAAAGCCACGCTCCCCAATGTCAGATTACCCCGATTGGCACGGCACGACGATCGTTTCCGTCCGCAAGGACGGCAAGGTCACCGTAGCCGGTGATGGCCAGGTCACCATGGGCCAGACTGTCATGAAGCCCAATGCCCGCAAGGTCCGCCGCCTCGGCCCCCCCGGCCCCGATGGCGTGCCCAGCGTCATCGGCGGCTTTGCCGGTGCCACCGCCGATGCGTTCACCCTGTTCGAACGGCTTGAGGCCAAGCTCGAACGCTACCCCGGCCAACTCACCCGCGCCGCTGTCGAACTCGCCAAGGACTGGCGCACCGACCGCTACCTGCGCCGTCTCGAAGCCATGATGATCGTCGCCGACAAGGAGGTGACGCTCGTTCTCACCGGCACCGGCGATGTCCTGGAACCCGTTGGCGGCATGGCTGCCATCGGTTCGGGCGGCAATTTCGCCCTCGCCGCCGCCCGGGCGCTCGCCGATTCCGGCCATGACAGCGAAACCATCGCCCGCCGCGCCATGGGCATCGCCGCCGAATTATGCGTCTACACCAACGATCAATTGACGGTGGAGACCATCGAAACAGCACCGGCCACCGGTGCGGAGATCACCGAATGAACGACGTCGTCACCCCGCACCCGCTCGAAACCGACACTATCGATGCATCGCTCACCCCGCGCGAGATCGTCGCGGCATTGGATCGCCACATCGTTGGCCAACGCGATGCCAAGCGTGCCGTCGCCGTCGCCCTGCGCAACCGCTGGCGCCGGCAACGGCTCGGCGATGATCTGCGCGACGAAGTCAGCCCCAAGAACATATTGATGATCGGCCCCACCGGCTGCGGCAAGACCGAGATCAGCCGTCGCCTGGCCAAACTCGCCAACGCGCCGTTCCTCAAGATCGAGGCGACCAAGTTCACCGAAGTCGGTTATGTCGGCCGCGATGTCGACTCGATCGTCCGCGATCTGGTCGAAGAATCCATCCGGCTGGTCCGCGAAACCCGCCGCGCCGGGGTAAAGGAAGCCGCAGAAGCCGCCGCAGAAGCCCGGCTGCTCGACATTCTGGTCGGCAAGGATGCCAGCGAGGCCACCCGCCTGGCCTTTCGCCAGCGCCTGCGCGCCGGTGATCTGAAGGGCCGCGAAGTCGAAATCGAGATCGCCGAAACCGCCCCCAGCTTCGATCTGCCGGGCATGCAACCGGGCCAGGTCGGCATGATCAACCTTGGCGAAATGTTCGGCAAGGCCATGGGCGGCCGCACCAAACGCCGCAAGATGCCGGTCGAAGCCGCCTGGATAAACCTGGTCGCCGAGGAATCGGACAAGCGGCTCGATGATGACGAGATCACCCGCGAAGCCGTGCGCAGCGCCGAGGCCAATGGCATTGTCTTTCTTGATGAAATCGACAAGATCGCGGTTAGCGACGTGCGCGGCGGCTCGGTCAGCCGCGAAGGTGTGCAGCGCGATCTGCTGCCGCTTATCGAAGGCACCACCGTTGCCACCAAATATGGCCCGGTCAAATCGGACCATATCCTGTTCATCGCATCAGGCGCCTTCCACATCTCCAAACCCAGCGACCTGCTGCCCGAACTGCAGGGCCGGCTGCCGATCCGTGTCGAACTGAAGGGCCTGACGGAGGAAGATTTCCGCCGCATCCTGACCGATACCGAGGCATCGCTGATCCGCCAGTATACCGGCCTTCTCGGCACCGAAGGCGTCACCCTGTCGCTGACCCCCGACGGTATCGATGCCATCGCCCGCACGGCCGCCCAGGTCAACGATGCCGTTGAAAACATCGGCGCCCGCCGCCTGCAGACCGTGATGGAAAAGCTGCTCGAATCGCTCAGTTTCGACGCCAGCGAACGCGCCGGCGACGCCGTGACCATCGATGCCGCCTATGTCGAACGCGAGTTAGGCGCCATCGCAAGGGATACGGACCTGTCGAAATTCATTCTGTAACGGGCGCGCCAAGGTGGCGCGAG
Organism: Sphingomonadales bacterium; assembly: GCA_038217075.1. Taxonomy (GTDB): domain Bacteria; phylum Pseudomonadota; class Alphaproteobacteria; order Sphingomonadales; family Sphingomonadaceae; genus Sandarakinorhabdus. The sequence goes on from JBBQPR010000013.1 coordinate 8,414, forward strand.
AGTAAAACGGGGTAGCCATGGACCTGAAGGCCGATCTTGCAACGCGCGGCTTCGCCATCGTGCGCGGGTTGTTCCGGCGCGATGAGATCGAGGCGATCGGCAATGAGGTCGATCGCATTCACGCCATCGGCATCGGCCATGGCCGGTCGTTCCGACACGGCAATCTGTTCTTCAACATCGCGCCGGACACCCGAACCGGTGCGCCGCTGGTTCGCATGGCGCAATGGCCCGCCTGGATTTCCCCTCCGCTGGAGGCAATGCGCCGCGACCCCCGCTGGCTGGCACTGCTCGAACCGCTGATCGGGCAGGACATAAAACAGATCATCCACCAGCTGCACTGGAAATCGCCCGAGACAGCCGCCGATTTTGCCTGGCACCAGGACAGCCGCTCGCGGCGCCCGGCAGACGCCTATCGCAACCTTGCCAGCAGCTACATCCAGACAGGGCTGGCCATCGATCCCCATGACGCAACGTCGGGCGGCCTCCGCTTTATCCCCGCCAGCCATCGCCTCGGCGACCTGCAGATGCGCGTTGATGGCGGCGTGCTGGGCCATGCGGCAACCGATGCCGCGTTACAGGCTGCGGGGCTGGACCCCCGAAGCGCGGTGCAGCTTACCCTTGCGCCGGGCGACGTCGCCATTTGGAGCCCCTATCTCGTCCATGCATCGGGCATCAACCATGCCCGGCATCAGCGCCGTTTCCTCATCAACGGCTACGTCCGCGCCGCCGATTGCGACCGCGGCGAATGGGCATTCTGCGCTGGCAAACCGGTACCGCTCGGTAACAAACCAGCGCTCGTGCATTTTGAAGACCTCCACCGGCGTCCCGAACCCCATTATCCCTAAACGACGAACCGCCCGATTGCCTATGGCGCGGATTTGTCTAGAACCCCCAGCAATTCGCCCGTTGGAGTGTTCCCATATGCATCGTTTCCTGCTTGCCGCCGCCGCAACCGCACTTTCGGCGCCGCTGCTCGCCGCGCCGTCGGCAACGGTCACCACCCAGCTGCCGCGCAGCGTCGAACCGATGCACTATGACGTATCGATCACGCCCGATGCCACCAATCTGGCCTTTGCCGGCCATGTTGTGGTGACCATCAAGGTCAAGACGGCTGTATCCAGCATCACGCTCAACGCCGCCGACCTGACATTCCGCAAGGCCAGCCTCACCGGTGTCGCCGCCGCGCCGCAGATCACCACCGATGCCGACGCGCAAACCGCAACCTTCAGCTTTGCCGCGCCGCTCAAGCCGGGCACCTACAAGCTCGACATGCTCTATGATGGCAAGATCGGCACCCAGGCTGTCGGCTTGTTTGCGCTCGATTATGACACCGCCAACGGCAAGAAGCGCGCGCTCTACACCCAGTTCGAAAACTCCGACGCCCGGCGCTTCATCCCGTCATGGGACGAGCCTTCGTACAAGGCGACCTTCACTGTCGACGCCACCGTGCCTGCCGGCGAGATGGTTGTCGGCAATATGCCCGCCGCATCCAGCAAGCCCGCCGGCGACGGGCTCGTCAACGTCCGCTTCCCGCAAAGCCCGAAGATGTCGACCTATCTGCTGTTCTTCGGGCTTGGCGATTTCGATCGCATCACCGCCAAGGTCGGCCCGACCGAAGTCGGCATCATCACCCAGGCCGGCAAAAGCGAGCAGGGCCGTTTCGCGCTGGAAGGCGCCGAGGTGATCCTGAAGGAATATAACGACTATTTCGGCACGCCCTATCCGCTGCCAAAGCTCGACAATATCGCGGCGCCGGGCCGCAGCCAGTTTTTCGGCGCCATGGAAAACTGGGGCGCCATCTTCACCTTTGAATCGGCCATCCTGCTCGATCCCAGCATCGTCACCCAGGCCGACAAGGAACGCTCCTTTTCGGTCAACGCCCATGAAATGGCGCACCAATGGTTCGGTGATCTTGTCACCATGGCATGGTGGGACGACCTGTGGCTGAACGAAGGCTTCGCCTCCTGGATGGAAGGCCGCACGACAGCAAAGCTCCACCCCGAATGGAACACCGCGCTCGATGCCATCGGTGGCCGCGAAAGCGCCATGAGCCTTGATGCGCTGAAGACCACCCACCCCATCGTCCAGCACGTCGAAACCGTCGAACAGGCCAGCCAGGCGTTCGATTCGATCACCTACCAGAAGGGCGAAGCCGTCATCCGCATGCTGGAGGACTATGTCGGCGCCAATGTCTGGCGCGACGGCGTGCGCGCCTATATCAAGAAGCACGCCTATGGAAACACCGTAACCGACGATCTGTGGCGCGAAATCGATGCGGTATCGCCGGACAAACCGATCACGGACATCGCGCATCGCTTCACCCTGCAACCGGGCGTGCCACTGATCCGCGTCGGCAGCCCGATCTGTGTCGATGGCAAGACGACGCTGGCGCTGGTGCAGGGCGAATTCAGCAAGGACCAGACCGACAAGCCGCCGCTCGCCTGGCCGGTACCGGTCATCGCCGCAACGCTTGGCAGCAGCGAAACCACGCGCACCGTCGTCGAAGGCAGCACCAGCATCACGCTGCCCGGCTGTGGCCCGGCCATCGTCAACGCCGGGCAAACCGGCTATTACCGCACGCTCTACACGCCCGAAGGTTTGCGGGCCATCACGACGAGCTTTGCACTGGTACCGGCCATCGACCAGCTTGGCGTCATGGCCGATAGCTGGGCGCTGGGGCTGGCCGGGCTGGAACCGGCATCGGACTTCCTCGAACTGGCCGCCGCCACCCCGGCAAATGCCGATCCGCAAGTCTGGCAGCGCATCGCCGGCGTCTTCGATGCCATCGATTTTTATTACAATGGCAACCCGCGCCAGCCGGCGTTCCGCCGCTTCGCCAGCGCCCGGCTGGGCCCGGTGCTCGCAGCGATCGGCTGGACAGCGAAGCCGGACGAAGCGGCGCCGGTCGCCAATCTGCGCAATACACTGATCAACGCACTAGGCGGGCTCGCCGATCCGGCGGTAATCGCGGAGGCGCGGCGCCGCTATGCCGCCGACGACATGCCGGCCCCGATCCGGCGCGCCGTGCTCGGGGTCGTTGCCGCCAACGCCGATGCCGCGACATGGGAAAAGCTGCACGCCGAAGCCGCCGCCGAAAAGACGCCGCTGGTCAAACAGCAGCTTTACGACCTGCTCTCCCGCGCCAATGATCCGGTGCTGGCGACCCGCGCGCTCGATCTGGCGCTCAGCGACGAACCCGGTGCAACCACCGGCGCCGGCATCATCGGCGGCGTGTCGCGCAACCTGCCCGATCTCGCCTTCGATTACGCGCTGGCCCATATCGATGCCGTCGACAAGATCGTCGATGCGACCTCGCGCAGCCGGTTCTTCCCGCGGCTGGCAAGCGGCTCGTCCGACCCTGCAATGATCGACAAGATCAATGCCTATGCCGTAAAATACCTGTCATCAGACGCCAGGCGCGAAGCCGATACCGCGGCGGCGAGCATCGCCTATCGCGTCCGCATCATTCGCGACCGTATGCCTGCCATCGACGCGTGGCTTGCGACACACGGCGGCTAGGCACACCGCCCCGGTGCATCGCACTAGTGACGCGGCGCGCCGGGGCAGCTAACACGGCGCCATGCTTGCCCATATCGACAGCTGGATCTTCGATCTCGACAATACGCTGTACCCGGCGAGCGCCCGGCTGTTCAGCCAGATCGACGCGCGCATGGGCGCCTATATCCAGCAATTGCTGGGCGTCGATGCGGCCGAGGCGTATCGCGTCCAGAAACATTATTTCCACAACCACGGCATGACGCTGATGGGCCTGATGGCCGAACATGGCGTCGATCCGCACGAATTCCTCGGCAAGGTCCATGATGTCGATATCGATGTGGTGCCGCCGCATCCCGAACTCGCCGCGCTGATCGCCCGGTTGCCCGGCCGCAAGTTCGTCTTCACCAATGCCGATGCGCCCTATGCGGAGCGCGTGCTCGAACGGCTCGGGCTGTCGAACAGCTTTGATGCGCTCCACGACATCCACGCGCTCGACTATGTGCCAAAGCCGCAAGCACCCGCCTATGCCAGCATGTGCAACAGCCACGACATCGACCCCGCGCGGGCGGTTTTCGTCGAAGACATGGCGCGTAACCTGGCCCCGGCCAAGGCCATCGGCATGACCACGGTGTGGATCGACAATGGCTCCGAACAGGGCCCGGGTGACACACGCGAACATATTGATTTCACGATCACCGACGTCGGCACATGGCTGGCGGACGTGGTAAGGGGACTGGAAAGCCGATGAGCATCGAAACCACCATCGACGCCGCCTGGGAGGCGCGCGACACCATCGCCGTCACCACCGGCGGCGACATCCGCGCTGCCGTCGATGCGGCGCTGGCCGGGCTCGATGCCGGCGAATTTCGGGTGGCGCAGCCCGACGGCAAGGGCGGCTGGCAGGTCAACCAATGGCTGAAAAAGGCCGTGTTGCTCTCGTTCCGGCTGAACCCCAACACCATGATCGGCGGTGGCCCCGGTGGCAGCGTGTGGTGGGACAAGGTCGCATCGAAATTCGATGGCTGGGGCGAAAACCGCTTTGCCGCCGCCGGCTTCCGCACCGTGCCCGGCGCCATCGTCCGCCGCGGCGCCTATATCGCGCCCGGTGCCGTGCTGATGCCCAGCTTCGTCAACATCGGCGCCCGGGTCGGCAAGGGCAGCATGGTCGATACCTGGACGACGGTCGGCAGCTGCGCCCAGATCGGCGAAGGCGTGCATCTGTCGGGCGGCGTCGGCATCGGCGGCGTGCTGGAACCCTTGCAGGCCGGCCCGGTCATCATCGGCGATGGTGCCTTCATCGGCGCCCGCGCCGAAGTTGCCGAAGGCGTGGAGGTCGGCGAAGGCGCCGTGCTGTCGATGGGCGTCTATCTCGGCGCCTCGACCAAGATCATCGACCGCGCCACCGGCCAGATCCACATGGGCAAGGTGCCGCCCTATGCGGTCGTCGTATCGGGCACGCTGCCCGGCAAGCCGCTGCCGGATGGGTCACCCGGCCCCGGCCTGTATTGCGCCGTCATCGTCAAGACGGTCGACGCCCAGACCCGCAGCAAGACCGGCATCAACGAGCTGTTGCGCGACTGACACCGGATCGCGCCTGATACCCTATCGCGACTGCCGGTTCACCAGGTGCCGGCATGTCGTGCTACAGTCGCCGACGAAGGGCTGCCCATGGATATCGAACGCTTTATCGCCGATTGCACCACCGCCGGGCAGGATAATGACCCCCAGGCGGCGATCCGCGACGTGCTTGCCCGCGCGGTTTCCACCCCTGCCACCATGCTTGCGGCCGTCGGCGAACCCATGATGGCGGGCCTGTCGGTGCTGCATCGATCCCCGACCCTGACCATCTTCAACGCCACCTGGACCCCCAATATGACGCTGATGCCGCACGACCATGGCATGTGGGCGCTGATCGGGCTCTACACCGGCCGGGAGGACAATATCCTGTGGCGCCGCACCCCGGACCGTATCGAGGCCCATGACGTCCGCACGCTGTTCGCGGGCGATGTCACCACGCTCGCCACCGATGCCATCCACTCCGTCACCAACCCGCTGCCACGCTTTGCCGGCGGTATCCACATCTATGGCGGTGATTTCTTCGCCACGCCGCGCCACCAATGGCACCCCGAAACGCTCGAAACACAGCCTTCGGACGGCGAAACTATCCGCGCCATCTTCGAAAGCGAGAACGCCCGACTGCGACATTGAGGCGCCCGGCGTCATGCGGCGCGGTGACTTTCTCCCTTGCCCACCGCAATTTTCCCGTCAAACTGCGTTCAAATCCATTCGGGGGATCAACAATTGCGCCTGTTTCTGACTGCGGCCATGCTCGCCGCCGCCCTGCCTGCCATGGTTTCCGCAAAGTCGGCACCGTCGTCTGCCGCCGACACAGCCAGCTTCCGCTCGCTCTACAAGGAGCTTGTCGAAACCAATACCAGCCTGTCGGCAGGCAGTTGCACGCTCGCCGCCGAACGCATGGCCGCCCGGTTGAAGGCGGCGGGCTATGCCGATGCCGACATCAAACTGTTCAGCACGCCCGAACATCCAAGGGAAGGCGGCCTTGTCGCCACGCTGGCCGGCACCGATGCCAAGGCAAAGGCCATCCTGTTGCTCGCCCATATCGACGTCGTTGAGGCAAAGCGCGAGGATTGGACGCGCGATCCGTTCGTTCTTGTCGAGGAAAACGGCTATTTTTATGGCCGCGGCACCTCCGATGACAAGTCGCAGGCCGCCATTTTCACCGACACTATGGTCCGGCTGAAGACCGCGGGGACCAGGCTGCGCCACCCGATCAAGCTGGCGCTGACCTGCGGCGAAGAGACCGACAAGGCCTTCAACGGCGCCGAATGGCTGGTGAAGAACCACAAGGACTGGATCGACGCCGAATTTGCCCTCAACGAAGGCAGCGTCGGCACAATGGACAAGGCCGGCAAACCCGTTGCGCTGGGCATCCAGGCGGGCGAAAAAGTCTATCAGGACTTCCGCATCGAAGCGACCAACCACGGCGGCCACAGCAGCCGCCCGCGCCCCGACAACGCCATTTATGCGCTGGCCGCCGCACTGGTGCGAATCGGCGAGTATGAATTCCCGATCCAGTTAAGCGACACTACACGCGGCTATTTCACCGAAACCGCCCGGCTGACCGGCGGCGAAACCGGTGCCGCGATGCTGCGACTGGTCGCCAATCCCGCCGATGCCGAAGCCAATGCGATCGTTTCACGCGATGCAACTTGGCATTCGATGCTGCGCACCACCTGCGTCGCGACACGGCTGGATGGCGGCCACGCCAATAATGCGCTGCCCCAGCGCGCCGGCGCCAACATCAACTGCCGGATGTTCCCCGGCGATCCGATCGAAAATGTTCGCGCGCAACTGATCAAGGCGGCCGCCGACCCGCAGATTTCAATTGAAACCAGCGGGGAGATCAGCCCGACGCCGCCACCGCCGCCGCTTACCGAGCGCGTATTTGGCACTGCCAAGGCCGTTGCCGCACGACATTTCCCCGGTGTGCCGATGCTGCCCGCGATGACGACAGGGGCAACCGATGGCCGCTATCTCAACGCCGGTGGTATCCCCACCTATGGTGTCCCGGGGCGCTTTGCCGAACTCGATGGTGGCGGCGTCCATGGCCTAAACGAACGCAAATCCGTCGCCGGCCTCTATGCCGAGCGCGATTATCTTTTCGACCTGATCCAGACCTACGCACGCTGAGGAATTGAAATGACCATCAAGGCACTGCTGCTCGCGGCCATCATCGCTGCGCCCGTCCTCGCTGCGCCCGCCGCTGCCCAGGCGATGCGGCCTGACCAGCTCGCGTTCAAGGCGCTCTACAAGCAACTCGTCGAGACCAACACATCGCTGTCGGTCGGCAGTTGCACGGGCGCCGCCGAAATGCTCGCCAGCCATTTGAAGGCCGCAGGCTTTGGCGATGCCGACATCACAGTTTTCAGCACACCGTACCACCCGAAGGAAGGTGGCATTGTTGCGGTTTTGACGGGCCGCGACCGCAAGGCAAAGCCGATCCTGCTGCTTGGGCACCTCGATGTCGTCGAGGCCAAGCGGTCGGATTGGCAGCGTGATCCCTTTGTGATGGTTGAAGAAGACGGCTATTTCTATGGTCGCGGTACCTTTGATGACAAGGCCCAGGCCGCCATCTGGACCGACACGCTGATCCGTTACAAACAATCCGGAAAAGCCCCGAAGCGCACACTGAAGATGGCCCTGACTTGCGGCGAGGAAACCACCTATGCCTTCAACGGCGCCGACTGGCTGGCAAAGAACAAGGCCGACCTGATCGCCGCCGAATTTGCGCTGAATGAAGGCGGCGGTGGTCGCTACGACGCATCGGCCAAGCCGGTCGGCATGGGGGTTCAGGTCGGCGAGAAGACCGTCCAGAATTTTACGCTGGTGGCAACCAACCCGGGTGGCCACGCCTCGGTTCCGCGCCCCGACAACGCCGTTACAGACCTTGCGCGGGCGCTCATCGCAGTCAACACACATGAATTTCCGGTACAATTCAACGATACGACACGCGGATTCTTCACGATGATGAGCAAGGTTGCGCCAGCGCCCGTCAATACGGCGATGACGACACTGCTCGCCAACCCCGATGACACCGCTGCCAACGCCATCGTCAGCCGGGATCCGATGTTCCATTCGACATTGCGCACCACGTGCGTTTCAACGCTGGTCGAGGCCGGTCACGCCAACAACGCCCTGCCGCAACGCGCCACCGCCAACATCAACTGCCGGATGTTCCCCGGCACCGACCCGGAAAAGACCCGCGCCGACCTAGTTGCCGCCATCGCAGACCCTCGGGTCAGCGTCTCACTGACCCCTCCAATACGCCCCGTCGCGGTGTCGCCACCGCTGAATGAAGCGGTGCTGGGCCCCATGCGCCGCATCGCGGCCAAATATTTCCCCGGCGTGCCGTTCGGTACCACAATGTCCACGGGCGCCACCGACGCGATTTTCCTGTCGCCAATCGGCATCCCGACCTATGGCGCGCCCGGCCTGTTCGGCGATCCGGACGGCAACGGCGTCCACGGACTCAATGAACGCATCCGTGTCAAATCAGTGATGGACGGGCGCGACTATCTTGATGAACTGGTCCACGCGCTGGCCGATTGATAACGTGCGGCCGCATCGGCCGTACGTCCGAAACTGCCTGGTGGCGAAACGTCGGCCTAGTCCTTAACTCTATGCGATGGACATCGCAGCGCTCTTCTCACCCGACGCTATTTCCGCCTTCGGGCAAGTCGTGTTCATTGATGTTGTCCTCGCGGGCGATAATGCCATCGTCGTCGGCGCGCTCGCGGCAGGGCTTCCGCCGCTGCAACGGCGCAAGGTCATCATGATCGGTATCGCCGCGGCGCTGGTTTTGCGGATCGCATTCGCCCTACTTGTAACTCAATTGCTTCAAATCGTTGGCCTAATCCTGGCCGGTGGCTTGCTGTTGTTGTGGGTGGCGTGGAAAATGTATCGCGAACTCAACCCGCAAAAGGTCATGATCGATGGCCCCGGCGACAATGATTTCGAAGCTAGCGGCGGCCCGCCGGCGTCGCGGAGTTTTGCCGCCGCCGCCTGGTCAGTCGCGCTTGCCGACGTATCGATGAGCCTGGACAATGTGCTTGCCGTCGCTGGCGCCGCGCGCGAACATCCGGAAATCATGGTGACGGGGCTGATATTGTCCGTGGCGCTGATGGGTATCGCCGCGAACCTGATCGCCCAATATATCGAACGCTATCGCTGGATCGCCTATATCGGCCTGGCGGTTATCATCTATGTCGCCTTCAAGATGATCCACGAAGGCTGGACCGAGGTCGCACCCGTGGTCGCGCCGTTGATGGGCTAGTGGCGCGGCTCGGACTTAAACCGAACAATCTCCGGCACAATCAGGGAATTAGCACCGTCGATCCGGTCGTCCGCCGCGATTCAAGATCACTATGCGCTTGCGCTACGTCAGCCAAGGCATAACGCTGGTCGATATTGACCTTCAAAACGCCGGCCCCGATCATCTCGAGCACGCGACCGCCAAAACGTTCGATGTCTTCGCGGCCGACATAATAGTCGAACATCGTCGCGCGCGTGGCAAAAAGCGATCCCTTGCGCGCCAGGATACCAAAATCCACCGGTCCGACCGCGCCCGATGCGTTGCCAAAACTGACGAGGAGCCCGCGCCGCTTCAAGCTGTCTAACGCAGCATCGAACGTAGCCTTGCCGACGCCATCGAGGACGACATCAACGCCGCGGCCATCCGTGAGTTCGCGCACTTTCTTGGCCAATTGGTCGTCCATAACGATGCCATGGTCGGCTCCATGGGCCATCGCGATGCCGACTTTCTCGGGTGTCCCGGCAGCTGCGATAACGATCGCGCCGACGTGCTTAAGCCATTGAACTAGCAAAAGCCCGACACCACCGGCCGCGGCCGGCACCAAAACCCATTGCCCCGGCTGTACGCACGCGCAGCGCTCAACCAGAAATTCTGCCGTGCAGCCCTTCAGCATGGCCGCCGCGGCAACCTCTTCGCTGACCATATCTGGCAGCACCACAACGCGATCAGCGCCAATCAATCGATGCGACGCATAGGCTCCGATCGGGCCCCAGCAATAGCCGACACGGGTTCCCGGCGAAAGCGAAACACCCGGCCCCACCGCTTCAACAACACCCGCCGCCTCGAGTCCAAGGCCCGAAGGCAACGGCAATGGATAGAGACCCGTGCGGTGATAGACGTCGATAAAATTCAGGCCGATCGCCGTCTGGCGCAATAGCAATTCGCCTGGAGCGGGAACCAGCGTCTCACACGCGACGAGCGACATGACCTCCGGTCCGCCATTGGCGGCAACTACAACACGTGACATCCCGCTTCTCCATTGCCAATGCTGCGCGGTAACTATTTATAATATATGAATTTTATTCGAAAATTTGGCTGCCCTCTGTGCGGCCCTTCGTCTGCTGTTCGATCCTTCGTAAAAGGGGCCTTTCGGCACCGCGGCTGTGTCGCTGGCACCGTAGCCACTCTTCCACTCCAGAGAGCCCAAGGCTAGACTGACATTGCAAGCCTGCCAAGCAGATGCTTGTATGGGCACAACAGAAAAGGCAGGGCCATGAAAGTCAGCTTCGATATCGAATGCACACCTGCGGAAGCGCGTGCCTTTTTCGGCCTCCCAGACCTTACGCCCGTCCATGATGTTTACATCGAAAAGCTCAAGACAACCATTACCGACGGCATAACGCCCGCTGACATGGAGAGAATGACTCGCACCTGGATGCCGGGAATCGCCGACGGATTCGAACAATGGCAAAAACTTTTCATGGCCGCCGTTCCCAAGCCCGGCGTTTAGAACATAAATCCTGCAGGTCATGCATTTTGCTACTATCGCCGCGTTGGCTTCCGGCCGACCTCCTGCAGCAATAGCTGTCATCCGTCTTTCGGGGCCATTGGCGATTTCAGCCGCGCAAATGCTAATCGGCCGGCCAATACCGCCACCACGCCGCCTGTCGCTGCAGACCTTGTCCGACCCGACTTCCGCCGAAGTTCTCGATCGTGCGATGGTCTGCGTCTTTACGGGCCCTGCAAGCGCCAGCGGTGAAGACCTGGTCGAGTTTCACCTCCATGGGGGCAATGCAGTCGTTTCCGGCGTCCTTGGCGCGCTGACCGCAATAGAGGGCGTTCGCCTCGCCGAACCTGGCGAATTCACGCGCCGGGCCTTCAACTATGGCCGACTCGACCTCGCACAGGTGGAAGGCCTCGCGGATCTTGTGGCTGCGGAGACCGCGTCGCAGCGTAATCAGGCCTTGTCTCTGGCTGGAGGCGCACTCAGCCGTGCCGCCAGCGAATGGCGGGAACGCTGCATCGCGATCTTGGCCGAAGCCGAAGCCGCACTCGATTTTTCCGAAGATGAAAGCGACGTTGCGGCGCGATTGAACGAGGCAGCCCGCGAGCAGTTGCTGGTGCTGGTCGCGGAACTCGAAACATTGCTAGTGGATTCAAAGCGTGGCGCACGACTCCGCGACGGTCTGAACATCGCTGTCAGCGGCCCACCGAACGTCGGGAAATCCAGTATTGTCAATGCATTAAGCGGCATTGAAGCGGCCATAGTCACGGCCTTGCCCGGGACAACCCGCGACCCGATCGAAGTGCCGCTCGACCTCGGTGGAATCGCTGTAACGCTCGTTGATACGGCCGGTATTCGCGACACCGACGATCCAATCGAGGCAGAAGGTATCCGCCGAGCGCGCCTGCGCGCCGCGAATGCCGATCTGGTTTTGTACGTCACCGACGCCAATGCGCCGTCGCTACCTGGCAATATCGGCCTGATCGTCGTCAACAAGATCGATTTGCAGAAGATGCAGAACGCTCCCAGCGATGCCATCCTGGTCTCGGCTACGCGCGGTGATGGGATCAATGAACTACGCCATTGGTTGACCAAATGGGCGGAGCAAACCTCACGGCCTGGGGAGCCGGCATTGCTGTCGCATGCCCGGCATCGATTGGCGTTCGCCGATGCCAAAATAGCTCTACAGCAGGCAGCAGAAACCGACGATTCGGTGCTGCGGGCGGAAAGCATCCGAATTGCCGGGCGCGCTTTCGCGCGAATCGCCGGGCGAATTGATGTCGACGATGTGCTCGATCGCATTTTTTCACGCTTCTGCATCGGAAAATAGACATCAGCAAACACCCTGGGCGAGCAATCAGACTGTTCCACGTGGAACATTGTCGACGGACGCGCTAAGGCAGAGGAATGAGGACGTATGATGTAATTGTTGTGGGTGCCGGTCACGCTGGCTGCGAAGCGGCTGCAGCAGCGGCAAGACGTGGCGCGCGGGTCGCGCTCGTAACACTTGACGCGAGCGACCCTGGCACGCTGTCCTGCAACCCCGCCATCGGGGGCATCGGCAAGGGACACCTGGTTTGCGAAATTGACGCGCTTGGGGGCGTGATGGGCAGCGTGACGGACGCAGCCCGTATCCAGTCGAGAATATTAAACCGCTCCAAGGGGCCAGCGGTTCATGGTCCTCGCGCACAGGTAGATCGGCGACGCTACCGTGGCGCAATGGGGGCGGCGCTTGGCGCCCAGCCGCTATTGCGGATTATTGCTACGCACGCCGAGGGCTTGATATTGGAAGCGGGCCGAGTTGCTGGCGTTACAACGCGGGTCGGCGAGCTGCGCGCGGCAGCAACGGTTCTAACGACGGGTACTTTCTTGGGTGGCGTCATGCACCTTGGCGATCGCAGGGAATTGGGCGGCCGAGTCGGGGCGGACGCTTCTAGCCTTGGCGACGTTTTGCGCTCACTGGGACTGCCGATCGCACGGCTGAAGACCGGAACGCCGCCACGCCTGGATGGCCGAAGTATCGATTGGGCACGCCTTGAATGGCAGGTTGGCGATGCTGATCGGCCCTGTTTTAGTCGAGATCCAGGCGCGGTCACGCCGGCCCTGCCCTGCGCCATTACCCGCACAACCCCAGAAACGCACCGCATTATCGCTGAAAATCTTGACAAATCGGCGCTCTACGGCGGCCATATAAACTCCGTCGGCCCCCGCTATTGCCCGTCTATCGAAGACAAGATTGTGCGCTTTGGTGACCGCGACGGCCACCAGATCTTCCTTGAGCCAGAAGGCTATGACGATAGCATCATATACCCCAACGGCCTGTCGACATCCTTGCCACTCGACGTCCAGCGGCGATTCATTGCCACCATCCCGGGGTTGGAGCGCGCAGCTATAACGCGCGCAGGTTACGCGATCGAATATGATCACGTCGACCCCCGCGCGCTCGATCCAACGCTCGCAGCGACAGCCCTGCCGGGACTCTTTTTGGCTGGACAGATCAATGGCACGACGGGCTACGAGGAAGCGGCTGCACAGGGGCTTGTCGCAGGTGCGAATGCAGCCGCATTGGCGCTAGGCGAGCCTCCGCTGACCATCGATCGCGCAACCGCATATATCGGCGTGATGATCGACGATTTAACATCTCACGGCGTTACCGAGCCGTATCGCATGTTTACATCCCGCGCCGAATATCGGCTCCGCCTGCGAACCGACAACGTCGCGCAGCGGCTCACTCCGATCGGTATCGCCCATGGCCTTGTCGACGATGCAAAGCGAGAATCTTTTCTAGCAGACGACCTCGCGCTAGATGCGGCTCGCAAATTGTTGCACCAACTGTCAGCTTCGCCGGCGAAGCTTGCAAAGTCCGGCATCGAAACGACGCAAGATGGCATCATTCGCTCGGCCTTCGAATGGCTGCGTTTTCCCGTCATGTCGCGTGACGCTGCAATTGAAGTGTGGCCACAAATTGCCAATATCGATCCAAAGCTATTTGCGACGCTGTCGGTCGATTCGAATTATGCCATCTATCTCGACCGGCAGGATGCAGATGTGGCGAGCTTCCGGCGCGACGAGGCTTTGACCTTGGTGCACGGGCTCGATTACCGCCGCGTTCCAGGGCTTAGCCACGAGATGGCTGAACGTCTTGCAGCTGCGTCGCCCACGACGCTTGGTGCCGCGGGGCGGGTGCCGGGCGTCACACCGGCAGCGCTTGTTGCCCTGTTGCCATTTACGCGGAAAGCGGCGTGAGCGGACGCGTTGGCTTTTCACAGCGGTTCGATGTTCCACGTGAAACCATGACAAAGTTCGATGCCTATGAGACGTTGCTAAAGACATGGCAGACCCGAATGAACCTTGTCGGCCCGAGCACGCTGCCACAGATCTGGGACCGACATTTCACGGACTCCGCGCAACTCTTTCCTATTGCCGGGCCGAGTCGGAGTTGGCTCGACATCGGCGCAGGGGCGGGCTTTCCCGGACTCGTCATCGCGTTGCTCGATCACGGCGCAAGGATTACCCTGGTCGAATCTATCGCAAAAAAATGTCGGTTTCTCAACGAGGTCGCCGATCAGCTCGATCTTTCCAGGCAGATTGTCATCGAAAACCGACGCATCGAAACACTGCCAAAACAAAAGTTCGATATCATCACGGCGCGCGCTCTCGCCAGCCTTGACCAGCTTTTCGATTGGGGCTTGCCCTATGCCGGCTCAGGGACACGCTGGCTCTTGCCGAAAGGCGCGCGCGCCACAGAGGAGTTGGCAGTTGCCAGCCGACGATTTTCCTTCGATCATGACCTTATTCCCAGTCTCACAGACCCCGCCGCGCGCATCGTCGTTGTAACCGGAGTGAAGCGTCGATGATCATTGCAGTTGCCAACCAAAAGGGCGGAGTCGGCAAAACAACGACGACAATCAACCTGGCGACGGCATTAGCCGCAGCGGGACAATCGGTGCTGGTTGTCGACGCCGATCCCCAGGGCAATGCATCGACTGGGTTTGGGCTTGATCGCCGCAGCCGCCACGCGTCAATTTATGAGGTGTTGCTTGGCCAGATCGCCGCCGAACAGGCCATCCGGCAAACAAGCATTCCCAACCTGGATGTTATTGCGTCCACGCCGGCGCTGTCTGGCGCCGAAATCGAGATGATTGATCTTGACCGCCGCAGCCACCGCCTTGCCAGTGCGCTGGCAACCCTGCCGCCACGCGACCATGTACTGATAGATTGCCCGCCATCGCTGGGGCTGTTGACGGTCAATGCGCTCGCCGCAGCCGATGCGGTGCTGGTGCCCCTGCAATGCGAATTCTTCGCTCTTGAAGGTCTCAGCCAACTGCTCGGCACCATCGAGCGAGTCCGCTCCAGTTTGAACCCGCACTTGTCGCTATTGGGTATTGTGCTCACCATGGTTGATCGGCGGAATAAACTGACCGAAAATGTGTCGGATGATGTCCGCGCCGTGATGGGCGACAAGGTCTTTGTGACGGAAATCCCGCGCAACGTCCGGCTTTCGGAAGCGCCCAGCCATGGCCTTCCGGCGCTGCTTTACGATAGCCGCTGCGCTGGTTCCGAAGCCTATGTCGCGTTGGCGAGAGAGCTATTGCAGCGTACCGCCCACGCGAAGCCCCCGGAGGTTGTGAGTTAAATGGCCGAGAAAAAACGCGTGTCAGGGCTCGGCAGGGGCCTGTCTGCCTTGCTTGAGGAAGCAGCCACGCCAGTCGATGCCAACGCGCCGGGTGTGGCGCGGCTGTCGATCAGCGACATTGGCGCGAACCCGCACCAACCACGCCGGCATTTTGCGCCCGAAGCAATGGACGAATTGATCGCATCGATACGTGCGCATGGGGTGTTGCAGCCGATTCTGGTACGCCCTGTCACCGACGGTCGTTTCGAAATCGTCGCCGGCGAGCGCCGCTGGCGCGCCGCACAAGCTGCCGGGTTGCACGAAATGCCCGCCGTCGTGAGGCCGCTCGACGACCGCGCCGCGTTCGAGATCGCGCTTATCGAAAACATCCAACGCAGCGACCTCAACGCCATCGAGGAAGCCCGAGGCTATCGTCGGCTCATCGACGAGTTCAAGCATACCCAGCAAGTGCTGGCGGGCATTGTCGGAAAATCCCGCAGCCATGTCACCAACCTGCTCCGGCTGCTTGAACTGCCTGAAAGCGTGCAGGCGATGGTGGAGGATGGGCGATTGGCCATGGGCCATGCCCGGGCGCTGGCGTCGGCGGCCGATCCGGAGGCGCTTGCCAGGCGGGCCATTGCCGAGGGTCTATCCGTCCGCGCCGTGGAACAGCTTGCCGCCGGCCGGGAAACGCCAAAGCCGCGTCATGCCCTGTCACCGGCTGCGGCCGCAGCCAATGACGCCAATGTCGATGCGCTAGAGGTGCAGCTTGCCGAAAATCTTGGCATGCCCGTCGCCCTGTCTGTGGCTGCTGGTGGGGCCAGCGGCAGCCTGACCATCCGATTTGCCAGCCTGGATCAGCTCGATTGGCTGTGCGCAAGGCTGGAGTCCCGATAGGAGACGCTTCGTTATCGCCGCGCCGCCGCACGCCGCGCCAACGTTAGAATTGCCGCTGAGGCCAGCGTCTCACCAAGGCTTCCGCTCGACTTGATCGCCCTTTCGGCCGCCAGAAGATCGGCGAGGCCGCGCACCAGCGACAAGGTCGGCCATAGCGAAAGTTCCGCTGCAACTGCATCCTTTTCCTTCCAGAATATCGGCGGCCGCGCGGCGTCGACAGCCGTCCTGGGGCTGGCGCCGCCATCGACGACGCCGCGCAGCGTCAGCAAAAGGTTCAGCCGCCGCTCCACGGCACGCAACACCATGATGCCGGCATTGCCCGGCAGGCGCGCCAGCAGATCCACGGCCTGGCCTGGTCGGCCGCCGGCAACCGCTGCGACAAGCGCATATTGATCGGAGTCACCAGCGCCGACACCGACGGCCTCGACGTCCGCCCGTTCCAGCGGCTTGGGACTTGCCGGATCGCTGTCGAGGTAGACGCTCAGCTTTTCGATTTCGCGGCGGATCAGGGTTCGATCGCCACCGCTCGCTTCGAACAGCGCAACGGCCGCATCGCGGCTGGGTCGCAAGCCATAGCCCGCGCCGACATCGCCGACGAGCCTGGCTGCATCCCGGAGCGAAGGTTCATAGCTGACAAGCGCCGCCACGCCATCGCTGCGTTCGGCGAGCGCAACAAGTTTCGAACCTTTTTTCAGCGCGCCAGCAACTGCCACGACAGGATTGCCCAAGGGCGCTGCGAGCAACGCCGTTACCGCGGCAAGGCCATCTTCATCCAGCCCTTCGATCCGCACCAGCGTCTGATCACCGAACATCGACATGGCGCCGGCGGCACCGACGAGCGCCTGCGGATCGCTCGCCACGTCCTTGCCCGTCAAGGTCTCGACAGCGGTCGGGTTCGCCGGATCGATAAACTGCCGCGCGACGGTATCGGCGAGATCACGTGAGGCCGCCGCGTCCTGGCCATAGAGCAGTACCAATCGAAGACCATCAGGCCATTTTCGGGCAACTGCCTCGATCCGCGCGGTATCTGCCTTCACCCGCGCACCGACCCTAGTGCGGTGCTGGCGTTGCTGCGGATACGGGCGCGACCGCACGGCCATAGGCCGCCACCCGAGCGGTAATCTGCAAGGCGAGATCCGTCGCCAATCGATCGAGCGCCGTCGATTCCGCGGCGACAACCGCATAGTTTGAACTGACCCGGTCAATACCCGCATCGGCGCCCGCGGTTGCATCGAGCAGGACGGCGTTGCTGGCAATGTCGACGAGGCGATAACGTGCGCGGAGCGTGCGTCGCTCACGCGCCGCGGAGTTGTCGCCGCGCACGCCAAAGGCGACAATCTGGTCATCAAGCTCGATTTCCAGCCGGTAGCGCGGATCGGGCGCCGGCGCGCCGAATCGATCGATCAACGCCTGACGGACCAGGAAACCGGACCGGTCGGGGATTGGCGCGATGCTGACCTGCGCCAGCGTTGCCGCCGCCGGGCTCGTGCTGCCGCCGGAATACACTGGCGCAAGATCGCAGCCGGACAGGCCCGCAACGATCAACAGCAGCGCGACGCGGCGAGACAGGCCAGCATCAGGCAACAAGGTTGACCAGCCGATCGGGCACGATGATGACCTTGCGCGGCGCCCTGCCCTCCAGCGCGCGCACCACCTTGTCGCGCGCCAGAACCTCGGCTTCGAGCGCGCCGCGGTCGGCGCCCTTGGCCGTCTCGAAACTATCCTTCAGCTTGCCGTTGATCTGGATCGCGATGGTAACCGTGTCGTCGACCAGCAGCGCCGGATCGGCAACCGGCCAGGGCGCATCGACGATCATGCCGGGTTGCCCGAGCAACGCCCAGGCTTCCTCCGCCAGGTGTGGCGCCATCGGTGCGACGAGCCGCAACAGGATTTCGATCGCCTCGGCACGGGTTGGCGATGCAGGGCTGCGTTCGATGGCGCTGACCAGCTCATACAGCCGGGCAACAGCCTTGTTGAACTGCAACCGGTCGATATCCGAAGTAACAGCCTCAATGCTGCGATGCAGCACGCGCGCGAGTTTGAGATCGATGTCCGTCGCTGCCGGGCCAGCCGATTCCGCCGCTTCGGAAGCCAATCGCCAGACACGCTGAACAAAGCGCCAGGCGCCATCAATGCCGGCGACCGACCACGCCAGATCGCGCTCGGGCGGGCTGTCCGACAGCATGAACCAGCGCACAGCGTCGGCGCCATAGGTGGCAAGGATCGTGTCGGGATCGACGGTGTTCTTCTTCGATTTCGACATCTTGATGACCCTGCCAACGTCGACAGGTGCGCCATCGGCCTTCAGCGTCGCGCCATGGCCGGTGCGTTCGACATCCTCGGGTGAATAATACAGTGGCGCGACGCCCTCGCCCTGGTCGCGCGAATAGGTTTCATGGGTAACCATGCCTTGGGTGAACAAGCCGGCAAACGGCTCGGTGATGTCGAGTTGGCCGATACGATTGAGCGCGCGTGTCCAGAACCGCGCATAAAGGAGATGCAGGATCGCGTGCTCAACGCCGCCGATATACTGGCCGACCGGCAGCCATTGCTCGGCGATCGCCTTGTCGAACGGGCGATCAGCGGGCGCGCTGGCGAACCGGATGAAATACCAGGACGAATTGACAAAAGTATCGAGCGTATCGGTTTCGCGGCGGGCTGGTTTGCCGCATCGAGGGCAATCGACATGCTTCCATGTCGGGTGGTGATCGAGCGGGTTTCCCGGAATATCGAAGGTCACATCATCGGGCAGGGCCACGGGTAACTGCGCCTTTGGCACGGGCACGACGCCGCAATCGTCGCAATGGACGATCGGAATGGGCGTGCCCCAGTAACGCTGGCGCGAAACACCCCAGTCACGCAACCGCCAGGCCGTGGTGCCTTGCCCCCACCCTTCGGATTCGGCGCGGCCGATGACCAAGGCCTTGGCCGCTTCGACGTCCATGCCGTCGAGGAAGCGTGAGTTGATCAGCTTGCCAGGGCCCACATAGGCTTCGTTGCTTATCGGTGTATCTGCCTCGCCTTCCGGCGCGACGACGCGGGTGACCGGAAGCTGGTATTTACGTGCAAAATCAAGGTCTCGCTGGTCATGCGCCGGGCAGCCGAAAATGGCGCCGGTGCCATATTCCATCAACACGAAATTGGCGACGAACACCGGCAGGCGGCTGCCGGGATCGAGCGGGTGCACCACGCTGAGCCCGATGTCATAACCCTGTTTTTCCTGCGCCTCGATGTCGGCAGTGGCGGTGCCGCCGGCGCGGCATTGGGTGATGAACGCAGCAAGCGCCGGGTCGTTTTCGGCCAGCGCCCGGCTGATGGGGTGGTCGGGCGCCAGGGCCGCAAAGCTGGCGCCGAACAGCGTGTCGGGCCGCGTCGTGAAGACATCGAAGCGCGTATCGCTGTCCGCTACGGCAAAGGTGAAGCGCATGCCCTGCGACTTGCCGATCCAGTTTTCCTGCATCAGCTTGACCTTTTCGGGCCAGTTGTCGAGCGTCGAAAGACCGTCCAGAAGTTCGTCGGCGAAATCAGTGATCTTGAGGAACCACTGGCTCAGACGGCGGCGCTCGACAACCGCGCCGGAACGCCAGCCACGGCCATCGATGACCTGCTCATTGGCAAGCACGGTCATATCGACCGGATCCCAGTTTACCGCCGATTCCTTGCGGTAGACGAGGCCAGCGGCAAGCAGATCGAGAAACAGCGCCTGTTCCTGCCCGTAATAATCGGGCTCGCAGGTGGCAAGTTCGCGGCTCCAGTCGAGCGCGAAGCCCAGCCGCTTCAGCTGGGCACGCATCGCGGCGATGTTCTGGCGTGTCCAGCCGCCCGGGTGGATGCCGCGTTCCATCGCAGCATTTTCGGCGGGCATGCCAAACGCATCCCAACCCATCGGGTGCAACACTTCAAAACCCTGGGCACGGCGGGTACGGGCAATGACATCACCCATGGTATAGTTGCGGACGTGGCCGATATGGATGCGCCCCGATGGATAGGGAAACATCTCGAGCACATAGGCCTTGGGCCGCGGCGAATTATCGTCCGCGGCAAAGCTTTGTGCCGTATCCCATGCCTGTTGCCAGCGCTGTTCTGCGCCGACATGATCAAATTTGGTCACCATGGCTGGCGATCAGCCGGCGTATTGCGACCGGCGCAGATCACGCGCCCGGCTGAGGATGGTTTCCTCCAGCTTTTGCACAGTGCCGGCACGCACCGGCGCGTCGATCCAGCCGCTGCCTGCCAGGGTCTGGCGGATGGCGGAGACCTTGATGGCATCGGCGCGCAATTCGGTGTCGAGGATGGACACCGTTACCTTCACCCGCTCATTGGGGCTTTGCGGCGTGGCGTACCAATCGGTGATGATGACCCCGCCGTTCGAATCGACCTGGGCAAGCGGCATGAAACCAATGGTGTCGAGCGTGGCGCGCCACAGATAGGCATTGATGCCCAGCGTCGTCAGCCGTGCCGGCGCCTCGATATTCGCCGGCCGCGCCTTGCCCTTCTTGCCGCACGCCGCAAGCGGCGTCAGCAACGCCAATCCAATCATCACAACTGCGACGCGACGCATCGATTACCCTTCCAACAAAATCTTGGTCGCGCTTATAGGCGCGGGTGGTGCAAAGCGCCAAGCCTTCGGTGCACAGCCAGCATTTAGCCGGGGTTCAGATCGCGTGATATAGGCTGTAAGGTGCGTTAGGGGTGTGCACAACAAAGCACAATATTTGAAAAATTGAGCAATCTGACGGGATTCGGGCCGTTAATGATGGGCGAAGCGGGATCGCACTGATAGGAAAAGAGGATGCAACGGGCTGTCGATTCGCGCGGGATTGAACCTGCTTCGACGCGGCCGCGGGGAATGACCGCGCGTCCGGCAGCGGTTGTGCGCCTTTTTGCTATCTCGGTGGGCCTTGCCTGCTTCGCCGGGCAGGCCATCGCCGCGCCCGCCACCAAGGCAACTGCACGCCAATCCAAACAGGGCGTCAGCTATGACATGCCGTTGACGCCATTCCAGCCGGCGGTCACCGATCCCGGTCGTTTCAGCTTCACGGCGCCAGGCAGCGCGGCTTCTGCCCGATTGCAGACCGTCGAGCGCGCCTTCCGCTTCACCCCGTCCGGCCAGAGCGAGAATCGCAAGGCGCTCTCGCTTGGGGTCACCAGCCGTGTCGTCGCTGCTGCCGCCGATCATTCGCGCGCCGCACCGCCGGCTGAAACGCTCACCGCCCTGCCGGCGAGCTACAATGTCGATGTTTCGGTTGCCTGGAAGGGCTTTGCGGTCAACACCGGCTACACCCGTGTCGAACCCGGCGTGACGGCGCTGCTCGATGGCCGCCGCCAATCCTTCGACATCGGCGTGAGCTATCGCGGCAAGAACTGGACGACCAGTCTGCAGGGTACCGCCGAAAAGGGCGGCGTGCTGGCCTATTCGCCACAGGAACATCGTTATTCCGTCGAACTCGGCGGCGCCTATGCGGTGGCGCCGCGCCTGTCGGTCACCGGCGGCGTGCGGTATTCGCTGGCGCCGGTGTCGCCGTCGCTGCTGGACATCGACCGGGCTGACCAGGCCGTTTATTTCGGTACCGCTTTCTCATTCTGATCCAGGTTGGCGTTGATGGACTCAGGTGAATCGGGATCGCCGGCGGCTGGTATCAATATGCCTGCGGCTGCTGGTCGACTGGCTGCGATCGATACCGCCATCGATCGCAGCGCTCGCAACGCCGGACGCGCGCGCAGCGAAATCGAGCTGGTTGCCGTCAGCAAGACCTGGGATGCCGATGCCATCACGCCGTTGATCGCGGCCGGTCAACGCAGCTTTGGCGAGAACCGGGTCATCGAGGCGCAAGCCAAATGGCCGGCGCTGCTCGCCGCCACGCCGGACATCCGCCTGCACCTCGTCGGCCAGCTTCAGTCCAACAAGGCGGCCGAGGCGGTGGCGTTGTTCGACGTCATCCATTCGGTCGACCGACCATCGCTGGTAAAGGCGCTCGCCAAGGCTGTTGCGACGCAGGACAAGCGACCCGATTGCCTCATCCAGGTCAATATCGGTGCCGAGCCGCAAAAGGGCGGCGTCGCCATCGGCGAGACAGTTGCGCTGCTAGACATGGCACGCACCGCCGGGTTGCACATTACCGGCCTGATGTGCGTGCCGCCTGCCGATACCGAGGCCGCGCCCTTCTTTGCCCTGCTGCAGAAACTCGCCCGCCAGCTTGGCCTCGCCGATCTCAGCATGGGCATGTCCGGCGACTTTGAAACGGCGGTGATGCTGGGCGCAACGATGGTGCGTGTCGGCAGCGCGCTGTTCGGCGAACGCCCGCCGATAACGACCACCTAGCGCAGACTAAAGCGCAAACGACCCCTAAGGCGCGGCGGGCGCCGTCGTCACGGTCAACAGCGGATCGGGCTGGCCGAGCAGTGACGCAGTTTCCAGCGTTGACAGCCCCTGCAGCCCGGCACGCAGCCGCTCCACCGAATCCAGCCAGGCACTGACCGCCGCCGACCGCGGCGGCGGCAGGCGGCGCACTTCGGCGGCGGCACTTACGATATCGCCCCGTGCCAGCGCCGCCGACGCTCGTGCCGCCGGCCCGGACGTGACAGCGATCGGCGCGGCCACCGTTTTGGGGGACAGCGTTGCGGTCAGCACATCCCACCAGCTTTGCCGCGATACCGGGGCCGACGTGCCGGCACCGGGCGGTGGCAGCGCGGCGGAAAGCCCGCGCCGCAACCCGGCCAGCGTGACCGGCGCCGCACCAAGCGCCGTCACCGACATGACGGCATTGGGATAACGCGCCTCGAACCCGCGCCGCAGCGCCGCGTCGAGCGCGCCAAACGCCCGACCAGATTCGACCGCACGCCGCACCAGCACCAGCGTCAGCATCGCTTCGGCCCGGTTCGCCGCCAGCAACGCCGCCGCATTCGCCGCATCGGTTCGCGCTCGATCGGCATCGACCCGCGCCGTCAAGCCGGCAACACCGTTGCTCAACCGGTCGATGCGATCCGATTCGCGCGCGATCTGGTCGGTGCTCGTTTCAACCTTGGCTTCGGTGCGGGCCAGGCGTTCGGCCGGCACCCGCGCCGCAGGGCCGCCCTTGCTCGCGGCAACCTGGGTCTCCAACTGTTCCAGCCGGGACTGCAACACGCCCACAACCGGATCAGGCGGCGTCGCTGTTTGCGCCACCGCAAAGGGCAAAAGCCCGCGCACATTGGCTTCGAACCAGGGGTTGGCGATCATCCCGACGCTGAACACGAACAGCGCGCCGGCGACGATCCACGCCAACCCGCCGGTCCGGCGGGCAGCGGCCGGCGTCACCGGCGGGCTGGACAGGCGCGCGCGCAACCTCTCGGTTGCATCAAGGCTGGCGCGATCGATTTCGCCGCGATCGAAGGGCGCATCCATGGAAATGGTCGGGGTCCTCGCTACTCGCCGGGGTTTTGGCACACAAGCCCGATCGCCGCCAGCAAAGCATGTTCATTTGGCGCGCCGGCGGCGACGCCGGAGCCCCAGCCGGGGCCTGCCGCCGCCAGTGTGGCGGGGCTGATCGCCGCCAGACTGAAGGCCGCGCGATCGCCACCAAGCCGGTCGATCTCGGCCGCAAACTGCCGGGCGGTGCGGGCGCTGTAGAGCAATACATGATCGACCCGTGGCATAGCCGCCAGCGGCTGCAGCCGCGCCCGATAGGCGGTGCGGTGCGTAATCACTAGACCCGGCGGCACCTGGATTGGTGTGCGATCGGCACCGCCAAGGTGGAGCACCGAGACGATACCGGCAGCGGCGATGGCGTCGACGAGCTGCTGCGCCGTACCGGCGCCAACTCGAACATCGCCAAAGCCGGCGGCCCGCGCGGCGGTGGCAGTCGCCCAGCCGACAACGAACACCGGCAGATGGCGCAACGCCGCAAGGCCGGGGCCGCCGAGCCGGACGGCGGCGGCGCTGCTCAGCATCAACGCCCGTGGCAGCGGCGATGGCAGCCGCCAGCCGGTCGATTCGGTGGCCAACAGCGGGGCGATGACCGGTTCATGCCCCATCTCGCTGATCCGTGTGGCGGTCGCCAGGGCGCCGGGCTGCGGCCGGGTGACGAGCAGCCGCACGCCGGTTCAGCCGGTGAACAGCGCGGCCAGCGCCGGGCTGGCCTCGGCGAGCAGCCGGGCGGCGAGCGTCTTGACCTGCGCCGGCGCGGTGGCGGCGTCCGCCTCAAACGCGCCGCTGCGCAACTCGCTGCCGTCTTCGGACATGATCTGGGCCTGGAAAGTCACCCGGCCATCCGCAACGCGGGCGAGCGCTGCCACCGGGCTGTGGCAGGTGCCGCCCAGCGCCGCCAGAAACCCGCGCTCCAGCCGAACGGCATCATGCGTCGGGGCATGATCGATCGCCGCCAGCAGCGCCAGCGATGCGGCATCATCGGCGCGGGCGGTGATCCCGACCGCGCCCTGCGCACTCGCCGGCAGCATGGTTTCGATCGGGATCGACGCACCGACATCGACACCCAGCCGATCAAGCCCTGCGGCAGCCAGCAGCGTGGCATCGATGGCGCCACTTTCAACCTTGGCCATGCGGGTGGCGACATTGCCGCGCAGCATCTCGATGCGCAGGTCTGGCCGCATGCCCAGCAATTGCGCGGCGCGGCGCGGGCTGGAGGTGCCGATGCGTGCTCCCTTTGGCAGCGCGGCGATACTGTCGGCACCAATCAGCCGCTCGCGCACATCGGCGCGGGGCAGCATGGCGACAAGCGCAATGCCCTCGCCCAGCCAGGTTTCGACGTCCTTCATCGAATGGACGCCGCAATCGATGCGGCCATCGAGAAGCGCCGCGTCGAGCTCCTTGGTCCACAGCGCCTTGCCGCCGATCTCGGCGAGCGGGCGATCCTGCACCCTGTCGCCTGTCGTCGAGATGACGACAATCTGCGCCACGTCCGGCCCCCAGCCATGCGCGGCGGTGAGCGCCGACGCTGTCATGTGCGCCTGGGCGAGTGCGAGCGGCGAACCGCGGGTGCCGAGCTTGAAACTGATCGTCATAGGCGATGACTTGTTAAGGCCCGGGCGCAGATTGGCAAGATGGCTGGTGGCGATTGCGTGCTGCACGTGCGGCTGTGATAGGGTGGCGCGCCATGATCATCCGCCCCATATCCCGCCAATGACCGCGCTCGTCCTTGGCATCGAATCGTCCTGCGATGAAACCGCCGTCGCACTGGTGCGCAGCGACAGGACCATCGTGGCGCAGCGCATCGCCAGCCAGGACGCAGAGCACCGGCCATTTGGCGGCGTGGTGCCCGAACTGGCGGCGCGCGCCCATGCCGACCGGCTGACGCCAATGGTGGCCGAGGTGCTGGACGAAGCCGGGCTGGCGCTTGGTGACGTTGATGCGGTGGCGGCGACGGCGGGGCCGGGCCTGATCGGCGGCGTCATGGTCGGGCTGGTGACCGGCAAGGCGCTGGCCTTTGGCGCCGGCAAGCCGCTGATCGCCGTCAACCATCTGGAGGGCCATGCGCTGTCGCCCCGGCTGGCGGATGCGGCGCTGGCCTTTCCCTATCTGCTACTGCTGGTCAGCGGCGGCCATTGCCAGCTTTTGGGGGTGGAAGGGGTCGGCCGTTATCGACGGCTGGCGACGACTATCGATGATGCCATTGGCGAGGCGTTCGACAAGAGCGCCAAGATTCTGGGGCTGGGCTTTCCCGGCGGCCCGGCGGTGGAGCGGGCGGCGCTGACCGGCGATGCCCGGCGCTTTGCCCTGCCACGGCCGCTGCTGGGCAGTGCCGAGCCGCATTTCTCCTTTGCAGGGTTGAAGTCCGCCGTGCTGCGGGCGTGGCAAGCGCTGCCCGAACCGAACGATGCCGACCGGCGCGACCTTGCCGCCGCGTTTCAGCTTGCAGCGACCGACTGCCTTGTCGATCGCACGGCGCGGGCGCTGGCGGCATTCCCGCAGGCGACGGCGCTGGTTGTTGCCGGTGGCGTCGCGTCCAACCAGCATATCCGTGGCCGACTTGCCGAACTGGCGGCGGGCGGCGGGCTGCCGTTTGTCGCGCCGCCGATGTGGCTGTGCACTGACAATGCGGCGATGATCGCCTGGGCCGGCGCAGAGCGCCTTCTCCTGCCGCCCACGGAGCGCCTGGCGCTGGGCTTGATCGATGGGATGGACGCACTGGCGCGGCCGCGCTGGCCGCTCGATCCAGGTGCCGAAACCGTGCGCGGCGCCGGGGTCAGGGCATGAGTATCGGGGTCATCGGCGGCGGCGCCTGGGGCACGGCGCTGGCGCAGGTGCTGGCGGGCAGCGAACATGTGCTGTTATGGGCGCGCGAGCCCGACGTTGTGGCGGCAATCAACACGGACCACGCCAACCCGGATTTCCTGCCCGGTGTCGCCCTGTCGCCGCGCATACGCGCCACCGGGGATCTGGGCGAAATGGCCGGCGTCGCGACCTGGCTGGTGGTGGCGCCCGCCCAGCATCTGCGCCGGGTGCTGGCGGCGGCTCCGATGGCGCATCAGCCCAATCTGGTGCTGTGCGCCAAGGGCATCGAGGCCAACACGCACTTGCTGATGGCCGAAGTCGCCGCCGATGTGGCGGGGGCAGACGTGCCGGTGGCGGTGCTTTCCGGGCCGACGTTCGCAGGCGAGGTGGCACGCGGCCAGCCGACGGCAATCACGCTGGCGTGCGCCGATCAGGCCCTTGGCGAAACGCTGGCGGCACGGCTGGCGCGGCCGACGTTCCGCCCCTATCTGAGCGACGATGTGCCCGGGGCGGAGATCGGCGGGGCGGTCAAGAATGTGCTGGCCATCGCCTGTGGCGTGGTGGAGGGCGCAAGGCTGGGGCTCAACGCCCGCGCCGCACTGATCGCAAGGGGCTTTGCCGAAATGACGCGCTTCGGGCTGGCGCGCGGAGCGCGGGCCGAAACGCTCGCCGGCCTGTCGGGGCTGGGCGACCTGGTGCTGACCTGTTCATCGGCGAACAGCCGCAACTTCGCGCTGGGGCTGGGCATCGGGCGCGGAGAACACGCCGCCGACCTGCTGGCGACCCGGACGATCGCCGAGGGTGCGGCGACGGCGCCGGTGCTCGTCGAAGCGGCGCGGGCGGCGGGTGTCGACATGCCAATCGCCGAGGCAGTGGCGGCGCTGTTGGCCGGCGCGCCGGTGGTGGAGACGGTGGCGGCGTTGCTGGCGCGGCCGCTCAAGGCCGAATAGGCCCATTCCGGTCGTCCACCACCCCTAGAAATCGACGGCAATGCCGCCCTTTTCCCAATCGCCATAGCGCACCGGGTCGGGGCCGTCGCGGCCGCCGACTTCGGTGGGGGGCGGTGCCTTTGCCGGCTTTGCGGCCGGCTTTGGTTCGGGCGGCGGTGCGATGGGGCGGGCAGGCTTCTGGTCGTCTGGCATAGTGGCATTTCCGGTTTCGGCGTGGCTGCGCTAGAGGCCATGCCAACTTAGGCGCGCCGCGACGTTGGCGGTAGGGGGAGCGGCATCATGGCCGACACGTTCGAAGGCAAGGTGATCGCCATAACCGGCGCCGGCAGCGGCATCGGCAGGGCGCTGGCGCTCGATCTGGCCGGCAAGGGCGCCGTACTGGCGCTTGCCGACAAGGATGTCGACGGGCTGGCCGAAACCCGCCGCTTGCTCGGCAATCGCCCCGCCAGCGTCACCGCGCTGGACGTTACCGACACGGCAGCGCTGACCGGCTGGATCGACGGTGCGGCGGGCGAGTTCGGCAAACTCGATGGCATCATCAACAACGCCGGCCTGTCGGTAGTGGCGCCCTTTGCCGATTGCCCGCGCGCCGATTTCGACCGGGTGATGGCGGTCAACTTCACCGGGGTTGTGGAGGGCTGCCGCGCCGCGCTGCCGCATCTGCGCACACAGGCGAGCGCCACCGGCACCGCCTGGCTGGTCAACATATCATCGGTGTTCGGCATGATGGGCTATCCGACGCAAAGTGCTTATAACGCCTCGAAATATGCTGTGCGCGGCCTGACCGAGGCGCTGTATCTGGAGCTTGGCGTTACCGATCCCGGCATCTGCGTGATCCGCGTCCACCCGGGCGGCGTCAAGACCAATGTGGCGAAGAATTCCAAGCGCATCGCCATGCTGCCGGGCCAGCGCACCGACCTGGACTTTGCCGCCGAGTTCGAAAAGGCCGCCAAGACAACGCCTGAACAGGCCGCCGCCATCATCGTCGATGGCATGGCGCGGCGCCAGCACCGGGTGCTGATCGGACCCGATGCGCGCTTTATCGACTGGATGACCCGGTTGTTCCCGGTGAGCTATTTCAAGCGCATCGGCAGTTTCATTGGAGGCGGTGATCGCTAGGAACGACAACAGGGCCGTTGAACGCCCGGTGCAGGCGACAGCCGGTGTGCCGGCGCGGCGCGGTGCGCTGCGGCTGTTGATGAGCGTGCTGGGGCGCGGCACGCCGCTGGAACTGGCGCTCGAATCGGCGCTGGAAGGCATCCCCCTGCCCAATGACCGGGCGCTGGCCCGGCATCTTGCCTCGACGGTGCTGCGCTGGCTGCCCGACCTCGATGCGTTGATCGATTCGGCGACGCCAAAGCCGCTGCCCGACGACGCCCGCGCCCGCATGGTGCTGCGCATCGCGCTGGCCGGCTGGCTGAAGCTGGGCACGCCGCCGCACGCCGTGGTGGCGACGGCGCTGCCGCTGGTTGAGGGCGGCCCGCGCCGGCTGGTGCATGGCGTGCTGGGCAACCTTATCCGCGGCGAGGCCAGCCTGCCCGAATCGCCGCACCTGCCCGATCTGTTCGCCATCCGCTGGGCGATGGAATGGGGGCCGGAGATCGCCGAAGCGGCGGCGCAATCGCTCGCCGAAGAACCGGCGACCGACCTGACGCTGCGCGACCCGGCGGAGACCGAGCGCTGGATGACGGCGCTGGGCGGCAGCAGCCTCGCCCCCGGCCATGTCCGGGTGCCGCGCAGCAAGACACTCGGCGGCGCATTGACCGAATGGCCGGGCTTTGCCGAAGGTGCCTGGTGGGTGCAGGATTTCGCAGCCTCGCTGCCGGTGCGGATGATGGCTGCCAAGGCCGGGGACCGGGTGCTCGACCTGTGCGCGGCGCCCGGCGGCAAGACCCTGCAACTGGCGGCGCTGGGGGCCGATGTGACGGCGGTCGATGTGTCGGACGCGCGGCTGGAGCGGGTGCGCGAAAACCTGGCCCGCACCGGGCTGTCGGCGACGCTGGCGGCGGGCGATGCCCTGCGCTGGCAACCTGATGGCTTGTTCGACCATATCCTGCTGGATGCGCCCTGTTCGGCGACCGGCATCTTCCGGCGCCACCCCGATGTGCTGCACCTGAAGGGCTCACGCGATCTGGCGCCGCTGACCATGTTGCAGGCGGCATTGTTGCGACGCGCTGCGGGCTGGCTGAAGCCGGGTGGCACGCTAGTCTATGCGACGTGCAGCCTTGACCCGCGCGAGGGCGAGCGCATCGCCGAGCGGGTGATCGCCACCCTGCCGCGCGCGCCGTTCGAGGCGGCGGAATGCCCGGCCGGGCTGCAGCCGACCGGCGAAGGCTGGCTGCGCACCCTGCCTGGGCAACTGGCCGCCGAAGGCGGGCTGGACGGGTTCTTCATCGCCCGTTTCAGGAAGTTGGCGGGGTAACGGCAGGGCGCTGTGCGGGCGTCGCGCGCCGGTCTGGCTTTTGCCGGTTGTGCGCAGCGTCTGGTTATTCTGGTCAAATCGGCAGCGCGTCAAAAGCGACTGTCAGGCGCGGGCTGCTGCTTTCAAACGGTGCCGTGCCGTGCCACGCATAGGACGGGAACAGCACCAGCCGCCCCGGCTGCGGCGCGACGATGCGGCGCGGCGACAGATCAAGACCCAGCGCGGCATCGGGAACGCCGAACAACAGCCGGCCGGCGTCGCTGGCCCCCACCAGAACCTCGGGCGGCAGCGCGACGTAAAAGGCCGAGCTGAGCCAGCCCTGCGGGTGCATGTGGCTGATGTGAAAGCCTTGGGATTGCAGCCGCACCGACCAGGAGCCGCTGTAGCGGATGCTAGTGCTACGGCGGCCCAGAAACGGGTGCGCCGGATCGCTCGGCAAGGTGGCAAGCGCAGCGTGAATCGCATCGGTCAGGCTGGTTTTCAGGCCCTGAATGACCGGGTCTGGTCGATCGAACAATCGACCACGCGTCTGGGTGCCGTGCCGCAGCGACTGTTCGGCGGGGGCATTTTGCGTCGTGTGCAAACGGGTGAGGCAATCGGCAAGGGCGGCCAGAAAGCTGGCCAGGTCGTCAAACCCCGGCGGCGGGGCGATGTCGGCGGTCATCACCAGCCGGTCATAATCGATCAGCCACTGTTCGCGCGGATCACCGGTCAGCCGCCAGGCGAGGCTGAGCAGCGCCCAGGGTGTCTGGTCGAGCGGCGCGAGGCGGCTGGCGGTGAGGGCGTGCGCCGCGGCCGCCACGGGGTCGCCCGCTTGCAGGCAAAGATGCGCCAGATGGCTGTGCGCCGGGGCGACACCGGGCCATTGCGCCACGGCGGCGGTGGCAGCCTTCATCGCTGCGTCTCGATCCCCGGACAGGCCCAGCGCATGGACCCGGGACAACGCCCATTCCAGCGCCCGTTCGGGGTTGTCACCATGGGCGCGCGCCGCCGCCTCCGCCCATGCCAGCATCTGCGCCGCTTGCCCGGTGCCCTGCGCCACGCGGATGGCCGCTGACCATAAAGCCGGCGGCGCTGCGCCCGACAGCGCCGCGCGAAACCCGTCGAGCGCTGCCGCCCGCTCACCGATCTGCGGCAACAGCAGCGCCAGCGTTTCCTGCGCATCGACATGGCCGGGCGCCACCGCGATAACGGCGCGATATTGCGCGACGGCCGCCGGATATTGGCCCAGTTCGGCGAGCACATGGGCGCGGATCGTCGCGGTTTCCGGTGCCGACAGGCCATCGGCGATGGCACGATCGAGTTCCTTCAACGCGGCGGCATAGTCGCCAAGGCTGCGCAGCGCCGTTGCCAGATTGTGGCGAGTGCGGGCATCGCGGGCGTTTACCATCAGCGCGGCGCGATAGGCCGCCACCGCTGCCGGTAGATTGCCGCGCCCCTGTTCGACAAGGCCGCGCACCGCCAGCGCGCGCGGTTCCCCGGGTTTCAGCTTCAGCGCGGCGGCAATCGCGTCGGCACCGTCGGCCCAGCGTTCGACATCCAGCGCGGCGAGGGCAAGGTTAAGCCAGGCGTCGAAGCTGCCGGGCGCCAGCGCCACCGCGCGTTGAAAGGCGGCAAAGGCGGCGGCGTAATCGCCCAGCGCCTGCAACAGATCGCCAAAGCCGTTCCACAGGCCAGGGTGCGCGGGCGCTGCGGCGAGCGCCTGTTCGACGAGCGGCCGCGCCTCGGCCAGCCGCCCTTCGGCTTGCAAGGTCAGCGCCGTTACATACAGGGCGTCCGGATGGCGGCGCGCCGCCGGCGACAGCTGTTGCAGTGCCTGTGCGGCGTCGTGAAGCCGGCCGCCGCCGATGGCGGCAAAGGCCCGTTGCAAATGGCCGCCATCCTGGGCCGAAAGCGCGTCGATCAATGCCATTCCCTGTGCCTATACTCCACCGGGTTCGACATGGTCATTAGGGTGTCGGCGCCTGAATGTCATGCCCGGCCAACGCCCCGGCGGGCGCTTGGCCCGGTTCGACGCCTTCGCGCAACATTCGCCATCGCGGCCCCTACCCCCGGTCGCGCCGCGCTGCTACACCCCTGTCATGCAAGGTCCTGTTCGCATCGCCCCGTCGATCCTCTCGGCGGATTTCGCGCGTCTTGGTGAAGAAGTGCGCGCCATCGAGGCCGCGGGGGCGGATTATGTCCATGTCGATGTGATGGACGGCCATTTCGTGCCCAATATCACCATTGGCCCGATGGTGGTGAAGGCATTGCGGCCACACACCATGCTGCCATTGGACGTCCATCTGATGATTTCGCCGGCCGATCCCTATCTGGATGCCTTTGCCGAGGCCGGCGCCGATATCCTTACCGTGCATCCAGAGGCCGGGCCGCACATCCACCGGTCGGTACAGCGCATCAAGGCGCTGGGCAAAAAGGCCGGCGTTTCGTTGAACCCCGGCACCCCGGCCAAGATGCTCGATTATCTGATCGACGATGTCGACCTGATCCTGGTGATGAGCGTCAACCCCGGCTTTGGCGGGCAGAGCTTCATCGACGCGCAATTGAAGAAGATCGAAGCCATTCGCAAGATGATCGACAAAAGCGGCCGCATCATCGATCTGGAAGTGGACGGCGGTATCGACATGATCACCGCACCGCGCGCCATTGCCGCCGGCGCCGATGTGCTGGTGGCCGGCACCGCGACGTTCCGGGGCGGCGCGGCACACTATGCCGCCAATATCGCCGGCCTGAGGGGCGGTTGATGGCGCGCAAGGCCAGCGGCACGACACCGTCCGGCATCGCCCCTGCCGCGTTGCCGGCCAGCGAGCCGGAAGATGATGGCCGGCTGCTCAGGGTCGGCGGTGATCGCGGCCTGTCCCTGTCGGAACGGGTGACTGCCAAGGTCAATGCGTCGCTCTACAAGACGCCGCTGCATCGGTTGCGGCTGCGCGGGCGGTTTCCGTTGAAGCTTTTGGGCGTGCCTGTCGATCCTGTGCCCGGCGATGCTGCGGTCGGGGAGCGGATTGTGGCCGGGCGGTTGATCCACGCTGGCCATACCGCGATGACCCGCGACATTGATTTTGGCGCGGGTCTGCACCCGCCGGCGTGGCGCGACTGGTCCGATAGCTGGGCCTGGTTGCGCGATCTGTCGGCGCATGTCGGCGATCGCAAGGCGGCGGCGGCGCTGGCCGAACCGCTGGTGACCCGCTGGCTGGCGCGGTTCGAGGAATTCGATCTGGCGGCGTGGCGGCCGGATGTGACCGGGCGGCGGCTGTTGTTCGCCTTTGGCTATGCGCCGCTGATCCTGTCGGCACCGGACCAGGTGTATCGATCGGCATTGCTGTCGGCGCTGGCAACCTGGGCGCGGCATCTGGACCGCGCGGCGTTCCGCATGCCCGACGGGGTGGCCAAGGCCGAAGCGCTGGCCGGGCTGTATGCCGCCGGCGTGCTGATCCCCGGCGGGGAGGCGCGGGCCGGGGCAGCTCTGGCGGCGCTCGATAAATTGATGGGCGTGCTGGTGGCGCCCGATGGCGGGGTGGCGACCCGGGCACCGGTGGATGCGTTGGCGCTGGCGCAGCTTTTGGTATTCGCCGGCAATTGCAGCGCGGCGATTTCGGTGCGGCCGCCGCCCCTGTTCGCCGATACGCTGGCGCGGCTGGTGCCCAGCCTGAAGGGCCTGGCGCTGGGCGATGGCGTGATCGGCGGCTGGCATGGTGGCGGCGCCATCGGTGCTGCGCCGCTGGAAGTGCTGACCCGGCAGGCGGCGACGGGCAATGCGATGAGCAAGGGTGGCCGCTGGTCCGGCTATCACCGGCTGTCGGCGGGCAAGACAGTATTGGTGGTGGACGCCGGGCCGCCCCCGCCGGCGCGCGTCGAGGCCGGCGGCCATGCCGGGACGCTGGCGTTCGAAATGAGCGACGGGGCCGAGCGAATCATCACCAATTGCGGCGGCGCGCGGGGCCTGAAACCGGTGCTGGCGCCGGCGCTGGCGGCGGGTTTGCGCACCACGGCGGCGCATTCGACGCTGACCATCGCCGATACCAATTCCACCCGCATCCGTCCCGACCGCAATGGCGAGCCGGGCGCGCTGGGGCTGGGCGTTGAAGAAGTGACGGTGCAGGTCAGGGCCAGCGAGCAGGGCCATTGGCTGGAAGCCGGGCATGATGGCTATGCCAAGCGCTTTGCGATGCTGGTGGAGCGGCGGCTGTTCCTGTCCCCCGATGGCCAGGATTTGCGCGGCGAGGATGTGATTGTGCCGGCACCGAAATCGCCCTTGAAGCGACGTCCGGAGCGGGATTTCACCATCCGGTTCCACCTTGGCGCCGGCATTGCCGCGACACCCACCGCCGATGGCGCCGGCGCGCTGTTGAAACTGGCCAATGGCCGGGTATGGGCGATGAAGACGCGCGGCGGCCGGGTGGGCATCGAACAGTCATTATGGGTCGATCCCGAAGGCGCGCTTCACAAGACCCAGCAGCTGGTGATATCGGCCCGCACCGACAGGGCCGCAGCCAATATCGGCTGGAGCTTCAAGCGCGCCGGCAAATGAGAAGCATTCGATAGATGACCGACACCGTGAAGATTAACCGCGCACTGATTTCGGTGAGCGACAAGGCCGGGCTGGAGACGCTGGCGGCGGCGCTGGTGCGGCACGGCGTGGCGCTGGTTTCGACGGGCGGCACGGCGGCGGCGTTGCGCGCCATGGGCCATGCGGTGACGGACGTGGCGGAATTGACCGGCAGCCCCGAAATGATGGACGGACGGGTAAAGACGCTGCACCCGCGCGTGCATGGCGGGTTGTTGGCGGACCGCGATATTCCGGCGCACATGGACGCCATGGCGACCAACGGCATCGCGCCGATCGACCTTGCCGTCATCAACCTTTACCCCTTTGCGGCGACGGTGGCGAAGGGCGCGCCGCGCGACGACATCATCGAAAATATCGACATCGGCGGCCCGGCAATGGTGCGGTCATCGGCGAAGAACCACGCCCATGTCGCGATCCTGACCGACCCGGCGCAATATGATGAACTGATTGCTGCGATGGATGCGCAGGATGGCGCGACCGACCTGGCGCTGCGTCGCAAGCTGGCCGCGGCGGCCTTCGCCCATACCGCGGCCTATGATGCGGCAGTGGCGAGCTGGTTCGCCTTTGCCGACCAGCAGCAGTTTTTCCCGGCGATATTGCCGCTGGCGCTGACCCGTGCCGACACACTGCGCTATGGCGAAAACCCGCACCAGCAGGCGGCGCTGTATCTGCCGCAGACCGGCGCGCGCGGCGTGGCGGCGGCGCGGCAGGTGCAGGGCAAGGAACTCAGTTACAACAACCTCAACGATGCCGATGGCGCGCTGGAGTTGATCGCCGAATTCCGCGACGGTGGCCCGGCCTGTGCCATCATCAAGCACGCCAATCCGTGCGGCGTCGCCACCGGGGCGACGCTGGCGGAAGCGTATAAGGCGGCGTTCGATTGCGATCCGGTGTCAGCATTCGGCGGCATCATCGCGGTGAATGGCGCACTGGATGGCGCGACAGCAGAGGCAATTGCGGGGATCTTCACGGAGGTGGTGATCGCGCCCGATGCCGATGCCGATGCGCTGGCGGTGTTCGCGGCCAAGAAGAACCTGCGGCTGTTGTTGACCGGCGCACTGCCCGATCCGCGCCGGCCGGGGCTGGCGCTGCGCCAGATCGGCGGCGGCATGCTGGTGCAATCCCGCGACAATGGCGCAGTGGGGCGCGATGATTGCAAGGTGGTGACCAAGCGCGCGCCGACCGATGCCGAATGGGCCGATATGCTGTTCGCCTGGACGGTGGCGCGGCATGTGAAGTCCAATGCGATCGTCTATGCCAGGGGTGGCAGCACGGCGGGGATTGGCGCCGGGCAGATGAGCCGGCTCGATTCGACGCGGATTGCGGCGGTGAAGGCGGGCGATGCGGCCAAGGCGGCGGGCTGGGCGCAGCCGCGCACCATCGGTTCGGCGGTGGCGTCGGATGCGTTTTTCCCCTTTGCCGACGGGTTGATTGCGGCGGCAGAGGCTGGGGCGACGGCGATCATCCAGCCGGGCGGTTCGATCCGCGATGCCGAAGTGATCGCGGCAGCGGACGAACGCGGGCTGGCGATGGTCTACACCGGGATGCGGCATTTCCGGCATTAGGCTCGATCGCACACGCTTTGAACCAGGACTGTCACCCCGGGCTCGACCCGGGGTCCAGTTGTGCCCGCTGGCACCGGCCGCCGCGACAGAGAGCTGGATCCCGGGTCGAGCCCGGGATGACAGGTCGTAATGGCCGCGCGGGCAACCTCTCTTTGGCTAGTTCAACGCTCCCACGATCGCGCCTAGAAACCGCTGACACACCCCGTGGGAGCCAGCCGCAATGAATTTCGATACCGTCGCCGAAGCCCTTGTCGCCAATGGTATTCCGGGTGCCGTCCTGATGGTCGGCAATCGCGCCGGGGTTATAGCGGAGACGGCGCTCGGTGCACGCGCACCCGGCGGCGGGCCGATGCCGATCGATGCCAAGTTCCAGATCGCGTCGATGACCAAGGCAATCACCTCCGTCGCGGCAATGCAGCTGGTCGAACAGGGCCGGCTCAGCCTCGATGCCCCCATCGGCGAATTGCTGCCCGATCTGGCCGATGCACAGGTGTTGACCGGCTTTGCCGACGATGGCGCGCCCATGTTGCGCCCGGCGGCGCGGCCGATCACGCTGCGCCACCTGCTCACCCACACGTCCGGCCTTGGTTACGAGTTCATGCAGGCCGATCTGGTCCGCTATCGCGCCGCCGTGCCCGCCGTGCCGTTTTCGCGCGCCAGCCTGGTCGCCCCGTTGCACCACGATCCGGGCGACGCCTGGCTGTATGGCACCAGCACCGATTGGGTCGGGCTGGCGGTGGAGGCAGCATCGGGGATGACGCTCGCCGACTGGTTTGCCCGCCACATCTTTGCGCCGCTGCGCATGGCCGACACCGGCTTTGTCACCCCGCAGGCGGCGGGCGATCGGCTGGTGCCGCTGCAGGCGCGCACCCCCGATGGCATGGTG
>JBBQPR010000014.1:0-43171 GCA_038217075.1 Sphingomonadales bacterium
GGGTGCCCCAAGCCCATCGTCGGGCTGGTGGTGCCCACCGGTTATTCGTTCAACCTGGATGGCACCAACATCTATATGACGCTGGCGGCGCTGTTCATCGCGCAGGCGACGAACATTCACCTGTCATTGGGGGATCAATTGCTGTTGCTGGCGGTGGCGATGCTCAGCTCCAAAGGCGCGGCGGGGGTGACGGGGGCGGGCTTCATCACGCTGGCGGCGACGCTGTCCATCGTGCCGAGCGTGCCGATTGCCGGCATGGCGCTGATCCTGGGCATCGACCGCTTCATGTCCGAATGCCGGGCGCTGACCAATTTCATCGGCAATGCGGTGGCGACGATCGTGGTGTCGCGCTGGGAGCGCGGCATCGACGAGGTGGCGTTCAAGCGGGTGTTCAGGGACAAGGATTTCGGGCCGGGGATTCTGGAGGTCACACCTGCGCGGGAGAGTGAACAGGCCTCGTAAAGCGCCGCTTGCCGCGTTTGGCGACAGGTTTGATCCGTTGCCTCAAACGATCATAGTGGCGCAAGGATCAGGTTTTCGCCACAGCCTTCAAACGCAGCGACTGTAGCTTTGGCGGCAAATCGGGGGCGAGATCAATCTCACCGTCGATCCGGCCGGTCTCGCAGACCCACGTGAATTTGCCCGACAAAAGCCCGGTCGGCGTGATCGGGGTGCCAAGGTCGCAGGTGCCGCTTTTGGCCTTTAGGTCCGCAAACACTTTCGCCCAATTGGCGGCCGATCGATCGAGCAGGAAGTTCATGGCCAGTTCGTGGATGCCCGGCTGCACGCTGCCGGCGTCGAACATTGCCCGGGTGAGCGTGTAGGCGTGCGCCAGTTCGGGGCTTGTGGCGATGGTGCGCTTTGTCACCATGCCTGCCTTGGCAAGCTCCAGCGATGCCTGTTTGACCGTGGCGGCGGGGCCGGCATAGGTCCGGCTGGCGAAGGCGAAGACGCCGATTCCCGCATCGGGCAGCAGCAGGACGTTCGATCCATAGCCCGGGTAGCCGCCGGAATGGGTGAGATAGGTGCCCAGGTCGCAATCGGCGACGACGCTGAAGCCCATGGCATAATTGGCTGCGGCCTCGCACGGCCCGGTGCCGCCCTCGATGCCGTCGCGGTGGCTCGGCTGCGGGAAGTTCAGGCCTTGCGCCAGTTCGCGGACCGTCGAGCGCCTGACCGGGCCGGTCTCCGCCCCGTCGCGCGCCGGCCACGCGTCGAGCAGGAACGCCACCCAGCGGGTATAGTCATTGGCGCTGGTCTGGATGCCGCCCATCGCGCCGAATACGCCGGGACCGAGCGTCGGTTCTTCGGCGAACGCCTCGTTTTCCCAGCGATAGCCGATGGCGCGCTTTGCCTGTGGGGCGGCGAACACATCATAGCCGGTTGCCGCCATGCCGAGCGGGTGCAGGATTTCGCGTGTGATATAGGTGTCGAACAGCTGGCCGGAGACATTGGTGATGATGCGGCCGAGCAGGGCATAGCCGAGGTTTGAATATTCAAAGGCGCTTTGGGGCGCGCGGGTCAGCGTGATGCCCTTGTGCAGCATCGCGGTGAAATCGGCTTCGGAAAGCGCCTGCTGGCGGTCGCCCCAGGGATCATCGGTGACGAGGCCCGCGACATGGCTGAGCAGGTCGCGCACCCGAATACGCGGCGAATCCGACGTCGGGTAATGCAGCGTTTTCAGCTCGGGCACATAGGTTTCGGCCGGTTCGTCGAGCCGCAGCTTGCCGTCGTCGCGCAGTTTAAGAATGGCGAGCGCGGTGAAGGCCTTGCTCATCGAGGCGATGCGGAACAGCGTATCGGCATTGATCGGTGTTTTGGAGACCAGGTCCTGGACACCGGCGGTGCCGAGATGGACGATCCGACCATGCTCGACAACGGCCCAGACCAGCCCGGGGATATGCGCCGTCGTTTGAAAGTCGTGGAAATGCTGGTCGATTGCGTCGGTCACTGGCTTGGGGATCGTGGCAGCACCGTGCTGTTGCGCGACCGCGCCTTGCGAAATCACCAAAGTCGCCACCGCCACGGCCAAACCTTTCCAGAACAACGACCAACCCCCGTTGAAAGCGCCGTGTCGGCGGCCCGCTATTGCGCCCGTTCGAACACGACCTTGCCCTGGAACAGCGTCATGTCGCAGGCCATGTCCTTTATGGCTGCGGTGGGGACTTCGTAGGGGTTGCGGTCCCATATGGCGATGTCGGCGGATTTGCCGGGCTCGAGCGTGCCGGTACGGGTATCGGCATTGATCAGGCGGGCGGCCCAGGCGGTGTAGCTGCGCAGCGCGGTGTGGATATCGACCGATTGCGCCGTGCCGAACGGGGTCTTGCCCCAGGTGCCGCGGGCGGTTTCGCGGGCGGTGGAGGCCCATAGGCCGTAGCGGGCGGGGAAGGGCGTGACCGGCGCGTCGGAGCCGCCGCCCCAGATGACGCCCTTGGCCAGATAGGTCTTGAACGGATTCAGCCGCTGGCTGCGGTCCGGGCCAAGGTTGGCGGCGTAGATGTCACCGATCCACCAGGCGAAACCGGCCTGGCTTTCGGGATAGGCGGAATCATAGTCCTTTTGCAGCCGGGCCATGGTGTCGATGGCGTGATCGGTCGGGATGTTGGCGTGGATGATCGACAGGCGCAGGCCCTTTTTGCCGCTCGCTTTCAACGCCGCGTCATAGCTGTCCACCACCCAATCGATGGCGCGATCGCCGATGGCATGGGTGCCGATGCCCATGCCGGCGCCGATGATCAGATCGACCTGCTGGCGGTAGATGGCGGGATCGATCTGCGGATAACCGCGGTTGCCGGCGGCGATTTCGGTCCGGGCCTTGTTCCATTCCTGGTACATCCAGGCGGTTGGCGCGGCGCCGCTGCCGTCCATGAACAGCTTGATGCCGCAGACGCCCAACGTCGTGCCGGGCAGGGCGGCGACGTCCTTTTGCGCCGCCTGCGCCCAGCCAAGGCCCTGTCTGGCGCTGGCCAGTGTCACGCCGCCGCTGAACAGCACACAGGCGTTGGCGGTAATGGCGCCGGCGGCGGCGAGGCCGCGATAGGCGATCCAGTCCGTGTCATCGATGCGCGGGTCCTTGAAGCCGGTCATGCCTTCGGCATTGAGCGCGGCAAAGGCGTGTTTCAGCCCGGCGGCGCGCTGTTCGATGGTCAGCGGCGGGATGTTCTTGCTGACCATGTCCTGCGCAGTTTCCTTCATCACGCCGGCGGGGCTGTGGTCGGCGAGGCGCTCGATGGTGCCGGCGGGCGGGTCTGCGGTGGTGGCGGTGACGCCGGCCAGCGCCAGCGCGGCCGAATTGGCGACGCCATAATGGCCGGTGGTGTTTTCCAGCCAGACCGGGTTGTCGGGGCTGACGGCATCAAGATCGGCGGCGGTGGGGTATTTGCCATCGGCGAACTTGCCTTCGTCCCAGCCGGCACCGGTGACCCAATTGCCCTTTGGCGTTGTGGCGACGCGGGCCTTCACCAGTGCGACGATTTCGGCGACGCTGGTGGTCTTGACCAGATCGACGTCGAACAGCGCGTTGGCGCCAACGCCCAAAATGTGCGCGTGGGTGTCGATCAGGCCGGGGGTGGCGGCGCGGCCGTGCAGATCGATGACGCGGGTGTTGGGGCCGATGCGCTTCATGATGGCGGCATCGGTGCCGACGGCGGTGATGCGGCCGCCGTTGACCGCCAGTGCCTGGGCAACGCTGTCCTGTGCATCGACGGTGATGACCTTGCCGTGCAGCAGCACGAGATCGGCGGGGGCAGGTGCGGGTTTGGGCGCTGCCATGGCCGGGGCGGCCAGCATGATTGCCGTCGCCAAGGCTGTTCTGGCCAGTGATTGCCGCTTGTCACGCATCATGTCTGCCCTCCCGATCGCGCCGCCCTGCCTGTGGTTTGGGTGCGCTTTGGGCGCAGGATGCCGCCGCTGTCGGGGCTTGTCGAACCTATTTAATGGGATGGTTACGCGGGCTTTGGTGATGGCAGGTGATCGCGGGCAATGCTGTCGGTGTCGCCGATGAACGCTGCCCAGACGCCGCCGGGTTGCCAGAGGCTGTCCATCAGGCGTCGCGCTTCGGCTTCGGACCGGCCAAGCACGTCCTGTTGGTAGCGGTAGAGGAACGCCGAAACGCGCATGTTGACGATGCAATGGACGTGCACCGCGGCGTCGCCGGCGGCGGCCATCGCGGCGCAGAATGCGGTGTAGTCGGCCTCGGTGGGGGCGGAAAATTCGACCGGGATATGGACATAGCGCATGCCGAGCGCGGTGACGCTGGCGCGTTCATCGGGCAGGGCGCGTTCGTGGCTGTGCAGCGCGAGGTTGATGACATGCTGGATGCCAAGCGCCGCGATGGCGGCGAGTTCGGCCTCGGTGGGCTGGCCGGAGGTGGTGATGCGGGCATCG
This sequence comes from Sphingomonadales bacterium, assembly GCA_038217075.1. Lineage (GTDB taxonomy): Bacteria > Pseudomonadota > Alphaproteobacteria > Sphingomonadales > Sphingomonadaceae > Sandarakinorhabdus. The sequence continues at coordinate 4,387 of JBBQPR010000014.1, forward strand.
AGCCGGCGCCAGTTATGGATGCTGTCAGGATCGGTCATCGGGAACCCTCGGACGGCGGGGGAAGTGGTCAGCGGGCCAGCAGATCGGCGAGCGCTTTGTCGATGAACGCTGCATCGGCGGGGTTGAGGCCGCCGCCGGCCATATGGCCCCAGATGGAGGGGATGATGCGCAGTTCGGCGTCGGCCATGTGCGAAACCTCGATTTCGCTGTCTTCCGGGGGGAAATACAGGTCGGTCCGGCAGGGCATGACGATGGCCCGGGCCTTGATGGCGGCCAGCGCGCGGGGGAAATCGCCATCGTAGAGCGGGTTGGCGCTGATGTCGGCGCTTTGCCAGGTGGCGAGCATGGCGAGCAGATCATTGGCGTCCTTGGCGAGGAAATGCGGTTCCCAGGCATGGGCCAGAAAGGCTTCGAGATTGGGCAGGCCGAGCGCTTTTTCGTCGAGCCGTTCGCGGAACCACGCCTGTGACCAGGCCCAGCCGGCGTAGACGCGGGCAAAGGCGCGCAGGCCGGTGGCGGGCGGCGTGGTGTAGCGGCCGCCATCCCAGGCGGCATCGGCGGTGAGCGCGGCTTTTATGCCTTCGAGGAACAGGAAATTGTGGCGGGAGGTGCGTGCCGAACCGCAGAAAGGCGCGATGCGTTCGACCATGTCCGGGTAGAGCGCGGCCCAGTGGAACGCCTGTTGCGCGCCCATCGAATGGCCGGTGACCAGTGCCAGCCGGTCGATGCCGAGCTGTTCGGTGACCAGCCGGTGTTGCAGGCGGACGTTGTCGAACATGGTGACCATGGGAAAATCGGCGGAGGCGAGGCCGGGCGGCGGGGTGCTGGGCGAGGTCGAAACGCCGTTGCCGAGGAGGTTCGGCACGATGATGCAGTATTTTTCAGGGTCGAGCGCGCGGCCGGGGCCGATGTTCCAGCCGTTGTCGGCGTGGGTGCCGGCATAATGGCTGGGGTAGACGATGGCATTGTCGCGGGCAGCGTTGAGCGTGCCATGGGTGACATAGGCGAGGCGCACGCCGGGCAGGGTGGTGCCCGATTGCAGGTTGATTTCGCCGGCGTCGAAGAATTGCGGGTCTGTCATCGGGTGGGCCTTGTGATGGCGGGTGGTTGCGTCTGTTTGGCATGCGGCAATCGGTGCGCAAAGGTGGTTTCCGGTGGGTGCGGCATTGGTCTATCGTCGGGTAACGGTGGCAAGCCGGGTGGGGAGTGATGGCGGATGGGTGTGACAACAGCGGCGATGCAGGAAATGTCGGCGGTTGCGGCGGTGGCGGCGATGCGGTCCGGCGCGATGACGGCGGTGGATTATGCCGAGGCGTTGCTGGCGCGCTGTGCCGATGGGGCGGCGTTGAATGCGTTCATCACCCTTGATCCCGATGCGGTGCGGGCGGCGGCGCGGGCGGCGGATGCGCACCGGGCGGCGGGTGGCGCGATGGGGCTGTTGCATGGCCTGCCGGTGCCGGTGAAGGACAGTGTGAATACCGCCGGTATCGAAACCACGGTGGGGACTCGGGCGTTGAAGGGCTGGGTGCCGGCGCGGGATGCGACGGCGGTGGCGCGGTTGAAGGCGGCGGGTGCGATCGTGCTCGGCAAGACCAACATCCATGAATTGTCCTTTGGCTGGACCAGCAACAATCTGGCGTTCGGCGCGGTGCATAACCCCTATGACCCGGCGCGGATTCCGGGGGGCAGCTCGGGCGGCACGGCGGCGGCGGTGGCGGCGCGGATGGCGCCCTTGGGGGTGGCGGAGGATACGCAGGGGTCGATCCGGGTGCCGGCGGCGCTGTGCGGCGTGGTCGGGTTCCGGCCGACCACCGGGCGTTATCCGACAGATGGCACCGCGCCAATTACCGCCCTGTTCGACCAGATCGGCCCGCAAGCGCGCTGTGTTGCCGATATTGCGTTGTTCGATGCGGTGATGACCGGGGAGGCGGCGGCGCTGGATGCGGTGTCATTGCGCGGGCTGCGCATCGGCATTGACCGCGATTATTATTTCGACGGGCTGGATTCCGGGGTGGCGACGCTGGTCGACGCGGCGCTGGCGCGGCTGGCCGAGGCCGGGGTGGTGTTTGTCGAGGCGGGCGTGCCGGGGCTGTCGGGCGTTGTGGGCACGGCGATGGCCATTCAGGTGCATGATGTTGTGGCGGCGCTGACGCGATATCTTGCCGATTCGGGCGCCCCGATCGGGTTCGAGGCGCTGCATGCGGCGGTCAGCGGTGATATTGCCGCGGTGTTTGCGGCGGTGGCGCTGCCGGGGGCACCCAATGCCATTTCGGATGACGTTTACGCCATGGCGCGCGATGTGCAGCGGCCGGCGTTGCAGCAGGCGATGGCGGCCTGGTTTGCGGACCATCGGCTGGATGCGATGATCCTGCCGGCGACGATGGTGACGGCGCCGTTGATCGGGGCGGATGCGAGCGTCGCCATCGATGGCCGGGACGTGCCATTGGCGACGGCGTTGGCGCGCAACATAACGCCGGGCAGCACGCTGGGCCTGCCGGGGCTGGTGTTGCCGGCGGGGCTCGCGGACGGCCTGCCGGTGGCCATCGAGATCGATGGCCCGGTGGGCAGCGACCGGCGGTTGCTGGCGATTGGCGCGGCGATCGAGGCGGCGCTGGCGCCGATGCCGGGGCCGGGGTTTTAGGGCCGTAGACTCATAAATTCGGACCGTCCGCAATCGCCCAATTGCGGACATCCGTGACAACACGCTACGGTCAGGAGATGAGCACGCCCGACGACTTAGCTTGGCTGATGCAGTGGTATCTTTCCGAATGCGATGCGGATTGGGAACACCAGTTCGGCGTCACGATCGACACGCTCGACAATCCGGGTTGGAGTCTGAAGGTCGATCTTGATGGCACAACGTTGGAGGGGCTGGCTTTTTTGCCGGTCTACGAGGGCGTATCGGAAGCGGAGCAGCCGGTTCAAGGCTTAGATGGCGATGTGCCATGGATGGTCTGCCGCGTCGAAGATTTAAAGTTCAACGGTTGGGGCGGTCCTCGCGATCTAGGGCGGCTGATTTCGACGTTTCGGCGCTGGGCCGAGACAGCGGGTCAACGCTGAACGAACGTCTGCTAACCACCAGTTTCAGCCGTTCCCGTTTGTGGTTTCACGACCTGGTAGGGGCTGGTTCTTCCCGCTCGCAGCAAGGAAAGCCGGGTCCCGGGTCAAGCCCGGGATGACAGTTCTGCCTTGATCAAACCGAGGTCAGCCGGCGGGGGCGCCGAGGGTCAGTTCGACGCGCAGGCCCGGGGCATTGTCGGCGAGGGCCAGCGTGCCGTCGTGGAGGCGGGCCACGGCTTCGACGAGCGACAGGCCGAGGCCGGCGCCGCTGGCGTGGCGGCTGGGATCGAGCCGACCGAAGCGGCTGAGCGCCTGTTCGCGATCCTGTGCCGCAATCCCGGTGCCATTGTCGGCGACGACAAGGCGCAATTGCCGATCGATCACCTGCCCCGATAGGCCGATGCGGTCGGCGCCATGGGCATATTTCATGGCATTGTCGATCAGGTTGCCCAGCGCCTGCGCCACCAGTTCGCGGTGCAGGCGGAACTGCCCGGCCGAGGGTTCGATGACGAGTTCGATGCCGACCGCTTCGGTGGCAGGTTCGTACAACTCCCAGATATCGCCCAGCATTTCGGCGACATCGACATCGGCGAAACGATCGCGGCCGATGCCGGCTTCGGCCTGGCTGATTTCCAGCGCGGTGGCGAGCATGGCCTGCAGCACCCCGGCTTCGGTCGATACCCGTTCCATCGCCGCCACCGCCACCGGATCGCTGGTTTCGGTCTTGGCGGTTTCCAGCGTGGCCGTCAGGCGGAAGATCGGCGCGCGCAGGTCATGCGCCAGCCCGCTGGTGATGATGCGCAATTCCGATACCAGCGCCTCGATCCGGGTCAGCATCAGGTTGAAACCCTGGCCCAGCCTGTCGAAGCCATCGCCGCTGCCGTCCAGCGGCACGCGCCGCGCCAGATCGCCATTGCCGACGGCGGTGGCGGTGCGGGCGATGCCGGCGATGCGGGCGTTGATCAGCCGGGTCGTCCAGGCCGCGACCAGCAGCGCCAGCGGCAGCGCGAGGAAAAAGGCGATCAGCAGCACCCGCTGGCTGACCTGGGTGCGGCGCAGTTCGAAATCGATGACACGGCCGGTCAGCAGATGGGCGCCGCCGGGCAGATCGGTGGCGAGCACCCCGATACGCTGGGCAATATCGCTGCCGTTGCGAACCGCGTCGATGATGCGCCAGCGCGAATTATAGGGCAGCGTCGCCGGCCACGCATCGATATTGCCGGCGAGCCGTTCGCCCTTGGCATCGACCAGCAGCAACAGCAGGTTTTCACCCTTCAGCGTTGCCAGCCGGTCATTGATCTGCGCGGCGACGGCCCTGTTGCCGCCGCGGCGTTCCCAGGCCCGCAGATCGGCGCGGAGTTCATCGACAAAGGCCATCTGGTCCTTGTCGGACTGCTGGGCGATGGCACCGCGGGCATAGAGCAGCACGCCGCCGGTCGACAGCATCTGCAGCACGAAGATCAGCGCCACCAGCCGCGCTGTGGCCGACCCCAGGATAAGGCGCCGCGTGGTCATTCGGTGGGCCCCTTAATCGCCGACGCCAAAACGGTAGCCGGCACCCCGGATGGTGTGGATGAGCGGGATCGCAAAGCCGGCATCGACCTTGCGGCGCAACCGGCTGACGTGCACGTCGATGATGTTGGTGCCGGGGTCGAAATGATAATCCCAGACGCCTTCGAGCAGCATGGTGCGGGTGACGACCTGATCCTGGTGGCGCATCATGTATTCGAGCAGGCGGAATTCGCGCGGTTGCAGCGCCACCGTCATGTCGCCGCGCGTGACCCGGCGGCCGAGCAGATCGAGCTCCAGATCGGCGCATTTCAGCCGGGTTTCGATGGGTGTGCCGGCGCTGCCGCGCTTCATGATCCGCTGCAGCCGGGCCAGCAGTTCGGCAAAGGCAAAGGGTTTGACGAGATAATCGTCGGAGCCGGCGACCAGTCCCGCGACACGATCATCGGCGGTGCCCATCGCCGACAGGATGATGATCGGTGTTTCGATGGCGGCGGCCCGCAGCGCCGACAGCACGGCCATGCCGTTCATGCCGGGCAGCATCCGGTCGAGGATGATGGCATCATAGCTGCCGTCGCTGGCGAGGAAGAACCCGTCCCGGCCATTGTCGGCGCGATCGACATTGAAGCCGGCTTCGCTGAGGCCCTTGCCGATGAAGGCGGCGGCGGTGGCGTCATCTTCGACGACCAATATCTTGCGTGACATGCCGGCGGCGTTCCTGATCGATGCAATTCGCGGTCCCCAAGGGTGTGCGAACGATGATCGGGCAAGTCAATGGTGAGGGCGTTTGCCGGGGTGATGGCGGCGCGGGGGTTGGCCTGTCTTGTTCGGGTGGCTGGTCAGATGCCGATGACGGCGGCGGTGCCGCTCAGCATGCCGAAGATCATCATCATGGCGGCGATCGAATAAAGGGTGGCCCGGCTCATGCTTGTTTCTCCGAATTCGGGTGCCGTCTCCGGCGATGCCCTCCTTCTACCGATGCCGTCGTGATGTCGCTGTGATCGACGTCACAGGGTGAAAATCTGTTCGGGAATAAATCGCGCGCCGGTGCCGCGAGACCGGATCAGCTAGCCTTCGGCATCTTCGGTGCGTGCCATCAGGCCGTCGAAATCGAGGATGACCAGGCTGCGACCCTTTTTGGCGACGATGCCGAGATCGACCAGCCGGCCCAGCGCCCGGGTGATGGTTTCGCGCTGGCCGCCGATGACCGTTGCCAGTTCGGCATGGGTCGGCATGCCTTCGATGACGCCGCCGTCGCCCGACACGCCTTGCGATACCGCCATGCGGGTCAATTCCGCCTCCAGCCGACCCGGCACGCTGACGGCGCTCGATTCGTACAGGCGGTTGCTGAGGTCGCGGATGCGGTTGGCCATGTCGATCAACAGGGCGTTGGCCAGGGATGGCGTGGTGGCGATCATGGATTTGAAGGTCGCCGCCGGGATGCGGGCCAGCCGCGCCGGGGTGAGCGCCGCGATGTTGACCGAACGCGGCGCACCATCGAACGCCGCGAGTTCACCGAAATAACAGACGGGCGTCATGCGGCCATAACCGACTTCGGTGCCCGACGCCGAAAACCGGTTCACCAACAACCGACCTTCGAGCAGCAGGAAGACATCGCTGGTGCTGGACAGATATTCGATCACCACCTCGCCGCGATCATAGCTTTGGGTGCGGATCTGCTTGGCCAGCCGATCAAGATCGGGCAGCGCCATGGCGGCAAACAAACTGCATTGCTGCAATTCGGCCGTGGTGATGGCGGCGGTTTCGCCCGGCATGGTGATCCCCTTCCTTCGGGATCAGTATTGCACGCCCGACGCAATGTCACCCAATGGCACGACGTGACGCCGGGGCTGGCGGGCCAGATCGGCATCCAGCGCGAACAGATCGGCGTGGAATTGTGCGACCAGCGCCGACAGGGCGGGCGTGTCGAACCCGGCATAGGCGCGGTTGCCGTCGCAGCCGGTGGCACCCGGGGGGATATCGGTCAGGCATTGCGAATTGTGCGGCTTGTAGAACAGCGCGTCGGCCAGTTCGGCGGAAAACAGGTCGGTCGGCAGGCTGAGCGGGCTTTGGTGGAAAAACCGTTCGACGAAGCCGGACAATTGCTGGGCCAGCCGGGCTGCCCAGTTCGGAAAGTTGGTATCCGGCTCGCGTTGCCGCACCGGTTCGCGGCGGTATTTGCGGTTCATCGGTTGTTTGACGCGCATGACGAAGGGCACCGGCAGCGGCGGATGGTTGGGGCCGCCGCTGTTGTCGCTGCGCCCGGCGAACATTTCGTGCAGCGATTCATGATCGGACGAATGCATGATCGCGCCGTTCCAGATGAAATGCGCGCACAGATCGGCGAGCAGATCTTGGTTGCGCGCCAGGCCGTCCTCGCCGATCAGCGCCGCGCCATCGGGGTGGCCGGGCAGCATCGGGGCGATCTGGTCGGCCCAGAAAGCGGCCTCTGCCCAGTCGGTGTCGGTCATATGGTCGATGACACCGCGGCAGAATGTGCGGATCGGGGCGAAATAGGCCTTGAGGAATTCGCCATAGTGCGACGGGATATCGGGCGGCGCCGGCACGTAGCGATAGGGCAGATAGGAAGTTTCGGTGGCATCGAACCAGTCATCGGCCTCGCCATTGGCGCTGGCCGGGCCATCGGTTGCGTAGAATTTCGACCCGTACCAGCAAAATGGCATGACCTTTTGCACCTCCGCACCCTTTGCCACGAACGGGCACCACGGATACCAGGTGTTGGGGTTGATGATGGATTTGTCGCCGGCCAGGACGGCGTTGTTGACCGGCAGCGAAAGCCACATGTGCGGTTGCAGCAACCGCAGCACGAGGTTGCGCTTGGGCAGCACGCTTTTGGTCAGCGCGTTGATCGTATCGGCCGGGAAATGCACGGCCGGGTGATCGACAAGGTTGATGCGATGGATGGCACCCTGCAGCACGAAATAGCGGGCGACATTCCAGGCCTCGCCATCGCCGGGGCGCAAGATGTCGGATTGGTCGAAGCGGCCTGTTTCGGCATTCCAGGCCTGCAGCACGACACCCATGATTTCATAGTTGAAATCCGGATCATCCCTGCGGCGGCGGACCAGCGTGATCGACGGGGCCACCGCCTCCCCCGGCCAGGGGTTCTTGATCACCCGCATGATCGATTGGTCGGATGTCAGGTAGATATAATGTTCTTCATCGGTGATCAGCGGCCCGAACATCAGCCGGTCGCGCGGATCGAGCGCCGACAGATATTTGCTGTACAGCCCCTCCGTCATGATGCGGCGAAAGGTTTCGTCGCTGAGATCGGGGTAGCTTGGCTTGTCATCGATGACATCATGGATGACGTCGAACGCCGCCTTTGGCCCGAAATGGATCAGCGTTTTCTGGTAATAGGTGCCGACATGGGTTTGCCAATCGGCCATTTCCGCGGCGGGGATCGGTTCGATGGCCGGTGCCAGCCCGTCATAATGCGGCTGGTTTTCGCGTGGCCATGGCGTGTCGGCGCCATAGAGGAATGCATCGGGCGGCAGGCCGGGGCAGCGTTGCGGCTGGGTGGTGACTTTTGGCGCCATCGGGGGATCCCTCCTGTCGTTCAGCGGGCCGGCTGGTGCAGGCTGCGTTGCCCGGCGTCTGCATCCTGAGCGGGCGGCAATGCCGCCGCCTCGATGGTCGTACCCGCCGCCGGGGCGCGGCCGCAGCGCTGCAGCCATGCGTGATAGCTGGCGGAGGCAAGGCGTTCCCAGGCTGGCGCGCCGAGCGAGCGGGCGCTGCCGATCGCCCGGTTGAAACAGGCTTCCACGATTGCCGGTTCGGCGCCGGCCCGATCCAGTGCTTCGCCGTGCAGGCGGTGCAGTTCGGGTTCGGACCAGCGTTCGCCGGTCGAGACCATGGCGGCCGCAGCGGCTTCGAAGGTCTTGAGCGCGGCGGTATGGTCGCCGCGCTGCGACAGCGCCTCCGCCATCAGGGAATCGCGATAGGGAAGAAAACAGCGCGAGCCGGTCGCGAGATACATGCCCAGCCCGCGTGACAGTTCGGCAGGGCCGTCCGTATCGCCCTGTTCGCACAGCGCCCAGCCCATCAGCATGACACCGTTGCTGAGGAACAGCGGGATTTTTTCCTCGATGCACAGGGGGATAAGCTCGGCCGCGATGCTTTCGACGCCGGCGATGTCGCGGTTGTACTGGCGGTGCCAGCCGGCATAGGCGAGCACATAGGACAGGGTGAACGGGTGTTCCAATTGCCGGGCGATTTCGATCGATCGGCGTTCGGCCGCGGCCGCCGCGGCATTGTCACCCTGGAACCAGCGCAGCCAGCCGAGCAGGGCGTTGGCGATTCCGGCCGGATCCTGGCCGAACTGGAACCGGTGGGCCCCGTGGCGGGCGACATCATAGACCCCGAGCAATTGTTCGCAGCTGGTCTGGGCTTCGCGGAATTCGCCAAGGAAAAAACGCGACATGGCCATGGTCAGATGGCCCATGATGAAGGCGTCTTCGCTGCCGGCGGCGCGGGCATGGCCGAGCATGGCCTCGGACAGCGCCAGCCCGGCATCATGGTTGGCGCCGACCGACTGAAAGCTCCACAGGCCGAACAGCGCGCGGACCTGCCGGTTGACGTCACCGACCTTGCTGCACAGCGCCTGGGCGCGGGTCCAGGCCACGCCGACTTCGGCGGCGGCATAGCCCTTGGCAACCACCAGCGCCGTGCCCAGCGTGATCTGGATATCAAGCTCGACCAGCGCCAGGTTCGGCATATCGGGGACGCTGGCGATCGACCGCAGCGCGTTTTCAAGGTGCGCGATGGCCTCGACATGGGCGTTGCGTTGCAGGGATTGCCGGCCCGCCGCCAGCCAGAACAGCACCGCCTTGGCGAGATCGCGGCCGCTGGCATAATGGTGCGCGACGACTTGCGGGTGGGCCGCGACGATGGCCGGAAACTGGGTTTCGATGATCGCGGCGATGCGGGCGTGTTCGGTCAGGCGGTGGCTGCGCAGAAGGGATTCATAGGCCGCTTCCTGGATCAGCGCATGCTTGAAGGCATAGCGGCGCTGGTTGCCGTCGCTGACCGGGTTGATCAGCCCGGCCTGGCCCAGCCGTTCCAGCCCGGATTCCAATGGCCCGGCATCGCCCGGCCAGATCGCGGCGAGCAGATCATGACCGAATTCGCGGCCCAATATGGCAGCGAGCTGGGCGATCGATTTGGCCTCCCCGAGCAGATCGAGCCGGCCCATCAGTGAATCACGCAGCGTATCGGGGATGGCGACGGCGCCGGGCGACGCCGGGCTGGCGTGGCGGGATTCGACCACGGCGCGGGCGAATTCCTCGATATACAGGGGCACGCCATCGGTCTTGTCGGCGACCTGTTGCAGCACCTGGTCGGAAAAATCATGGCCGGCAAAGGCGAGGCGCACCAGTTCCGATACCGCCATGCCGCGCAGCCGCGACAGGGACAGCAGCGTGATGTGGTCATGGGTTGCAGCGATGCCGTCGAATTCCGGGCGGTAGGTGAGGATGAGGAAAATCCGCTGGTCGCGCACCCGCTCGATCAGAAATTCGATGAGTTCGAGCGCCGAAGGATCGGCCCAGTGCAGATCCTCGACCAGCAGGATGCCCGGCCCGGCGCGCGCCTGTTCGACCAGAAGCTGGATGATGAAATGCCGGGTCATCAGCCGGGCGCGGGCGGCGGTGACATAGGGGGCGGCGTTGCCGGGCGGCGGATCGATGGCGAACAGGGCGGCCAGCAGCGGCAGTGCTTCGGCAAGCGGCAGGCTGCTTTTCGCGACAAAGCTGCGCAGCATTTCCCAGCGCGTTGCATTATCGGCACCAGTCGTGGCCGCCGGCCGGGCATCGGGGTCGCTGTGGAAGATCAGCCGGCTGAGCGAATTGACGAAAGGGTAGAGCCCGCTTTGCGTGTGGAACGGCGAGCATTGCGCCTCGATCACCCACGCGCCCGGCTCCGCCCGGGCTTCATCGACGATCAGCCGGGCGAGGCGGGACTTGCCGATGCCGGATTCGCCGCTGATGCCGATGACCTGGCCCTGGCCGCTTGTCGCCGCACGCCACAGCGCGCGCAGTTTGCCGACTTGCGCCTTGCGCCCGACGAACGGGGTGAGCGGTGCGATGCGGCGGGTATCGAAACGGTTGCCGGTGCCGCGCAGGGCCAGCACCTGCCAGACCGGCACCGGCTGGAAAATGCCCTTCAGCTTCTGCGCGCCCAGATCCCGATATTCGAAGCGGTCGCCGGTCAGCTTCTGGACGCGCCCGCTGACGAGAATGCTGTCCGGTGCGGCGATCGATTGCAGCCGCGATGCGATGACAGCGGTATCGCCGATGGCGCCCTTTTCCGGTGACTGGACGACGACAAGGCCGCAGGCGATGCCGATGCGCACCGAGACATGCCCGGCCTCCGGGAATTCGATGCGCGACAATTCGGCAAGAATGTCCTGCCCGGCGCGGATGCCGCGTTCCGCCTCGTCCTCATGCGCCACCGGATAGCCGAAAAAGGCGACGATGCCGTCACCAAGCCGTTGAAAGACATAGCCGTCATAGGCTTCGACACAGGCGGTACAGACGTCTTCATATTGCTGGATGATTGTTTGCAATATTTCGGGATCGATGCGGCTGGCGAGTTCGGTAAAGCCGACCATATCGCAGAACAGCACGGTGAGATGCCGGCGTTCGCCCGCCTCTGTGGCAGGATCGGCGGTGCTGAGGACCGGCGATGCGGGCGGGCCGGGCGGGACCGTTCGGGCGGGATTTTTGAGGGCGTTGAGGATGCGCTTGCGGTGGCCCAGCGACACGCCAAGCTTTTCGAGATCGCTTTCCTCGAGCAACGGCAAGGCTTCGGCATCGACATCGTTTGCCGAGAACACCGACGCATAGCGTTCAAGGCCCAGCCGCTGCAGCCAGTTGAAAACGTTTGTCACGCCGACCCCTCGCGGCCGGGCGATTGCCAGCCTTTTACACGGCGTTTCTCACGCCGAATACCAACGGATTGTGCACCATAGGGGCCATTAAGCGCAAGTCATGCAGATGCGACAACATTGTCGCATCTGCGCAATGGGCTCAGATCAGGCCTTTGGCCTTGCCCTGATGTCGCTTGCAACAAAGCAACGCCGCCTGCCGTCGTGAGCCGCCCGGCATGCGAAGTGTTCATGGGCGGCTGTACATTTTACAATTTGGTTGTTGGGTGGAATCATCCCGGAAACCGGCTGGCTTGTTCCGTGTTTACTGGGATTGGTGCAGACTCGACTGACGCCCGCACGGCAAATGTAAAGGACCCGGGGTATTTGACCGCCGCCGGTAATTGATTGCGATCAACCGATGCCGGGCAGAACGGCAATCGGCTGGTGACGGTTGCCCGCCGCCAGCCGATCCATGCCGTTTGCGTTGTCAGAAGGGTGTGGTGCCGTTCGGCGTGCCGAGCCCGGTCGGGCCATCATAGCCGACCACGCCGGTGCACAGATAGGTGCCGCCGCACGAACCGTTGCTGCCGGACACCACGTCATACAGATGCGCCCTGTCGCGATAGGGTTCGCCGCCGGTCACGGCGCCGCCATTGGCGCCATAGACGCCGCCGATGATCGGTGCGGCGACGCTGGTGCCGCCGAACACCAGCCAGCTGGATTTGCCGCCGGTGCCGGGGCCATAGACCGCAACGCCTGTGGCCGGATCGGCAACCGCCGATACGTCGGCGACGGTACGGTTGGCGCACAGCGTATCGGTCTGCCACGATGGCTTGGCATACAGCGTGCTGCAACCGCTGCCGGCGCCGTTCCAGACGGTTTCGGTCCAGCCGCGGCTGGTGGCGCTGGTGACGAGATGGGTGCCGCCAACCGCGATCACGTGCGGCGAGGAGGCCGGGAACTGGACGCCATAGCCGCTGTCACCCGAACTGACGGTAACGGCGACGCCGGGGTGGTTATAGGCCGATTCATACGACGATGAGCCGGATTCGCCGCCGCCATAGCTGTTGGAGATGACATGGGCGCCAAGCGCGGCGGCGGTGTTGACGGCGGTCGCCAGATTGACGAACGACGGGGTGGTCGCCTCGACCAGGATGATCCGGCAGTTCGGGCACATGGCGCTGGCCATGTCCAGATCGAGCGCGGTTTCCTGGGCCCAGCCGGTGTTTGCCTTGGGATAGCTGCCCTTGACGCCCTTTTGATTATATTTGGCGAAACAGCCATTGGCCGTCGTGCAGGCCGGGAGGCCGAATTGGGCGCGATAGACGGCAAGATCGGATTCCGCCTTGGTGTAGCCATAGGCATCGACGATGGCGATGGTCGTGGCCTGGCTGCCGGCGGCCGGGCTGACGTTATACGCCTGTTGCAACGATACCGGGCTGAGACCGGATGGCGTGATATTGCGGGCGGCGTCGCGGCCGAGCATATTGCCTTGCCCGTCGGTGACGACACGGGCAAAGCAGCGGGCAATGCCCGGCGCATTTACGGTCGTGCAGACCGCGGCATGAAAAGCGTTTCCGGATTTGCGGACATCGGGCATTTTCTGCGCCGAAGCGGGCGATGCGAGCGCGAACATGGCGCCGGCCATGGATGCGGCCGTAATCAGGCAATTGGTGACTTTTCTCATGGTCATGTTGCGATCCCTTGACATCCATGCTTGCCAATAGCGGCAATTGGACAATTTGCGGTCTGCAACCATGAAATACTGGCCATTGTTTTCATGCCTATTCAGAGCAAATCCCCGGGGCGACACTCAAACGTAAAATATGGCAAGTCAATGGCTCGTTTTATCGAACAATAGAGGCTTTATCATTAAATCGATGTAATTAATTTATTGATAATTAGGTGTATCCGGGAAGTTTTTCAAATAATCAGTTCAACTTATTTACGATCTTTTAAACGATAATTGCCCTATTGTTATTGAACACATGATCCGATGGAAAATGGCAAAAAGCCAGCCGGCCGTGGAAAAATCGAACAAATTCCCGGCAAAGCGGCGGCTGACGCCGCGCGCTTATCGGATTATTCGCTGATGGATTGTGGCGAAATCGCCAAGGTGGCGATTGTCCGCGATCGCGTGCAGAGCATCTTTGGGGCGTTTTGCCGGGCTCGCCGGCGGTATTGGCGTGCCGGGACTATACCGGCACGGTGATATGCTTGCCGCCGAACACCGCCTGCCAGTTTTCGATCTCCGCGACGACAATCGCGTCGGCAAGGTGCGCCAGTTCGGCGACACGGGCATAATCCAGCCCGGCGTCGGGTGCTTGCAACAGCAATTCGATGCGATCGACCGCGGCGTCGAGTTTTTCTGCCGTCACGTCGGAAATCGCCGAAAAGCGTTCGAAATCACCGAAATAGCGGATGCCGGCGATGGCGCCGCCAAAGGTCGGCAGGGCGACGCCCAAGAAAGTAAATGCCAGCGATACTGGCGGTTCCATATGATAATCGAGCACGCCCGTCACGCTCATCAGCTTGATCGACAGATAGCCGACCACCGCCACAATGGCGAAATTGAACATCCAGCCCGATAGCACATCGAGCCGGTGATGCGCGTCGGCAAGGCGCCTGGCCTTGAAACGGTGATAGTCGCGCTGGCTGATGACATGCGGCAGCAGCAGCGTCGACAGCGACTGGCGCAGATAGGCGGCGGTGATGGTAACACGCGGCAGGCCGACCTCGCGCAGCGCCTGGCGCGCCAGCCATTCGGGCCAGGACGTGCTGGTGCCACGCGGCCAGCGGCCCGGCGCGCGTGCGACGCCCATCAGCAGCAGCGCCGGTGCCTGCCGCAGATATTCGGCGACGCGCCGGGTTTCGAACCAGCGCGCGTGCCAGCGCCGGCGCTGGCCGATGCCGGTGTTGATGACGATGGCCGCCAGCAGCGTCGCCTCGATAACGGCAAAGATCCATTTCTGGTCGGGTGAGGCCACGGGCAGATAGGCGATGCCGCCGGTCACCGCGAGCGCCGAAAACAGAAAGTTCAGCGTCATGCCGCCGCGGTAATTGTCGGACAGATAGGATGAAATGCCATCGGCCCAGGCAAAGCGCCTGAGCACCAGTGCGCCGATGCGATCGGCAAAGCCGGTTTCCTGCCCCGGCAATGCGCGCCCGGCGGCGAGCAGCGCCGCGCCGCTGCCGGTTTCGATGGCATCGGGGCGTTCATAGCGTTGCAGAAGCGAGCCGAGCCGGGCTTTCCAGCTGGTCGCGCCGAAGAGCGCCTCGACCCGGCGATAGCCGTGCCAGAAGCGGCTGCTGCGATCGTGCCAGCGTTCGGTATCGAGCGCGCGCGGCCCTGTTTCGGCATCATCACCGGTGGCCGGGCTCAGCACGGCGCGGACCATTTCGGTGAGCATCGTGGCGCGGTCCTGCGCGGGTGGCATGCTGGCGCCGATGCCGGCCAGCGATTCCGGCGCCTGCAGAATGCGCCATTTTTCCGGCGTGCGCGGATCGATCCAGACGATGGGGGCGCCATGTTCAAGCGCCGAAAAGATCGTGTGGCCGGTGCCGCCGACCAGATTGGTGGTGGTGCCGTCCCACAGGCCGATGACGACATCCGACTGTTCGATCATCACCCGGCCGGCGATGGCGGCGCGTTCGGCGGTATGTGCGGCCAGCGCGCGGGCGCGGCCGGCATCGGCGGGATTGTCGAGGGCGGCGAGCAGATCGGCGGTGATGACAGCGTCGCGATCGGCCAGCGCAAAGCAGCGGCCGCGGGTTTCCAGCGACAAGATCGCATCGGCGCGGACCCGAACCGCTTCGCTGCAACCGCCGCCATCGACGCCCCCGCTGCCGATCTCCAGCAACGCCCGCGCCTCGGCCGGGGTGACGGGATGGGCGTTGATGGCGGCGTTGAGCAGCTTGCCGAACGGCAGGATGGCGACAAGTTCCCAGTTGCGATCGAGCGCCGCGGTCGCCGCCAGTTGATCGAAACCGCCGGCGAGCAGCGAATGCAGGCGGGGGACGGGGGAGGGTGCGGGAGCGGAGACGGTCGCGGAAGCGGCGGCGCGCGTGGCCGCGGCTGCGGCGATGATGTCGAGCACCTCGCCCAGTGCCGCCGCGACGGCACCGGCATTGGCATCAAAGGCGGCATTGTCCTGGCGGTGCCCGGTAACGCCAATGCAAAGCCGTGGCTGGGGCTGGGGTGGTGCGGTGATCGATGCTGTCACGGTTGGCGCAGCTCCTGCGGGGCAAGATCGGTGGCAGCCTCGGCACAGGCCGCCTCGAAATCATAAAAGGGCGCAATCTGTGCCGCGCAATCCGGCCACAGCCCGGTGCTGCGCCAATAATCATACAGGCCGAGCCGGACGCAGACCTGGGCAAAGCGCGGATCGCGGCGCAGCGCCTCGCTGTGGAAGCCGAACAGCGCGCCGCTAGTATTGGCGCGGGCGACGCCGCGGCCTTCGTCATTGGCGTCATAGGCGATGGGCCGGTGGTCGCGGATGCCGCCGAGCAGATGATCATAGGCGGCGTCCGCTTCCCCGGCATGGGCGGCCACGCCAGCCTGGACGATGTAGGTGACGGGCAGGGTGGCGGCCAGCGATTTGCGGACAAAGGCGGTGCGTTCGGTGGGCGACAGGTCGTGCGCGGTTTTGAGGAATTCGACCAGCAGCCGCAGGTTGCGCAATGCATCGCCGGGGACGGCCGCGGCGATGGCGGCGGCGGCGGCCAGATCGCCATCATAGGCGGTGATGAAACCGAGAACGAGCTGGCCGATCAGCGAATCCGGAAATTCTGCCACGACATCGCCGGCGATGCGCCGGGCCGTTTCGGTTTCGCCCGCAGACCGGTAGAAATGGGCGCGCAGGGCGGCGTAATAGGGGCTGAGTGGCTCGCTTTTGACGAGATTGTCGAGCACCCGGCAGGCTTCGCGGAGTTGCCCGGTGGTGGACAGCGATACGGCATAGAATACCGCCACCGCCGGGTCGCCGGCGGTGAGCTGGAACGCCTGGTCGGCCAGCCGACGTTTTTCGGCATATTCGGAAAACGCCGGGGTGAGCAGCGCCAGCGCCATGAAGGCCGGGCCGCAGGCGGGATCGAGCGCGATGGCGCGGGTGGCGGCGGCCTCCACCGTCGGCCGCAGGGTCGCGCCATCGGCAAAGCTGTTGCGCGGCAGGGCGAGGCCGCGGAACATCGCCAGCAGCCCCCAGGCCATGGCGAAATCGGGCGCGCGGGTGACGGTTTCGGTCAGCAATGCGATGCAGCGGTCCATGTCCGCCGATGTCATGTCCTGCGCATAAATGGCGCGGGCCTTCAGATAACGATCATAGGCTTCGGGATCGATGGCGATGGGCGTTTTGGCAGGGGTGAAATGCGCGTCCAGAGCAGCGGCGATGGCGGCGGCGATTTCATCCTGCAACGCGAAGATATCGGTGAGGTCGCGGTCGTACCGGTCGCTCCACAGCGTCATCTGGGTGGCGGTATCGATCAATTGCGCGCTGATGCGGACCTGGTTGCCGGTGCGCCGCACCGAGCCGTCGAGCATGTGCGTCGCATTGAGTTCATCGACGATCCGCCTTGTGGTCTTGTCGGGCCCGCGAAACTGGAAACTGGAGGTCTTGCCGATGACGCTGAGGCCATGGGCGCGGGCGATGGTGTGGAGGATTTCTTCGCTGATGC
Organism: Sphingomonadales bacterium; assembly: GCA_038217075.1. Classification (GTDB taxonomy): domain Bacteria; phylum Pseudomonadota; class Alphaproteobacteria; order Sphingomonadales; family Sphingomonadaceae; genus Sandarakinorhabdus. The sequence continues at coordinate 21,518 of JBBQPR010000014.1, forward strand.
CGTCGGAAAAATAGGTCATTTCCTGATCGCCGGCGAGATTGTCGAATGGCAGCACGGCGAGGACGGGGGTGATGGGCGTGACGGGGGGGGGCGACCTTGCCGGAAAGGCGGTTGGCGCGGCAAGCGGGCGCGATTCAAGCGTTTCGCCGGCGCCGGCCTGAATGCCGATGAAATTGTGCAGATCCGCGATGAGCGCGCGCCAGGCCGGGTGATCGGGTTCGCCGCGCCATTCCGTCAGATCGGCGGTCTGGGTCAGTTCGAACATGATCGGGCGTTCGCAGGCCTCGATGGTCACCGGCATCAGCGTGTGGTTGTGATCGGCGGCGGTTGCCTCGGCCCGCACCCAGCGTGACACCACCGATCGCGGCGACCACAGCACGACGACGGCGCGGGCGGTACGCAGGGCGGCTTCGGTGACTTCGTCATAGGCCTGTCCCGACCGCAGGGTCGCGTCCCACCACACCGAGAAACCGGCGGCGGACAGCCCATCGGCAAAGGCCCGGGCGATGGCCTGGTCCTCGCGATTATAGGACAGGAAGATGTCGGCCATTCCCCCCCCTATGCGCTTCAGGATTGCCAGTGGCGGTATTTAGGCATGTTACGCCGGCAAGTCGATGCGCGCTCGTCGATGCGCACGCGTCGATGCGCGCTCGTCGATGCGCACGCGTCGATGCGCAGCCGGGATGCCAGCATCAGAACACCAGATCCGGCGCCGCATAGGCCGGTACTGGTTCATCCGGCGTCAGCCGCACGCCCTCCAGCACGACATCATCGGGCGATGGCGCCTTTATGCCGGTATAGCGGTTGCCGGTGCGCGAGATGCAGACCGCCTTGACGCCGAACGCCAGCGGCACGCCGGTATCGATGGAGACGGTGGAGGACCGGGCATCGACCGGGTTGACCTTGATATTGCCGCCCAAAAGCCCGCTGAGCGCCGAAACGTCGATGGCGGCTTCGCGGCCCTGGCTGTCGCTGGCGGTGATGTTGATCTTGCTGGCACGCAGCACGGCGAGGATGACAAACAGGCTGCCGGCATCCAGCAGCGCCCGCACCGATGGCCCGGCGGCCTTGAAATCGGCCTTGGCGAGATAGCTGTCGACGGCGCCGAATTCGACGCTTTCACGGGTGACGCCGCCGAACTGGAAGCTGAGCGTTTGCGCCTTGTCGAAACCGGCGGACAGGCCAATGGGCGACAGGCCGACCGCCGCCAGCGCGCTGCCGAACAGCTTGAGCCCGACCCCGACATTCAGATTGCCCGAGCTTTGGCCTGACAGGTCCATGGTGGCCGCGCTGATGACCGGCGGCAGCGCCATGTCCCTGGCCGCGAAAATGCTGCCCAGCGTGCCGATATCCTCCAGTCGGCGGCTGCTTTGCGGGGCCTTTAGTTGCAGGGGGTGGATATCCTCGCGCGGCAGCACGACGACCGAATAGCCAAAGGGCTTGAGATAGTTTTCGAACGGGTCGCCGGTGCAGTTCAGCATCGTGCTTCGTCTCCTGCGCCATTGCGGCCATGGTCGTTCTGCGCCGCGACAGTGTTACCACCTTTTGATGGTAGCGCCGCCGCAATTGGCAGTTTCCCTGCAATCATTATTATTGCATGATCATTTACAGGCAAGTGGCGGCGACGGCTGTCGTTCGCGCGAAGGTTGAGGCGGGGGACGTCGGGCCATGTTGAAAGCCTTGGACAAGGACCAGCGCAAGATCTTCTGCGCGGCGCTCGGCAATGCCTTTGGCGATTATGACGATCTGAACCTGATGACGCGGTTCGAGCTGGACACAAAGCTGTCCGGCATCACCCGCGCCGGTCCGATGGACGAGATTGTCCTCGATCTGGTCGAATGGGCGCAGATGAACGGCCGGCTTGATGACCTGATCCAGGGCGCGCTGGCGCAGCGGCCGGGCAACCCCTGGCTGCGCGAACTGGCGCCGGTGCTGGTGTTGACCGCCACAGGCGATCCGACGCCGCAGTTGCAGGGCATCGTGTTGAAGAACAACGCCTTGCAGGACGTTGGCGTGTGGCGGGCGCAGATGGCCGCAGTGGAAGACAGCGTTTGCCGGTTCGAAGTGACCAACAGCGCCAATGGCCAGGTGGTGGGTGTCGGTTCGGGCTTCCTGATTGCCGATGATGTGGTGTTGACCAACCGTCATGTCATCGAGGATCTGAAACAGCCCAATGCGACGCAGCCGCTGGTGCGTTTTTCGGCGCGCACCGATGCCAGCGGCGTTGAACAGCCGGGCGATCCCTATCCGCTGGAGGGCGATGACGCGGGCTGGTTGAAGGGTTTCAGTCCGGTCGATGCGCTGGATTATGCGCTGGTCAAATTGCCCAAGGGGACGGGGCGCGCGCCGGTGCCGACGCCGGCGCCGTACAGTTTCCAGCAGGGCGATATCTATTTCATCCTGCAGCACCCGATGGGCGCGCCGCTGAAGTTCGGCGGCGGCACCTTTGTCAGCCTGGAAGGCAATTCGCGGGTCAATTACACGACCAACAGCGAACCCGGATCGTCGGGAGCGCCGGTGTTCACGCAGGGGTGGCAGCCGGTGGCGCTGCACCGGTCGGGCTCGCTGGCGTATAACAGCGGGGTGCCGCTGACGACGATTGTCGCCGATGCGACCGCCGCCGGCACCTGGCCCTGATGGCGAGCGCGCCGCCAACATCGCCTGGCGCAGCACCGACCGGCGCGCAGCTTGAGTGCCTTTGCGAAGTCATCGTCGCGCTGTTCGACGATTATGACGCGCTGAAGATGTTTGCCTGGACCAAGCTGGAGCTGAAATTGTCGGCGGTGGTCACCGATGCCGGGCAGGGGATGATGGAAATCGCCCTGTCGCTGACCGATTGGGCGACGAAATCGGGCAGCTTGCCGGCGCTGATCAACCAATTGTGGATCAAGAAGCCGAGCGAGGATCGGCTGGAAACACTGGCCGATGCGCTGGGCATTGCGCTGCGCGACAAGCCGGCATTCGAACCTTCGGAACTGACCGGTCTGGCGACGGCCGCGCGCGATGCCGGCACAAAGGGCGTGATGCAGCGCTATCGCACCGATATCGTCAGCCTGTGCGCCATCGCGACCAAGCTGGGGGCGCTGAAGTTTCTGCACGACCGGGTCGATCACATGCGACGCACCGTGTATGTGCCGCTGGCATCGGTGATGACCCGGATGCCGGCCCCTGACACACGCGGCGACATCCGTGAATACAGGACGACGCTGGACGATCTGGTGCGCGATATCACCGGCAAGGTGACGGCGGCCGAATTGACCGAATCCGATGTGCCATGGGTGGGCGAAAGCCTGGTGCCGGCGCAATCGGCGTTGCGCGATGCGGCGCTGAACTGGCCCGCCGTGCCGCCGCTGCGCGCCGTTGTCGAATGGCTGTCCGACGTCACCGGGCCGAAACTTGCCGATCTGAATGGCCAGATAAAGGGCCGCGCCGATGGCATGTCCAACCTGAATTTTCCCGGCCGCATGGCGGAAATGCAGGCGGCGGTGGCGCCGGGCCTGCCGGGTGATGGCGACCGCGAAAAGCTGGATGACGATCTCGACCGGTTGGATGCCGCCATCGCCAGCCTGATCGCGCTGGTCATCGAGCATGACCGCTGGCAGCGCATCAAGGACCTGACGTCGGGGCTGGAGGATATGATGAACCGGCCGGTGGGCGAATCGAAATATCAATGGCCGACACTCGAAAGGTTGCTGGATACTGTGGCCAAGGGTGCGATTTATCCGGCGCCGGATGCACTGTTCGAGGCGAAGGTTGATGTCGCCACGGTGTTCGCAACGGCTGGCCTTGACCCTAACCAGCCGTCGAACGCATTGACCGATGCGGTCGACAAGCTGCGCAGCTTTACCGGCGATCAGTTCTATACGGTCGACAAGAATCTGCTGAGCAATTGCGAATATGTCGGCAAGCTGGGCGACCGGTTGAAACAGGTGGTGGAGGCGCTCGATGGCTGATGAGGTGCCGCCCCATGATGATGCACCGCAAGAGGGGCCGATCCGGGCCGTTTCGACGCCGCTGCCGGCACCGCCAGATGTCGCGCCAGGCTATGGCTTTGCCGTGCCGCCACCACGGCTTTCCATGGCGCGGATGCGCGAACAGCATGTCGCGTTGCTGAAGCGGATGAATGCGGAAGGCGAAGACCCCAGCGCCGGATTTCTCGCCGATGTCGCGGGCTTTCAGGCGGGTGTGCAGGAGGCGGGGGCCGCGATGGCCGGGCCGGATGAACGCACCGAACTGCAATCGACGATCAATTTCTGGCAGACCGTGCGTATCCACGCCGGCGAACGGCCGCGCACCATGCTTGTCTGCGCCTTTGATCAGGCGGCGGCGCGCGCCGCCGCTGGCGGGCAATCGCCGTACAAGGGCCTTATGGCCTTTGGCGAAAGCGACAGCGGTTCCTTCTTTGGTCGCTATCGCACCATTATCGAGATCATCGCGTTGGTCAAGCAGCACCGGCTGCTGGCGGTGACCGGCCTGTCGGGATCGGGCAAATCATCGGTGGTGCGGGCGGGATTGATCCCCGAATTGCAGGCGGGCGGGCTGTCGGGCGAAGGGCTGGTCGACAGCGGGCGCTGGGCCTACCCCGATCCGATCGTGCCGGGGGGCGATCCGCTGGCGGCGCTGGTTGCGGCCTGGGGGCCGATCGAAAAGCCGGAAGACCTGCCGCGCGCGCTGGATGCCGGCGGCGTGCCGGTGGTGCTGGCGATCGACCAGTTCGAGGAGGTTTTCACGCTCTTGCCCGACGATGCCCAGCATTCGCCGGCCATCGATGCGTCGCGGCAATTGTTCCTTGATGCACTGGCGGCGGCGGCGACCGGCGGCAGCCTGCGCCACCAGGTCATCATCACCATGCGCAGCGAATTCGACAGCTATGTGCGCGTGAATGAGGCGTTTGCGGCGCTGTTCGACGCCGGGCGCTATGTGATCAGCGCGCTGCGTGCCGGGGAATTGCGCGACACCATCGAATTGCCGGCGCAGCGGCTGGGGGTTGGCTTTGAACCGGGGCTGGCCAGCGAGTTGGTGAACAGCGTGCTGGGGGAGCCGGCGGGGCTGCCGTTGCTGCAATTCACCCTCAATGAACTTTGGAAGCGCCGCCCCGATGGCAGCCCGATGCGGATGCAGGATTACAAGGATCTGGGCGGCAACCCGCGCGATATCCTTGCCCGCCGCGCCGACGAGGTGTTCGATGGCATCCGGCTGGACCAGGACAAGGTGTTGAGCCGGCGGATTTTTCTGGAACTGGTGACGACGGGGTCGGGGCAGGAGGCGACCAGCCGGCGGGTAAACCGTTCGGCGCTCGATGTGGTTTCGGTGGCGCGCGACAACGTCAACGCAGTGCTGCGCACCTGGCGCGACGCCGGGTTGATCCGCATTTCCCCGGCCGGCGACATCGGCCCCGAATCCGACGTGGAGGTTGCGCACGAGGCACTGGTACGCAACTGGGCGCGGCTGGTCGGCTGGGTGGAGGAAAATTTCGCCGCAGTCCGCAACCGCCACGCGTTTCGGTTGCGCGCCGAACGCTGGGAGCAATTCCCGGAGGAAACGCTGGGCGAACTGGCGCTGGCCGAGGCCCGCAGCTACCCCAAGCTCGATCCGCTCGAAACAAGATTTGTCGAGGCCAGCGAAAAGGCCGTCGCCAAGGCCAAGGCCGATCGTGCCGCTCTGCGGCGGCGCTGGTTTATCGCCGCCATCTTCATGGCGCTTGCCGAATCCGGCATCGCCGGTGGCCTGTTGTGGTGGGCGGAGAAGGAAGAAGATCCCGCCACATGGTTCATCGTCACGGTCGTGCTGACGACGGCGGCAGCGGTGTTGCTCATACAGTTTCTGGTCGCCGACATCATCGCCGATGCCTTGTCGAACGTGCTGCCCTGGCTGCGTGGTGGTTCCGACAGGGCGCCTGTTCGCCGCCAGGCTATAATCCGCAACACATTCCGCGTCGCATCGGTGCTCGGCATGGTGTTTTTCGGCTTGATCGCCGCCTGGCGGCTTGGGCCCGATTCCGACAAGCCCTATGCACAGGATGAGGTGGATTCGGCGTTCGTGTACTTCGGTGCCGACGGCAAGCCTGTCATCGACAAAGCGAGTTGGCCCGAAGCCGATGCAGCGCAGGTGTCGCTCGCCACCATGTTGAAATCGGTCGGCAATGCCGACGAAAATTGCCCGGTCGCATCGACCGTGTTCATGATTGCCCCCGGCATCGCGGTCACTGTTGAGCTTGACGATGACAAGACACTGACCAAGCTGAGCGATTTTGACGCCTGCTCGATCGATTTCTCGCAATCCGGCCGCGAGGATTTTGATCGGCGTTTCATCGTTTCCCAAATCAAATACGGCCGCGACATACCCGGCGCCTCCGACGCCGGCGCGACATCCCGGCACATCATTTTCCTGCGGCTGGCGCCGGCACCCAATGACGCCGGGACGGTGCCGCAACTGCCGCCGCCGCTGACGCTGGCGTTGGCCAATACAAGCGACGTCATCACCGAGCGCAACCTGAAGGGCGCCGTGCTAGGCTTTGCGATCGGCAAGACCAAGACGATGTGGGCAACTGCCCAGGCTGCGGTTACCAGTGAACTTCCGGGGGACGACCTGCCGGTTGTGCGCGCCCAGTTTTCAAGCCGCAGCGATTCAGACCCCAGTTTCGATGGCGCGCCGTTGATCGATCTGACGACTGGCAAGGTTATCGGCATCAACATCGGCAGTGTGAACCATCGCGACTCAACCGGCAGTTGGACCAATATCATGACGATTGATCAGCAGTTTATCGATGCAGCCCGCAAGATCGGCGTTGAAGTCAAGGTTGCAGCTTCGCCGCCGCCGGGCTGAGCGTTACACCCACCGACGCTGCCAGCCGGGCCAGAAACAGCGTATGCGGCGGCTCTCGCCAATTTGTATGAACTGCTGCTTGCAAGGCAAGATCGAGCGCCGCGCGCGCGTCGCGTGCCTTCAGGCTGAAGGCATGGGCCGTCACCGCCGCGCGCAGCGCCGGGGCCGCGCCGGCCGCGCTGAACACCGCCAGCCAGTCGCGGTCCCGGTAATGGATCGCCGCCGAAACGCCGCGCAGCCGCCGCGCCGCGGCCGCATCGATCGCCCCCGCCCGCAGCGCCGCGCACAGGGTGGCGCGGACATCGACCTGGGCGAGGCTGAGCGGGCGTGAGCCCAGCGTGACCGGCGCATGGGTGACGGCAACCTCGTCATCCGCCACCAGCCGACCATCGGCGTAGGCGCGGAAGATGGCGCCGCAGCCGATCATGCCGAACGGCGCCAGCTCGGCGGCGCGCAAGGCGCCCATGCTGGCGGCGCCGATGACGCGGAAACCGCGGGCGAGCAGGACGAGGATTTCCTTGTGCCACACCGCCGGTCGCGAATCGAACACGCCGTCGATGAGCACAACCGTGCAGGGCGGTCCGTTCAGCAGCCGCAGCATGTCGCCTGCGCCGGCGGGGGGCAACAGGAGGAAGGGCGGGGCCAGCGTGGCGGCGCTTAGGCTGGGGCCGGCGAACACCGGGATGACATCGGCGCGGTAATTCATGCGGTACGCCGCCGCGCGGCAGAGTAATTCATAAGACGCGCCGCCGCGCGGCGTGATAATTCATACGACGCGCCGCCGCGCGCCGAGGCCGAGGCCGGGCACGACCATCCGCACCGTCACCACCGGGCTGCCAGACGGGGACACGATGATGCGCGCCGCCTTGTCATGGCCGGCCGCCGCCAGCATCGACACCGCTTGCACAAGCGCGGCCCCGGGCGATTGCGGCTCGGCACCCGGCCATAGCGATGCAAAGGCCAGCGGCGCCGGCGTGGTACGGGCCAGTGCATAGCCGAAGCTGGGCCGCCGCGCCGCCGGGTGATCAAGCCCGAGGTCGTCGCGCGCCCCGGCGATGATGGTCAGCCGGGCCTGGATCGCCTCGGTGAACGCCCCCCGCAGCGCGGCTTCGGGGTCGGCATGGGCGCAGGTGCCGCTGGCGTGCGGGTGGGACGCGGCCTCGCCGCTGGCATCGTGCAGTTCGACGGCGATGACCGGCATGGCGATGACGGCGGGCAGGCGATAGGCGCGGACGCGGATACCGAGCGCGGCGCAGCGGGCGTGGAGGGCGGAGAACCAGCCGAACGCGGTGCTGGCGAGATCGATTTCGTCATCGAGGCGGGTGACGATGTTGCCGCTGGCCCATTCGGCAAAGGCGTCGCGCTCGATCAATTCGCATAAGGCTTTGTAACCGGCGAAATCCGCATCGAAGCCGGCGCCTTGGCCGTTGCTGGTGCGGGCGATGCCGGGCGGGGCAGACGTTGTGAAATCCAGCGACACCGATGCTGCCGGCACCCACAGGCGACCTGGCCCATCCAGCCGTTCGGCGGCGACCCAATCGATGGCGGTGCGATCATCGAAGGCGCCGCGCGTGGTTGCAAAATCATCGGCGGCGGCGGCGCGCTCGCCGGGCGGCAGATCGGCGAAGGCACAATGTTCGGCCGGTGCCGTCCAGGCTTCGGCATGGCTGCATTCAATGGCCTCCATACAGGCGCCGAGCCGCGCTTGCGAAACGTCCAGCCCCTTGCCCTGGTGCACGGACAGCGACAGGCCCCATGGCCGCACCGCCTGCCAGACCGGCATGCCGATGCGGTCCAGCCCGGTTACATCGGCAAGCCGCGTGACCCCGCACTGTCTGGCGGTGCCGATTGCGGTCGTGATGGCGATTGCGAGCGCGTCAGCCACCGTGCGCGCTCGGGCGGAACGCGCCGGGGTCAGCTGATCAACTGACCTTCGTTGCCGATGGTGCCCGGCGGGATGACCGCAACGGTTGCACCAGCGAGCATTGCTTCAAGCGCTGTGACGGTCGCCTTTACATCGGCGGGGGCATTGGCGGACAGGCTGGTGCTGGGTGAATATGCCGACACCACCTTGGCAATGTAAATTTTTTCGACATTATCGTCGCCGGTTGATTTTACGGCGAAATATGTTGCGTCAGCCATAGCGGTCCCCTCCGGTTACTATCGAAGGATTCATTAACATGCCGCTGATCTGGCGTCCATCGCGCCAATTGCGAGGACAGGCCGGCGCATTACTGTCATGTAAGGTTGCTGGCTCCGCGGGTAGGATTCGAACCTACGGCCAGACGATTAACAGTCGTCTGCTCTACCACTGAGCTACCGCGGAACAGGGCAAGGCGGCGGCTATAGCGGCGTCATCGCGGGGGGGCAAGCCTTGATGGCGGATTTGTCGAAATGGTGGGGGCACGGTTGCCTTCGGCGCGCCGTTCGCCCATCAATCCGGCGATGGCCGCGCCCGCCGCCGAGCATATTTTCGGGCGTATCAATCGGTTGGGCGGAGATCGGCCGCAGATGGACGCGCAATTCGAAAAGCGGGCGACAACCGACGCCGGGCAGGCGACCGCCCGCATGGGCGTTGTGCTGGTCAACTGGAATCGCTGGGCCGACACCATCGAGGCGCTGGAATCGCTTTTGCGCAGCAGCGTGCCGTTGCGGGTGATCGTTGTCGATAATGCTTCGGCCGATGGATCGATGGAGCGGATCGAGGCGTGGGCTGCAGGCGCGCAACCGGCGACCGCCGCGTCGGAAGCGATGGCCGGGTATGGCACGCCGCCGCTGCCAAAGCCGCTGCGCTGCCGCCGGATTGCCGCCGATGGCATTGCCGGCGCGGTGCTGGGGCCGGATGATTCGCTGGTGCTGGTTGATTCGGGTGGCAATCTGGGTTTTGCCGGGGGCAATAATATCGGGCTGCGGCTGTTGCTGGCTGATGCGGCGATCGACTGGTTCTGGCTGCTCAACAACGATACGGTTGTCGATGCCGATACCGCCGAGGCGTTGCAGCGCCATATGGCGGCAGTACCGCGGATCGGCATGTGCGGCACGATCGTGCGCTATTACTGGCGGCCTGATACGGTGCAGGCGTTGAATGGCCATCGTTTCAACCTGTGGGCCGGCGCCGCGCAGGGGATTCACCAGGGCGCGTTGGCGTCGGCGCCGTACGATCCGGCGCAGGTCGTTGCCGAAACCGGTTTTGTGCTGGGCGCGTCGCTGGCGGTGTCGCGGGCGTTTCTGGAGCGTATCGGCCTGATGGAGGAACGCTATTTCCTGTATTTCGAGGAAGCGGACTGGGCGTTTCGCAACAAGGCGCTGGGCGATGCGGCGTTCGTGACCGGCTTTGCCGATAAAGCGGTGGTGTTCCACAAGGAAGGCGGGTCGATCGGTTCGGGCGGTGGGCCAGGCGCGCGGTCGCTTCTCTCGGAATATTGGCTGGCGCGGTCCCGGCTGGCCTTTGTGGGCCGGCACCGACCGTTATTGCTGCCGTGGCACTGGCTGTTCACGCTGGCGCTGGTGGTGCGGCGGTTGTTGCGCGGCCAGCCGGACAAGGCGCGGATTATCGTCCGGGCGCTCATCGGGCGATCGATGCGGTAATCGCGGCGCCGTCAGTCCGGCGCTTCTTGCGCCATTATGCCTTCCTTGCGCAGGAATTTTGGGTCGCGAATCCCCCAGCGCCCGGTGACGATATTGCTTTTGAGGATGCGCGCCGGGTTGCCGGCGACAAGTGAATTGTCGGGCACGTCATGGGTGACGACGGCGCCGGATCCGATGACGCAATGGTTGCCGATGCGGATACCAGGCATGATGACGGTGCGCGCACCAACAAAGCAATGGCTGCCGATCCAGGTATCGACATGGCGATTGCCGACGAAATCATGGGTGAGAATCGCGGCATCGAAGGATACCAGCGTGCAATCGCCGATATGGACGCCGCGCGGGTTGGTGCGATCCAGCTTTGCCGAAGACGAGATGAGCACCTCGTGGCCGATGTCCATGCCCCAGACGCGGTTGTAATATTGCCGGCGAAGATCGGCGAGAACGCGGTAGAGCCGGGTACGGATGCGGGGCAGTACTGCGGCCATGGTTACGAACTTTCTCCGCCAAATCGCGCCGGATACCCGTTGGACAACAGCCGCTTCAACTGGTGAACTGTTCAAGCACGATGCGATCGTCCAGCGCATAGCCGGGATCGAACAGTAATTTCAGGCTGATGCCAGGTTCCGACGCTACCCGCACCGTCGCTACATCGCGAACTTCGGTCTGGTCCGCCACCGCCGACACCGGGCGTTTTTCGGCCTCCAGAACGCGGAATTCGATGACGCTGGTTTCGGGCAACAGCGCGCCGCGCCAGCGCCGCGGGCGGAACGGGCTGATCGGGGTCAACGCCAGAAGATCGGTCTGCAACGGCAGGATCGGGCCATTGGCGGAAAGGTTATAGGCGGTGGATCCGGCGGGCGTCGCCACGATGACGCCGTCGCAGATCAATTCCTCCATGCGGACCTGGCCATCGATGGCGATCTCGATCTTGGCGGTCTGGCGGGTTTCGCGCAGCAGCGAGACTTCGTTGAATGCCGGCCAGCGGACGGTTTCGCCGCTGACGGTGGTGGCTGTCATCAACAGCGGGTGCAGCGTGAAGCTGCGCGCTGCCGCGATCCTGGCGGGCAGATCATCGGCGCTGAACTCGTTCATCAGAAAGCCGACAGTGCCGCGATTCATGCCGAACATCGGCTTTGGCGTTTGCGCCGACAGCGCCTGGTGGAGGGTGTGCAGCAGGAACCCGTCGCCGCCCAGCGCGACAATGACGTCGGCTTCGGCGATGCTGACGAATTCGTAGCGGGCGCGCAGTTCCTCGCAGGCGAGTTGGGCGGCGGGCGCGTCGGAACCGACCAGCGCCAGCCTTGGCACTGGTGTCGACGTTTGCATGGCGATTGTCGGATCAGCCACCAGTGACGCTCATGTGGCGCCGGACGGCGGGGGCGGCGGCGCGGCGATCGATGACGAAATCATGGCCCTTGGGCTTGCGCGAGATCGCCTCGTCGAGCGACGCGTCGAGCGTGGTTTCATCGGCGGTGGCGCGGATGACGCTGCGCAGATCGGCGACATCGTCCTGGCCCAGGCACAGATAAAGCTGGCCGGTGGCGGTGAGGCGGACGCGGTTGCAGCCTTCGCAGAAATTATGGGTGAGCGGCGTGATGAAGCCCATGCGCTGGCCAGTTTCGCGCACCCGCACATAGCGCGCCGGGCCGCCGGTATTGTCGGGCAGGTCATCGAGCGTCCAGCGGGTTTCCAGGTCGGCGCGCACGCGTTTCAACGGCAGATAGTGATCGACGCGATCGACGCCGATTTCACCCAGCGGCATGGTTTCGATGAGCACGAGATCATGGCCGCCCTCTGCTGCGAATGCCATCATTGCTTCGATTTCGCCATCATTGACGCCGGCCAGCGCCACCATGTTGAGTTTGACGTGCAGCCCGGCGGCGCTGGCGGCGGCGATGCCGTCCTGCACCTGTGCCAGCCGGCCCCAGCGGGTGATTTCGGCGAATTTGTCGGGATCGAGCGTATCGATGCTGACATTGATGCGGCGCACCCCGGCGCTGCGCAGATCATCGGCAAAACGCACCAGTTGCGAGCCGTTGGTGGTGAGAGTCAGTTCCTCCAGTGCGCCGGTTTTGAGATGGCGGCCAAGGCTGTGCACCAGATCGATGATGCCGCGCCGGACCAGGGGTTCACCGCCGGTCAGCCGCAATTTGCGGGTGCCGCGCCGCACGAATGCCGAGGCGAGGCGGTCGATTTCCTCAAGGCTGAGCACTTCGGCCTTGGGCAGGAAGGTCATCGCTTCGGGCATGCAATAGACGCAGCGGAAATCGCAGCGATCGGTGACCGAGACGCGCAGATAGGAAATCGTCCGGCCGAACGGATCGACAAGCGGGCGCACGGCGCCGGCCGGGCCATCGAGGCCGGCGACGCGGGAGGGGGCAAGGCTGGTATCGGGGGCCATATCGCCGGCAACGTGGCGATGCGGGGCCGTGAAGTCCAGCCCATAAGGGGCAATGGCGGCCCGATCACGCCCCAATCGCGGCCCAATCGCGCCAATGTAAAAACCAAGTGCCAATAATTGTACAACTTTCTATGCTGGGCCCGCGAACCGCGCCGGCGTGGTTCGGACAGGGAGAACACATGCCCAACGAGGCCGCCGAACCGGTGCTGATCGTATCGCCGCGCTATGCCGATGAGGTTGCAGCGTCGGTGACCGAGACCGCGATGCTGCCGCGCATCGAACGCCGGCCGGAGCGGGCGGCCGAACGATTCGAGGCCGAGCCGGTGCGGCTGGTGGTGGTGGATGCTCGCGGCGCGCTGGCGCCGGGCATGGCGGCGGCGCGATCGCTGGGCGGGCTGGTGGAGGCGCGGCATGGGGCGTTGCTGCTGCTGTTGTCGCGGACCGATGGCGACGCCACCGCCGCCGGGCTGGATGCCGGGGCGACGAGCGTGCTGGTCAGCCCGTTCGGCAACGCGGCATTCGGCAGCGCGCTGCGGCTGGCGGCGCGGCACGCCCGGCGGCTGGCGGATGCGGCGGTGCCCGGCGATGGCGATGGCGAGGCAAATGCCGGGCAGCGCAAGCGATCCGATCTGCTGACCGGCCTTGCAACGGGGGATCAGTTGCAGGCCTGGCTGGCGGCGGTGCTTTCCGGTGCCGCACCGGCGCCAAATACGGGGTCGAATCCGGGGCCAAACACGGACGCGCCGGCGGATTCGGCGGCGGAACCGATGTCGGTGTTCGTGCTGCAGGTCGGGGTTGGTCGCTTTGCCACCATCAATGCGGCCTATGGCCGAGTTGTGGCCGACCGGGTGCTGACCGCCGTGGCGTTGCGGCTTGGCCAGATCATCGATGCGCGCCAGGGCGGGCAATCACCCGGGCAATCACCGGGCGAGGCGCGATTGCTGGCACGGCTGGCGGCGGCCGAATTTGCCGTCGGCGTGGCGGGGCCGATCGAAATTGCCGGTGTGGTGGCGCTGGCCAAGGCGCTGGCGCAGGCCTTCGAATCGCCATTCCATGTCGACGGCCATGTCATCCATCTGTCGGCGCGAGTCGGAATCGCGGCGGCCGGTGTTGCGGAAGCAGGGGTGGGCGGCGAAAGCATCATGGCCGATGCGGCCGATAACATGGAAGCCGCCGCGGTTGCCGCCGCCGCCCTGATCCGGCGGGCCAGCGCCGCGCTGGCGCAGGCGCGCGCCGGCGAGGCGGGGACGATCACGGTATTCGAAATGGACCCGGCAGGCGATCCGTTGACCCGCATGGCCGATCTGGAATCCGATCTGCACCGGGCCATTGAAAATGACGATATCGCGCTGTTGTTCCAGCCGCAGTTGACGCTAGCCAATGGCCGCTTGACCGGGGTGGAGGCGCTGGTGCGCTGGGACCATCCCGAACTGGGCCTGTTGCCCGCCGAAACGCTGCTCGGCACCGCGGCGTCGGCCGAACTGGCGATCAAGCTGGGCCGCCATATCCGCATGCGCGCCATGCAGTTTGCGGCGCGCTGGACCGGCGCCCTGGCGCGGTTGCGATTGTCGGTGAACGTCACTGCCGCCGATCTCGCCGACCCCGGATTTGCCGAGGCACTGGAGACGGCGCTGGCGGCATCGGGCTTGCCGCGCAGCCGGCTAACCCTGGAGGTGACCGAAGGCGCCTTGATCGACGACATGTTCGGTGCGGTGCAACTGCTGTCGGATTTGCGCCACAGCGGCGTGCGGGTGGCGCTCGATGATTTCGGCACCGGCTATTCATCGCTGGCCTGGATGGCGCGGCTGCCCGTGGACATCATCAAGCTGGATCGCAGTTTCACTTTGGGGCTGACCGGCAGCCCGCGCGAGCGCGTGGTGGTGGAAACCATGGTGCGCCTGTCGAAACAGCTTGGCCTGACGGTGATCGCCGAAGGGGTGGAGGATGATGTCCAGCTGGATGCGGCGCGGCTGGCGGGGTGCGATGCGGTGCAGGGCTATCGCGTGGCCCCGGCATTGAACATCGGCGCGCTGCAGAGCTTTTGCGAGGCGTGGCAGGCCGACGAGATGGCCGGGTGAGCGCGCCTGCCGGGATGGTTCATGTGCCTGGCGGCCGGTTCACCATGGGATCGGACACCGGCTATCCCGAGGAGGCACCGGCGCATCCGGTGGTGGTCGATCCTTTCTGGATCGATGTGCACGCGGTCACCAACCGCGACTTTGCCGGCTTTGTCGCGGCGACCGGCCATGTGACGGTGGCGGAGAAAGTGCCCGATGCAGCGGACTATCCGGGCGCCCGGCCCGACTTGTTGTTCGCCGGCAGCCTGGTGTTCCGCAAAACCCGCGGGCCTGTTGATCTTGGCGATTGGTCGCAATGGTGGGAATTGCGCCCCGGTGCCGATTGGCGGCACCCCTATGGCCCGCAATCCGGGCTGGACGGGCTGGACACGCACCCGGTGGTGCACATCGCCCATGCCGATGCGCTGGCCTATGCCGATTGGGCGGGCAAGGCGCTGCCGACCGAGGCCGAGTTTGAATATGCGGCGCGCGGCGGGCTGGAGGGCGCAACCTATGCCTGGGGCGCGGTGTTCCGGCCCGGCGGCAAGCATATGGCCAACACCTGGCAGGGCAAATTCCCGCACCAGAATCTGCGCGAGGACGGGTGGGAGACAACGGCGCCGGTGGGTTCGTATCCGCCGAACGGCCATGGGTTGTACGACATGATCGGCAATGTGTGGGAATGGACGCAGGACTGGTACCAGCCGCGCCACGATCCCGACCCGGCGCGGCCGTGTTGCGCGCCGCAGAACCCGCGTCGGAATCCCTCGGGGCCGGCTGTTGCCAGCATGGACCCGGCGGCGCCGATCCCGCAAAAGGTGCTGAAGGGCGGCAGTTTCCTGTGCGCGCCAAGCTATTGCCAGCGATACCGGCCGGCGGCGCGCCATGCGGAATCGGTGGATACATCAACGTGCCACATCGGCTTTCGCTGTGTGCGGCGGGATCAGGAGAAATGATGATGCGCAATGTGCTGATCGCCGTGATGGGCCTGGCGACGATGGCGGCGGCACCCGCCGACCTGATCGTTACCGGCGGGCGGATACTCACCATGGACCCGGCCCGGCCCGAAGCGACGGCGATGGCGGTGCGCGATGGCCGCATTGTCTATGTTGGTGACGATGCCGGGGCGCTGGCGATGAAAGGCCCGCGCACGCGGATCGCGACGCTGGGGGGCAAGCGCGTGCTGCCGGGGTTGGTCGATGCGCATATTCACCCGCTGGAGATCGTGTCGACCGGCGGATGCGACCTGGAAAACCGGGTGCTGACGCTCGCCGAAACCAGCGCGGCGGTTGCGGCCTGTGTGGTGGCGCAAAAGCCCCCGCCGGGCGAATGGCTGACGGTGGCGCAATGGAACCCCTATGGCGGCAACCAGCCCGATGCGGCCAACCCGACGTTGCGCGCCGCGCTGGACCGCGCCGCGCCCGACAATCCGGTGCAGTTGATGGGTAATGACGGCCATCATGGCGGGTTCAATTCAAAGGCGCTGGCGCGGGCGCGGGCGCCGGATGGCACGGTGGTCGGTTACAGCAAGGCGACGCTCGCCGGGCCGTTGAAGCCGTTCGTGCTGCTGGTCGGCGTCGATGCCGCTGGCGAACCGAGCGGGCCTGTGAACGAGGATGGCCGGGCGCCGATGGGGGCCGGCGGTGGCCTTGGTGCCGACCGCGCCGCGCTGATGAAGGCACCGGAACGGGTGATGCAGGCGCTGGCGGCGAGCGGCATCACAGCGTTCCTCGATGCGGCGGCGCAGCCGGAAGACCGGATTTTCTACGACACGATGGTGCAGCGCGGCCAGTTCACCGCGCATGCGACCCTGGCGCAATATTTCGACCCCAGCGCGACGCGGACCGCCGGCGGCGCAGTGGATTATGACGGCATGGTGGCGGCGGCCAAGGCGACGCGGGCGCATTTCGCCGGCAATGCGTTGATCCACGCCGATGCGATCAAGCTGTTCGCCGATGGCGTGCTGGAGGGGGATCCGCTTTCAACGCCCGTCACCTTCCCCAACTCGCCCAGCCTGAAACCCTATTTCCGGCCGCGTTTCGGGGCGGGCGCCGATGGGCAGTTCACGCTGCTCGGCTATGACGATGGCCCGGGGCCTGCCGGCAAGTTGCAGCATGATCAGCCGGTGATCATGGAATATGTGCGGCGGATGCA
The DNA here is from genome assembly GCA_038217075.1 of Sphingomonadales bacterium. Classification (GTDB taxonomy): domain Bacteria; phylum Pseudomonadota; class Alphaproteobacteria; order Sphingomonadales; family Sphingomonadaceae; genus Sandarakinorhabdus. The sequence continues at coordinate 38,546 of JBBQPR010000014.1, forward strand.
CGACGCCGGGTTCCAGCTGCATATCCACGCCATCGGCGACCGGGCGGTGCGGGTGGCGGTGGATGCCATCGAGGCGGCGCGGGCCGGGGATGGCGCGACGCCGCCCGTCAAACGCGCCGATACGCTGGCGCATTTGCAGCTTGTCGCGCCGGAGGATGTGGCGCGCATCGGCCGCGATCACCTGTTTCTCGCCATGACTTATGCCTGGATCTACACCGATCCACAGTATGACCTGTCGGTGATCCCGTTCATCGACAAAGTGCGCGATGGCTCGTTCGCCGCGCTGCACGATCCGACGAATTATTATGAGCGCCAGGCCTATCCGGTGAAGCAGCTTGCAGATGCCGGCGGGGTGCTTGTCGCCGGCTCCGACGCGCCGGTCGAAACGCGCGATCCGCGGCCGTTCATCAATATCCAGAGCGCGGTTATGCGCGCGCGTGACGGGAGGCCGCCGCTGGACATCAAGGAAGCGATCACGGTCGAGGCGGCGATCCGCGCCTATACGATCGACGGGGCGCGATCGATCGGCTGGGCCGACGACATTGGATCGTTGCGCGTCGGCAAATCGGCTGATTTCATCGTGATCGACCGCGATATTCTGGCGGTGCCGGCGGACCAGATTGGCGCGACCAAGGTGGAGCAGACCTGGTTTCAGGGGCGGATGGTCGGGGGGACCGACCCGCGGTAGCGGTTGGCTCGGATTGGGGGTGGTGCCTCGTGAGCCTAAGGCGCGACCAAAACCAAGAGCGCGCGTCACCCCGGACTTGAAGCGCGACCACAACCAAGAGCACATGTCATCCCGGACTTGATCCGGGATCCAGCCCCAAGTCGAGCGCCGCCCGGCGAGGTGGATCCCGGATCAAGTCCGGGATGACGATGCTTCTTTTGGGGGGTGGCCCGGTGCTTTTTGGGGCGCTCCGCTACTTCGCAGCCGTAAACAGCGCCTTGGGCAGCATCACATGCACACCCTTGTTGCGGTCGACCAGCTCCGTCACCTCCACATCGCCGGCGACGCTGACCAGCATATAGGCATCGTCGCGGCTCATACCCTTGGCCGCGACGAGGAAGTCGATCATGTTGCGGATGGCCTTGCGCGTGGCGTGGGACAGATCATCATCAAAGCCCATGGCGATGAAATGCGTCGGCGTTTCGGCGCGGGGGTAGGGGCTAGTTACCCTCTTGTGCAGGATGAACTGGAAGGTGCCGGTGAGGGATGTTTCCAGCGCGGTGATGTCGACCTCGCCATTGCCCTGCGCCGCATGGCCGTCGCCAACCTGGAACAACGCGCCCGCCGCATGGACGTGCAGGAACAGCGTCGTGCCCGCCACCAGCGCCTTGTCGTCCATATTGCCGCCGATGATCGTCGGCGGCGCGCTGTCATACCGGCCAAAGGCGGCGGGCGGCGCGACGCCCATCGAACCAAAGAACGGGTGCAGCGGCACGTCGATGCCCGGCCCGAACCGCCCCATCATCGCGGCGCGGTCCAGCGGCACGATCTTCATGCGCGCATAGGGGAAATCATCGGTGAGGAAACCGGCGCCATAGCGGAAGGCGTTGTACGCATAGGGGATGGCGATTTCGATCTTCTGGATGCGCACCTCCAGCGTGTCGCCCGGCTCGGCGCCTTCGATGGCGACGGGCCCGGTGAGGATATGGCCGCCCGGGCCGCGATCCGCCGCCGGCACGCCATCGAACACGGCGCGCAGCGCGGGCTCGACATCGGCGGGGGCGACGCCGGCCTTTTCCAGCCCCGCCGGGCTGTTGGTGAGCAAGGTGTGGATGGTGACGGTGTCGCCGGATTTGATGGTCAGCGCCGGTTTCGTGCCGGCCTGGTAATGGCCCCATTGCACGGTGGCGGGGGTGGCGGGCAAGTCGAAGGTGGCGGCGTTCGCGGCGGTGGCGGCGAACAGTGCGAGCAGCGGCAACAGGCGTGTAATCAGGCTGGGCATCGGCAATTTTCCCCCGAGATGATTTCCGCCGCCCTGCGGGAAGCGTCAGATGGTGTGCGACGACTTTAGGGCTATGCTGGCGCGACACAAGATTGCGACAAGGTGCCCCATGACGAGCCAGACCCTGACCTCCACTTTCCCGCCGCTGGCGCGCTGGTACGACCATATGCAGACGCACGACCACAAGGCGCTGTGGGACATGCTGCACCCCGATGCGGTGTTCGAAAGCCCGGTGGTGCACACGCCGCAGCGCGGGCGGGAGATCACCTGGAAATATCTGACCAGCGCCGGAAAAGTGCTGGGCGGCGACAGCTTCACCTACACCGGCGAGTGGATGGCCCCGAACAGCGCCATCCTGGAGTTCGAAAACACCATCAACGGCATCAAGATCAACGGCATCGACATGATCACCTGGGACGACGCCGGGCTGATCACCCATTTCAAGGTGATGGTGCGGCCGTTGAAGGCGGTCAACATGCTGCACCAGTTGATGGGCGAAATGCTGGCGGCGGGCGGCCCTGCCGCTGCGGCGGAATAGCGGACCGGTCAGCGGTTCCGTACCTTTGATTTGAACACGCTGGGACGCGCCGGCATGCGGGGTGGCAGCGGTTTGGCAGCCCCCGGGGCGGTGTCGGGTTTCGGCGCCGCGGGTTTCACCGTCGCGCCGGCGGCGAGTTTCGACAGTGTCGTCGCCAGTTGCAGCGCGCCTTTCAGCCGTGCCGCGTCGCTCGCCCAATCGGCGGCGATGAAGAGTTTCTGGTCGGGGCGGATTTTGGCGCGGGGGCCGAGGCGGTCGATATAGGCGAACAGGCCTTCGGGGTTGGCGAAGTGGTCGTTCTGGAAGGTGACGAGGCCGCCCTTGATACCGGCCTCCAGCTTGGCGACGCCGGCGCCCAGGCACGCCAGCTTGATTTCGATGATGGCGAGCAGGTTGGCGGCCTCCAGCGGCAGCGGCCCGAAACGGTCGATCATTTCGGCGGCAAAGCCGTCGATGTCCTGGCGGCCCTGCATTTCGTTGAGGCGGCGGTAGAGCGCCATGCGGACGTTCAAATCGGGGACGTAATCCTCGGGGATGAGGATCGGCACTTCGGCGGTGATTTGCGGTGAGAAGGCTTCGGCGGGTGGCTTGACGCCGCGCGCGCTGGCCTGTGCCTCCAGGATCGCTTCCTCCAGCATCGACTGGTAGAGTTCGAAGCCGATCTCCTTGATATGGCCGGATTGTTCGTCGCCGAGCAGATTGCCGGCGCCGCGCTGATCAAGATCATGGCTGGCCAATTGGAAGCCGGCGCCGAGCGTATCGAGCGCCGACAGCACTTGCAGGCGTTTTTCGGCGCCTTCGGTGATCGACTGGTCGGCGGGCGTGGTGAGATAGGCATAGGCGCGGGTTTTGGAGCGCCCGACGCGGCCGCGAATCTGGTAAAGCTGCGCCAGGCCGAAACGATCGGCGCGGTGGACGATCAGCGTGTTGGCGGAGGGGATATCGAGCCCGGATTCGATGATCGTCGTCGACAGCAGCACGTCGTAACGCTTGTCGTAAAAGGCGCTCATCCGTTCTTCGACTTCGGTCGGCGCCATCTGGCCGTGCGCCGTTACCGGCTTTACCTCCGGGATCTGTTCGCGGATGAATTGTTCGATATCGGCGAGATCGGCAATGCGGGGGACGACGAAAAAGCTTTGCCCGCCGCGATAATGTTCGCGCAGCAGCGCCTCGCGCAGCACCACCTCGTCGAACGGCATCACATAGGTGCGTACCGCCAGCCGATCGACCGGCGGGGTGGCGATGATCGACATTTCGCGCAAACCCGTCAGCGCCATCTGCAGGGTGCGCGGGATGGGCGTGGCGGTGAGCGTCAGCACATGGACATCGGCCTTCAGCGCCTTCAACCGTTCCTTGTGGACGACGCCGAAGCGCTGTTCCTCATCGACGATGACCAGGCCCAGCCGTTTGAATTCGATGGATTTGGCGAGGATGGCATGGGTGCCGACGACGATATCGACAGTGCCATCGGCGAGGCCGGCGCGCGCGGCGGCGGCGTCATTGGCGTTGACCAGCCGCGACAGGTGCCGGACATGGACAGGCAGGCCGGCAAAACGCTCGGTGAAGCCGGCGAAATGCTGGCGGGCGAGCAGGGTCGTCGGGCAGACGATGGCGACCTGCATCCCCGAAAGCGCGGCGGCGAAGGCGGCGCGCAGGGCGACCTCGGTTTTGCCGAAACCGACATCGCCGCAGACGAGCCGGTCCATCGGGCGGCCCGAGGCGAGATCACCCAGCACATCGTCGATGGCGCGCAATTGGTCATCGGTTTCGACATAGGGGAATTTGTCGGCAAAGGCGGCATAGGCATGGGGGTCGAGGATCGCCGGTTCGGCCTCGCGCAGCGCGCGGGCGGCCGCGGTGGCCAGCAATTCGCCGGCGATTTCGCGGATGCGGTCCTTCATGCGGCCGCGCCGTGCGGCCCAGGCGACGCCGCCCAGCTTGTCGAGCCCGACGCCTTCGGATTCGCTGCCGTAACGGCTCAGGACGTCGATGTTTTCGACGGGGACATAGAGTTTGGAGCCGCCATCATAGGTCAGCGCGACGCAATCATGCGGGCGCCGGGCGATTTCGATGGCGACCAGCCCTTCGTAGCGGCCGATGCCATGTTCGCGGTGGACCAGCAGGTCGCCCGGCGTCAGC
>JBBQPR010000015.1:0-43024 GCA_038217075.1 Sphingomonadales bacterium
TTTTTGCGCCCAATCGCGGCAATCCTCCCCCAACGGCACTTCTTCCGGCATCCAGTGGATCTGTTGCTGGCGTTTCCAGAAATCATAGGCCCAGGGATATTCGAAGGGCTTGTACGACTTGGAGGCCTTGAGGAGCGACATGGGAGGGGTCCTTTGATCTATGCTTTGGTCAGGCCAGCAGCGGCCGGTGCTTGGCGGCGCGGCTGGATGCCAGCGTTCGCTGGCATGACAGTGGTGGTGATATGGGGGTGCCTGCCGGTGGTTGGGAGGGGGCCGTGGCGGTGAGTCGTGGAAATCCACGCCGCGGCCCCCTCACCATCCCGGCGGCCGAGCATGGCCGCACGGGTCCCCCCGGTTGCCCGGGAGTCATGCCCTGGTGACAGGCAAGGCATTGGGTTGACGTTTGCACCTCGAGTCGTCGGACGGGCTGATGCCAAGCCTCTGGCCCGGCAAAGCCGTGCCGCCGGCTTGGCATCACCCGCCGGCCGGTCGCTGCGGCGAGTCTGACGATAGCGTTGCACGCTATCGTCAGCCGCCTTCGCTACTGACACGCCAGGCACTCGTCGTAATCCCGCATTTCCATCCGCATGATCGGCGCATCGGCGGTGTTGTCCGCCTCGACGCCGCCGGCGAAACCGGCGCGCTGGATGCTTTTGGAACGAAGATAATAGAGCGATTTGATGCCGAGTTCCCAGGCGCGGAAGTGCAGCATGAGCAGATCCCATTTTTCGACATCGGCGGGGATGAACAGGTTCAGTGACTGGGCCTGGTCGATATAGGGCGTGCGGTCGCCGGCGAGTTCGAGCAGCCAGCGCTGGTCGATCTCGAACGCCGTGCGGAACACCGCCTTTTCATCGACGGTGAGGAAATCGAGATGGCCGACCGAGCCGCCCTGTTCGAGGATCGAGTTCCAGACGCTGTCGCTGTTCTTGGATTTCGAGATCAGCAGCTTTTCAAGATACGGGTTGCGGATCGAGAAGCTGCCGGACAGCGTCTTGTGGGTGTAGATATTGGCCGGGATCGGTTCGACACAGGCGCTGGTGCCGCCGGCGATGATGCTGATGCTGGCGGTCGGCGCGATGGCCATCTTGCAGGAAAACCGCTCCATGACGCCCATGTCGGCGGCATCGGGACATGGCCCGCGTTCGGCGGCGAGCGCCATCGATGCCTGATCGACCTGGCTGCGGATATGCTTGAACATCTTCAGGTTCCAGGATTTGGCCATGGCGCCTTCAAAGGCGATGCCGCGGGCCTGGTAGAAGCTGTGCAGGCCCATGACGCCAAGGCCGACCGAGCGTTCGCGTTCGGCGGCGTATTTGGCGCGGGCCATTTCGGGTTCGGCGCGATCGATATAATCCTGCAGGACGTTATCGAGGAAGCGCATGCAATCTTCGATGAAGCCGGGCACGCCGTTCCACTGGTCCCAGGTTTCAAGGTTGAGCGACGACAGGCAGCAGACCGCGGTGCGATCATTGCCGAGGTGGTCGGGGCCGGTGGGCAGGGTGATTTCGGAGCAGAGATTGGACGTGCTGACCTTGAGCCCCAGGTCGCGCTGGTGCTTGGGCATGGTGCGGTTCACTTCATCGACGAAGATGATGTACGGCTCGCCAGTGGCGAGGCGTGTTTCGACCAGCTTGGTGAACAGGCTGCGGGCGTCGACCTGGCCGCGCTTTTCACCGGTTTTCGGGCTGACGAGGTCGAATTCGGTGCCATCGCGGACGGCATTCATGAAATCATCGGTGACCAGCACGCCGTGGTGCAGGTTGAGCGCCTTGCGGTTGAAATCGCCCGATGGCTTGCGGATTTCGAGGAATTCTTCGATTTCCGGGTGCGACACGTCGAGATAGACGGCGGCGGAACCGCGGCGCAGCGAGCCCTGGCTGATGGCAAGGGTGAGCGAATCCATGACGCGGACGAACGGGATGATGCCGCTGGTCTTGCCATTGAGGCCGACGGGCTCGCCGATGCCGCGGACCCGGCCCCAATAGGTGCCGATGCCGCCGCCGCGCGAGGCCAGCCAGACGTTTTCGTTCCAGGTGTTGACGATGCCATCGAGGCTGTCGCTGACCGAATTCAGATAGCAGGAGATCGGCAGGCCGCGCCCGGTGCCGCCGTTGGACAGCACAGGCGTTGCCGGCATGAACCAGAGTTGCGAGATGTGATCATACAGCCGCTGGGCGTGGCCGGCGTCATCGGCATAGGCAGCGGCGACGCGGGCGAACAGATCCTGGTAGCTTTCGCCGGGCAGGAGATAGCGATCATCGAGCGTTTCGCGGCCGAAATCGGTGAGCAGCGCGTCGCGGCTGTGATCGATCTCGACCGGGAATTTCCAGGGCATGATTTCGTTGGAGGCGCGTTTCGGCGCCTTGGCAGCAGCTGCTGGCGCCGGTTTTGCCGCTGCCGGTTTTGCCGCCGCCTTCGCGGGTTCTGTAACCAGCGTGTCGCTGATGGTATCTGCGCTCGCCATGTCGGCACCGCCTTCACCCGCCATGTTTCGAAACTCGCTCACTTGTTCACTCCCGAAATCGTCCCCTACCGATTCGGCCCTGCAGCATAGGAGAGGAACAAACAGGGGTCACGCGCCGAATTGCCCCCGGCTGGCGTTATCCCCGTTATCCACAACCCGCGACCAGCGGGCAGCACCCCTCCCTTGTCCGCAACCACCACAGCTTGTGTGGCGGCTACCGTCCTCGGACTATGGATAGTGCCTGACTTGGCGAGGAAGGCAAGCACAAATCAATCGTTAACGATTGAATTTTGCGGTGCTGTGACAAGATGGCCGCCGCCGATTCCACTTCGACGGCCGAACTGCAAATCATGCTGGAATCGCGCCCAAATCCATAGCGGCGTTCATAGCGGCATGGACCAAGCGCCGCAGCCACTCTATTCATCAAGCGACAGCATGGCCGAGGCCCGGGGGACGCGAAATGACCGTTATCAAGCAGGATGATGTGATCGAATCGGTCGCCGATGCGTTGCAGTACATCAGCTATTTTCACCCGATGGATTATATCCGCGCGCTGGGCCGTGCCTATGACGCCGAACAGGGCCCGGCGGCCAAGGATGCCATTGCGCAGATCCTCACCAACAGCCGCATGTGCGCCGAAGGGCACCGGCCGATCTGCCAGGATACCGGCATTGTCGTGGCCTTTGTGAAGGTGGGCATGAACGTGCGCTGGCAGGCCACGCTGACGCTGGAGCAGATGATCAACGAGGGCGTGCGGCGGGCGTATCTGAACCCGGAAAACCGGCTGCGCGCCTCGATTGTTGCCGACCCGGCCTTTGGTCGCATCAACACCCGCGACAATACGCCGGCGGTGACCCACATCGAGCTGGTGCCGGGTGACCATGTCGAGATTACCGTGGCGGCCAAGGGCGGCGGCAGCGAGAACAAGACCAAGTTTGCCATGTTGAACCCCAGCGATTCGATTCGTGACTGGGTGGTCAACACGGTGCCGTTGATGGGCGCCGGCTGGTGCCCGCCGGGGATGCTGGGGATCGGCATCGGTGGCTCGGCGGAAAAGGCCATGTTGCTGGCCAAGGAAAGCCTGATGCTGCCGATCGACATGGCGGAATTGAAGGCGCGCGGGCCGAATTCGAAGATCGAGGAACTGCGCATCGAACTATTTGATGCGGTCAATGACCTGGGCATCGGGGCACAGGGGCTGGGCGGGCTGTCGACGGTGCTCGATGTGAAGATCCTCGATACGCCGACGCATGCCGCGTCGAAGCCGATCGCCATGATCCCCAATTGCGCCGCCACCCGCCATGCGCATTTCACGCTGACCGGCGCTGGCCCCGCCTATCTGGAGCCGCCGAGCCTGGCCGAATGGCCCAAGGTCGAATGGAAGCCGTCGAAGCAGGCGATCCCGGTCGATCTCGACGCTTTGACGCCGGAGATTGTGGCGAGCTGGAAGCCGGGCGACCGGTTGTTGCTCAACGGCAAGATGCTGACCGGGCGCGATGCGGCGCACAAGCGCATGACCGACATGCTGGCCAGGGGTGAAAAGCTGCCGGTCGATTTCACCAACCGCGTCATTTATTATGTCGGCCCGGTCGATCCGGTGCGGGACGAGGTGGTTGGCCCCGCCGGCCCCACCACGGCGACGCGGATGGACAAGTTCACCGAGACGATGCTCGCCGAAACCGGGCTGATCGCCATGGTCGGCAAGGCGGAGCGCGGCCCGGCCGGGATTGCCGCCATCAAGAAGCACAAGGCCGCCTATCTGATGGCGGTGGGCGGTGCGGCGTATCTGGTATCAAAGGCGATCAAGGCTTCGAAGGTGCTGGCGTTCGAGGACCTCGGCATGGAGGCGATTTACGAATTCACCGTCCAGGACATGCCGGTGACGGTGGCCGTGGATGCGACCGGCGATGCCGTGCACGCCAGCGGGCCTATGGTTTGGAAGGAACGTATCGCCAAGGAAAAGGCGGCGGCGCTGGCGTAAGGGTGGGCGGGGGATGACCGGCGTGGCTGGATCATCGGTTACGCGGCGCGCCCCGATTGCCCGCCGCGCCCCGATTGCCCGGCGGTTGGCGCTTTGCATCCTGCTCGCCATTGCCTGCCCGGCGGCGGCGGCGAAACCCCCCGTCGATCCTGTCATCGCGCTGGCCCATGGCGGGCTTGATCGCAGCTATGTCCTGCATGTGCCGGCGCTGCTGCCGCGGGGGCCGGTGCCGCTGGTCATCCTGTTGCACGGTCTGGGCGGTTCCGGTGCCAACATCATCGAGCAGGGCAATTGGGCGGCGGCGGCCGATGCCAAGGGCTTCATCATCGCGGCGCCCGATGGCAGCACCGCCGATCCGGCGCGGCGGGCGACATTTTTCGGCAACCCGCGCAGCTGGAATTCCGGCCCGGAAACCGGCTCCCCCGCCGCCGTGCGCGGTGTCGATGACAGCGGCTTTGTCCGCGCGGTCATTGCCGATGTCGGCAAGCGATACCGCATCGATCCGGCGCGCATCCATGTCAGCGGATTTTCGAACGGTGCCGCCATGGCGTTCCGGGTGGCCGCCGACCTGTCCGACATCATCGCATCGGCGGCGCCGATGTCGAACGCGCTGTTGATGCCGGTCGAACGCTTGCAGGCGCCGGTGTCGCTGATGCTCGTCTGGGGCGATCAGGACCCGATCAACCCGATCGGCGGCGGCGCCCGGAAGCGCGCCGGCGGCACGGTCGATCGCCCGGCCGGCAGCGCCAGCTTTGCGCGCTGGGCGCAATTGCTCGGCTGCGCCGACAATGGCGTGCCGGCGGCGCTGGCGCCCGATATCGGCATCCGGCGGGCGCGGGGCTGCCCGGCCGGCACGGCGGCGGAATTTGTGGTGGTGCATGGCCTTGGCCACCAATGGCCGGGCGGCAAACCCTATCTGCGGGCGATTTCGGGGCCGGGTTCGGACGTGTTCGATGCCACCGCCGCTGTCTGAGATTTCTTTGTGCGCTGCCCGCGCTCGCCGTCGGCGCCGTTGGCGCCGTTGGCGGGCTTGGCGCGCCGATAGATCGCCTGGCCGAAGAACCAGGTGTAGGGGCGCAGTTCCAGCCATTTGTGGACGATGATGGTTGCCACCAGCATCGGCGGGGTGACGGCGGCGAAGAACAGCGCCATCGACGACACCGTGTCGAGCGTGAACAGGCCGAGCCTGTCGAAAAACAGACGCATCGGCAGGTAGATATAAGGGTGGACGATATAAAGGCTGTAGCTGATCGTGCCGAGATATTGCACGGGCCGGTTGGAAAGCAGTTTCGAGGTCAGGCTGCCGGGGTGGATCGCCATGTAGAAATACAGCGCGGTGCTGCCGATGAGCGGCGGCACCACCGGCTTGGCCATATCCTCCGCGCCATATTCATAATGGCCGGTCGAGGCGAGCGCGACCATCAGGCCAAACAGCAGCAGTTCCAGCAGCCAGGCGATGTTCGGGCGCACGAACCACCCGCGATCATGGGCAATGCGGACCAGCACGCCCATGGCGAAATAGGTGACGATCGGGAAGCTGATCCAGAATGCCAGCGCCAGGCCCGACACGATCAGCAACAGCAGCGGGTTTCGGCGCGGCCCGGCGAAATGCCAGATGAGCGCGGCGCCGAGATAGAACATGACCTCGAAGCTGAGGCTCCAGGCGTTGGGCGTCAATTGCTTGGTGCCGGTGAACAGGTTGGTGAAGGTCAGCCCCGAAACGATCGCCAGCGCGCCGCCGCGCCGCGGATAATCCCCGGTTACCGCGTTCAGCACGACGAACAGCACGGTGAAGACAAAGAACAGCGGATACAGCCGCAGGAAGCGCCGCAGCCCGAATTGGCCGAGCGAATAGCGCTTGACGCTGGGGATGATGACAAAGCCGCTGATGACGAAGAACAGCTCCACACCAAAGGTGCCGACATTCCAGAACGGCAGCACGGCGTCGCCATAGCTGGGGTGCGCCTGGTAGATATGCTTGGCCGTGCCGCCGAGCAGATGGGCGAAAAACACCATCATCGAGGCGACACCGCGCAGGCCATGGGCGGCGGCGTTGAAATCGCCAGCGCCGGTTGTCGACCGTTTTTGGGCAGTTACGGGCTGCGATGCGGGGGTGGTGGCAAGGGTCGCCATGTCAGCTAGCCACGTCAGGTCGCCACGCCGCAGGTGGGCGGATCGAACGCGACAGGGAAAGCGACAGGAGCCAATGCGGGAACCAATAAACGAAGGGTTCCCAATTACATCACACGAAGGTCACAGCGGAACCGGGACATCGGGATAGCCGGGCGATATTTCGGGTGAGGCAGCCGCCGGATGGGCCAATTGCCATATAGGGGTTTTGGATAGTCTGCCGGGGACTTCGCGGACAAAGCGCGGCACGAGATAGCCCGGCAGCGCAGCCCGCAACGCCTGTTCGAGGTCGAGCGCGGCGGTGAGACCGACATCGAAATGGCTGGCGCCGGCGACGGGATCGAGCAGGTGGGTGTAATAGGGCAGCACGCCACAGGCGAACAGGCGCTCGGCATGGGCGGCGGCGGTGGCAAGATCGTCGTTGATGCCACGCAGCAGCACCGACTGGTTGAGCAGTTGCACCCCGGCGCCGCGCACCGCGTGCAACGCCGCCTGGACGACCGCATCGAGTTCCTGCGCATGGTTGGTATGGGTGACGATGACCACCGGTTTGGGCGAGGCGGCGAGCAGCCACAGTAGCGCCGGGGTGACGCGCGCCGGCACCGCCGTCAGCGTGCGGCTGTGCAGGCGGATGGATTTGAGCGCCGGCATGGCGGTGAGCGCCGCGAACAGCGCGGCGAGCCGCGCATCGGACAGCGTCAACGGGTCACCCCCCGAAAGGATGACCTCGGTAATCGCCGCATCGGCGCCGAGCGCCGCGACCGCCGCGTCCAGCCCGGCATGGGGCAGCACCGCCGCGCCATAATCGGTGTGGCGGCGGAAGCAGTAGCGGCAATGGATGGCGCAGGCGCCGGCGACCAGCAGCAGCGCGCGGCTGCCATATTTGCGCAACATGCCCTGGCCGGCGACGAAGCCGTGTTCGGCCAGCGGATCGGTGCTGGTGCCCGGCACGTCGATCAGTTCATCGGCGCGGGCCAGCACCTGCAAAAGCAGCGGATCATGCGGGTCACCCGGGCGGATCAGCGACAGGAAATGCGGCGGCACGCGGACGGCAAAGCTGGTGTCGGCGATGCTGTAGGGCAGGGTTTCGGGTGACAGGGCTTCAGGTGACAGGGCTTCAGATGACAGGCCGACGCGGGCGAGCAATTGTGCCGCCGTCATCGCGGCGGCGCGGTAATCGTCGGTCCAATCGCCATCATTGGCGGCGGCGGGGGTGGGCGAAACGGTCACGCAGGTCCTTTATGGGCGCCGGGGGAAGCGGGTGGCGCGCGGCGCGTCTGTGGCCCGATGGCAACGCTGCGGCAATAGCTGACATGCCGGCGTGTTGATTTGCTTTGTCTTTACGCTGTTGTGGTACAAAATGCCGGCATGAACAGTCCACATCGGTTGCGGCCTTGCGCCGTTTTGATGATCGCCGGGTCGTTGCTGGCGCTTGCCGGCTGTTCGCGACAAGGATCGGTTGCCAGTTATCCGGTGGTGCCGACGGCACCGGCCGCCGAGGAAAACGCAGCACCGCCGGCCGCGCCGGCAGCCCCGGCCGATGCCCGCGACATCTGGCGGCTGCGATCCGTGTTGAATATCGCGGCGCTGGGATGTCGCCGCGCCGGTGATCGCGAGATCGGCCCGCGTTACAACCGGATGCTCAAGCAGCATCAGGACCTGTTGAACGCCGCCTATCTGGCCGAGCAAGCGCGATATCGCCGCGCCAATGGCGCCAATTGGCAGGCCGTGCAGGACCATGAGATGACAGCGCTGTACAATAATTTTGCCAATCTGTTGCAGGCGCCGCAGTTCTGCACCACGGCGAACAGCATCAGCGCCGAAGCCCTGGCGGTGGATACCAACGGCTTTGCGCAATTCGCCGCCGCCGCTTTGCCGCGTTTGACGAAGGATGGCGCTGCCAGTCGCTAGATTCGTTTGTGGCGAAGTCGGTGCCAGCCCGCTGCCCCGCAATCGACGCTAACGCAGCGTCAGATGCGCCGCCAGCGCCTGGAAGGCAGGCACGGTGACCGGGTTGATGGCGCGGTTGCTGGCGACCGGGTGCGAGCCAAAGCGCGCGACAACCAGTTCGGCGGCGGGATCGATGAAGATCGTCTGCCCATGGATGCCCATCGCCATATAGGCGCCATCGCCGCGGTGCCACCATTGGCTGGCATAGCTGCCTTTGGGCAGGCCCGGATACACGCAGGGCGCAAAGGCCGCCGGATCGCCGCCGGCGGCAATGGCGCGCACCACCGATTCGGCGACGACGCGATGGCCCTGCCAGGTGCCGCCCAGCCGCATCATCTCGCCAAAGCGCGCCATGTCGCGCAATACGGGCGCAAAACCGCCGCCCGAAAAACCGGTGCCCAGCCGATCGACCTGCAGGCTGGCATCCGATTCCATGCCCATCGGCAGCCAGAACAATGTTTCGATGAGCGACGCGATCGATTTGCCGGTGATGCGTTCCACCACCCAGCCGAGCGCATTGGTGTTGACAGTGCGATAGACGAAATCGCCGCCATGAGCGCCGGCTTTGGCGATGGTGAGCAGATGCGCATACATGCCGTCTGGCCCGGCATAACCCAGCATCGGCGGTGACCCACCGATCGCCGCCGACATGCGGGCGATATCGCCATCGGCGCCGCCATAGCTTTCATCAAAGGCGATGTTGGTGCGCATATCGAGCAATTGCCGCAGCGTCGCGTCGCCAAAGCCGCTGGCAGCGAGTTCGGGCACATAGTGCGCAACCGTTGCCACCGGATCGAGCCGGCCATCGGCGATGAGCATTTCGGCGATCGTGCCGACAAAGCTTTTGGTGACCGAAAAGGCGATGTGCTGGTTGCGCGGCCCGCCCGCACCGAAATAGCGTTCCTGCACCACGGCGCCCTGGTGCAGCACGATGATGCCATCAGTGTAATTGGCGGCGAGCGATTCAGCCCAGGTGATCGGGGTGTCGGTGTCGAGCGGGCGGAGCGTGATGGCATCGATATCGTCGCGCAGCGCATAGGGCAGCGCCGCCACCGGCCCGGCGCGGCGGATCGCCACCGTCGGCACCAGTTCGCGCCAGTGCGAATACGCCCAGCGCAATTGGGGAAAGCGCCACATGCTGGCATCATCATGGCGCACCTGCACCGCCGCGGCGGGCGGAAAGCCCTGCATCCAGCCCAGCGTTACAGGGTCGCTTTGCGCTGCTGCGGCCAATGCCGCCTCGCCTGCCGTCATGTCCGCCATTGCGCCGTCCCCAGATTTCTTTCCGAAAGGTTACGCCGTCTGTCCGGTCTTGTCACACCTTTGGCAGCGCCGCGCCGCGTTCGGCGAGTTTGCGCAGATTTTCGACATGGCCGTCGCGGTCGATCGTGTAAAACCGCATGGCGAGCAGCATCGCCGACCACAGCAGCCACAGGACGGGCACGTAGATCGCGCCGAGATTCCACAAGGTGGTGGCTGGCACCGCCGCCAGCGCCGCGCCCTTGGGAAAACCGATGGACGACAGCAGCAGCCCGGCGGCCAGCGCGCCAAGCCCGCCGGTCGCCTTGCGGATGAAAGTGAGCGCTGCGTAGAACAGGCCTTCGGTGCGCCTGCCGGTGCGCAGTTCCGCCTGTTCGACAAGTTCGGCGACCATCGAGGCGGAAATTGCCAGAAAGGCGATGATCAGCGCCGTGTCGATGGTGGAAACCGTGGCGATGATCGGGAACAGCAGCGGGTCGCCATTGGCCGGCATGACCCCCGCCAGACGCAGCAGCACCGGCACCGGCAGGCCGCCAAAGGCGATGACGCCCAATGTCATGACGGCGCGGCGCTTGCCCAGCCGTTTGGCGAGCGGCGGGCCGACGCTGGCGGCGACGATGGCCGACACGAACACCAGCGTGGTCAGGAAGAAGATTTGCAGGTTGCTGAAGCCCCAGAAATAGGTGGCCATCAGGAACGTCAGCGCCGAGCTGAAACCACCGGCGACGGCGCCGAACAGGGTGCCGGCGAACAGCGCCAGAAACGAGCGTTCCGACAGGGTTTCACGGGTTTCGCGGAACAATTGGCCCGGTGTCAGCCGGCGGCGCGGCGGCGGCGGTGCGAAATCGCCGATCCGGCCATGGGTACCCAGCGCGGCCACCAGCATCGAGACGAGCATCAGCAACGAGGCGACAATGCCATAGGTGGCATAGCCATCGCGGTTCATCGTGCCGACCGGGTATTTCGATGTCGCCACCAGCAGCGCGCCGAACATCAGCACCGACATGGCGTTGCCGCCGACCCAGGTGAAGAATTGCCGCCACGACATCAAAGCCGTGCGTTCGTCGTAATCCAGCGTCAGTTCCGGGGCCAGCGCGGCGCTGGGGGTTTCGAAAAAGGTGATGCAGGTGCGGATGACCAGCGCCAGCAGCAACAGATACCAGAACAGCCCGGCCTGGCTCCAGGCCGGCGGGTTCCACAACAGGAAATAGGTGACCGAAACCGGCACCATGGCTGCATACATGAACGGGTGGCGGCGGCCCCATTTCGAATGCCAATTATCGGAAAGATGGCCGACAAGCGGATCGGTAATGGCATCGAACATCAGCGCGATGAACACCGCCAGGCCGACCAGTGCAGGATCAAGCCCAACCACCGTGCCGTAGAACAGCAGCAGAAAATAGCCAAAGCCGTTTTCCTTCACGCCAAAGGCGACGCCGCCAAAGCCATAGGCGAGCCTGGTCTGCAGGGGCAGTGGCCGGGTGCCGTTCGCCGGACTGGCGTTCACCGGACCGGCGTTCACCGGACTGGCGTTCACCACACGCGATCGCCGCAAATCTGCATGATCCTCGCCCCTTGTTTCGCTTTTACGGTCATGGTGGACAAGTTGCGCCGGCTTGTGAACTCACAAATGGCTAGGGTTCGGAGCCGCCCGGCCTCTTCCTCGCACACACCCCCTTCGCGCCGCCGCCATTTGGCCCTATGATGCACCCCAGCGGGCGGCCAGTCCCGCGCCACCACTCCGGAGCAAATGCAGCCTTTCCCCTGGTTCGACGCCGCCATCATCATGGCGCTGATCCTTTTGAACGGCCTGCTGGCCATGTCGGAACTGGCGATCGTTTCGTCGCGGCGGCCGCGTTTGCGGGGCCTTGCGGCGAGCGGCAGCCGCGGCGCCGCGGCGGCCTTGCGGCTGGCAGCGGACCCGGCAAAATTCCTGTCATCGGCGCAGATCGGCATCACGCTGGTCGCCATCGTCAACGGCGCCTTTTCGGGCGAGGCGCTGGCCGGGCCGGTGGCGGAACGCTTTGTCGCCTGGTTCGGCGTCGCGCCGCACCTTGCCGATACGCTTGGCCTGTCGCTGGTCATCATCGTCATCACCTATGTCTCGCTGATCATCGGCGAGCTGGTGCCAAAGCAATTTGCGCTGCGATCGCCCGAGGCCATTGCCAGCGCCGTCGCGCCCGCCATGGAGCTGCTCACCCGGGTTTCCGCGCCCTTTGCCTGGGCGCTGGACCGGTCATCGGCGCTGGTGTTCCGCATCCTGGGCCAGCGCCGCGACGCCGATCATGCGGTGACCGAGGAAGAATTGCGATCCGTGGTGCAGGAGGCCGAAACGGCGGGCATCATTGAACAATCCGAACGCCAGATGATTTCGGGCATCATGCGGCTGGCCGACCGGCGGGTGCGCGGCATCATGACGCCGCGCGGCGCGATCGACTGGATCGATGCCGATGCCGATGAAGCCAGCATCCGCGCCCATCTCGCCCGCACCGCCCATACCCGTATCCCGGTGGCGCGCGGCACGGTGGACGATATCATCGGCGTGCTGCAGGCCCGCGACGTGGTGCAGGCGTTGATCGAGGGCCGGCCGCTCGATGTTGCGGCACTGGCCCAACCGGCACCGGTCATCCCAGATGTCGTCGACGCCGTGGAGGCGCTGGCCGTGCTGCGCGATGCCGCCATCCCGATTGCGCTGGTGCACGACGAATATGGCCATTTCGAAGGCATTGTGACGCCCGCCGACCTGCTCGCCGCCATTGCCGGGGAATTCCGCAGCGATGTCGATGATGCCAATGATCCGCCGGCGGTGGAGCGCGACGACGGCAGCTGGCTGTTTTCCGGCAAATTGCCCGCCGACGAGATGGCCGACCGGCTGGGCTTCGACCTGCCCGAAGACCGCGATTATGAAACCGTCGCCGGCTTTGCGCTCGAACATTTCCGGCATTTGCCCGAAACCGGCGAGACCTTCACCACCAAGCGCTGGACCTTTGAAATCGCCGACATGGACGGCCGCAAGGTCGACAAGGTGCTGGCGACGCCGATCCGCACATCGGCGCTGCCGGTCGCCTAGAGCTGATTCCGTTCAGGCAGATTTGTCATCCCGGGCTTGACCCGGGACCCGGCTTCTTCTTGCCTGACAATGCGCAAAGAAAACTGGGTCCCGGGTCAAGCCCGGGATGACAGTTCGGGTTCGATGACCGTGCAATCGAGACGATGGCACCGACCCGAGGCGCGGCAGCGCCCCTTCTGCGGCACCGTCAGCCCTTGCTGTCCGAATAGGGCGGCACGCTGGGCGCGATCGGATCGAGCCGCACCGACAGTGCCACCCCGGCGGCGACAAGCGCCAGCACCAGCGCCGCCAGGAACGCGGTGCGGTGGCGGAGCGGCGGCAGCAGCGGCCACAACAGCAGCAGCGCCAGCGGCGCGAACACCGCAATCGCCGAGGGCATGCCCGGCCCGATGCCGAGCAACACGTAGTGGCCAAGATTGCCGGCGAAGGCGAGGCCGAACACCGCCGCCGCAGCCAGCACGGCCCGCGCGCCGACCTTGCGCAATTGCACATCGATGCGGACCGCCAGCGCCATCGCCAGCGCCGCCACCAGCACCGGCCAGGCCAGCACCGGCGTCGCCGCCGGCAGCGCCCATTGGGTCGCCGCGACCATGGCGAGGTTGAACAGCATCAGCCCGGTCCACACACCCCACAGCCCGCGCCGCGCCCCGCCGATGGCAAAGGCGATGCACAGCCCGGCGACGAACAGCAGCAGCGCCTGCGCCTCCAGCCGCGGCAAGGCGGCCAGCCGGTCATAATAGTCGGCCTTTTTGTCGGCGCCCGACAGCAAATTGCCGGCATAGATCAGCACGGCGGCGGCCACCGGGGCGGCAAAGCTGTCAACAAGGCCCCGGCCGATATCGCGCCAGCGCGAATTGGGCGTGCGCCGCAACACCAGCAGCGCCAGCGCCGCCGTGATGGCGACGAGCACCCAGCCGACCCAGGCCGGATAGGCGATGACAAAGCGCCCCAGCACATCGCTGAACACCTTGTCGGGCGCCGGTGCCGGCAGGGCGGCGGCGGTGAGCAGCGCCCGGGTCACATCGAACGCCTGCCCGCCAAGGTGCTGCAACGCGCCCTTGTCCAGCGCATCTGGGGTTGCCAGCGGCGAATGGTACAGCCGCGCATCGCCGATGAAGGCAAAGTTAAACCCGGCGATGCCGCGCTTTTTCGCAGGCGTGAAATCGGTCGAATTGGGCAAAAGTTCGTAGATCTTCACCGCCAGCGAATTGGCGTTGGGGTTGGCCATGCTGCCGACCAGCAGGTCGATCATGTTGCCGTTGCCCGGCCCGGTTTCGAACATCGATGCGCGGCCGCCGCCGCCCCGCGTTTCAAGGTTGACCAGCGCGCCGATATGCGCCGCCAGCGGATCGGCCGCCGCGCCTTCGCCAAAAAAGCCGCGCGCCCCGACCAGCCCGAGTTCCTCGGCATCGGTAATCAGCACGATCAGATCGCGTTTCTGCGCGGCGCGCGGGATGGCGCGGGCGATTTCCAGCACCGATGCCACCCCGGCACCATCGTCGGCGGCGCCGGGTGAGCCCCAGACGCTGTCATAATGCGCCATCAACGCCACCGCCGGCGATGCCGTATCCGCACCCTGCCGCAGCGCCACGATGGACACTGCGTCCGCCGTTTCGCCACCCCATTTGCGCAGGCGTTCCTGTGGCTTGGCCGGCAGCGTCCGCGTCACCAACCGCACGTCGAACCCCAGGGATTGCAGCCGTTTGACAAGATAGGCCCGGACCGCCGCATTGGCCGCCGAGCCGGTCGGGTGCGGTTCGCGGGCAATCACCCGCACATCGGCCATGGCGCGGCCGGCGGAAAACACCGCCGGATCGGCAGTGGCCGGCACCGGCGCGGGCGTTTGCGCCACCAGAGTCGCCAGCAGCGCCCCCAGCAGCAGCACCAGCACCAGCACCGGCCAGCGCCCCGGCAGCCTCTGGCCGCCATCGCCGCTCACCATCGCCTTTGCCAGCATCCTGTTCATCGATCCCGCGCCCCCGCCTGTTCGGCGCCATTGGTGGCGAAACCCCCGCCGGAGTGCAACCGGCAAAGCGAGTGGGACGGCGGCAACTGTCGTGGATTGCCCGCGATTGGCGTTTCTTGCGCCGGGCTGGCCTTTGCAGCGCCGAGCGGCGCGTTTGCCTCTTCCGGTGGCCGCCAATGCCCGGTCAACTGCCCGCCATGGCCAGCATCATGATCGTCGGCGGCGGCTTTGCCGGCGCAACCCTTGCCAAGCGGCTGATGGGCAGGCTGCCGACCGGTTGGGGCGTCGTGTTGGTGTCGGAGGACAGCTACACCACCTATAATCCGTTGCTGCCCGAGGTGGTCGGGGCCGGGCTGTTCCCCGAACATGCGGTGGCGCCGCTGCGGCAGGTCATCGACATCAAGGCCGGCGGCCGTTTCATCATGGGTGCGGTGTCGGCAATCGATACGACGCGGCGCGAAATCACCTGTTCGACGCTGATGGGCGAACAGAATTTCGGCTATGATCACCTGGTGCTGGCGCTTGGCAACCGCGCCCGGCTCGATCTGATCCCCGGCATGGCCGACCATGCATTACCGCTGAAATCGATCGGCGATGCGCTGCACATCCGCAACATGGTGCTGCGCCGGCTGGCGGCGATGGAGCTGGAGCCGGATCATGCGACGCGCGGCCTGTTGGGGCATTTCCTGGTCATCGGCGGTGGCTTTTCGGGGGTCGAGGTGGCCGGCGCCATCGTCGACTGCCTGAAGGGTATCGGCGGTTTCTACCCCCATGCCATGAGCGAGCGGGCGCGGGTGACGCTGGTGCACAGCGGCGACCGGCTGTTGCCCGAAATGGCGCCAAAACTGGGCGAGGCGGCGCTGCAATCGCTGCGCAAGCGCAATGTCGATGTTCGGTTGCAGGCGCGGGCTGCGGCCATCGACGCGCACGGCGCCGATTTGCGCGACGGCGGCCGCATCGATGCCGCCACCGTGGTTTCGACGATCGGCACCATGCCCAACCCGCTTGTCGAAACGCTGGGGCTGCCGCTGGTGAGTGGCCGCATCGGCGTTGGGCCGACGTTCGCGGTGCCGGGCCTCGATACCGTCTGGGCGCTGGGTGATTGCGCCTGCATCGTCAATGGCGCCGATGGCCAGCCGGCGCCGCCGACCGCGCAATTTGCGGTGGCCGAGGCGGGGCAGTTGGCGCGCAACCTGATCGCCGTCGCCAATTGCCGGGCGGCGGGCCGGTTCATGTACCGGCCGCGCGGCGCGATGGCCGCCACGGGGCACCTTGCCGGGGTCGCCGAAATCTTCGGGCTGCGGTTTTCCGGGTTGATCGCCTGGATGACCTGGCGCGGTTATTACCTGCTGTTGATGCCGACCATCGGCCGCAAGCTGCGAATCTTCGTCGAATGGACCTGGGGCATGTTCTTTGCCCCCGACATCACGCACATCCATTTCACCCGCAGCGGCGGCGCCAGCGGCGCACCGATGGTGGTGGCGCGGCGGCCCGCCGAGGGGGAAGCCGCCCAAAGTCGATTGCCTTCAAGCTGAAGCGTCCCTCCCCCGCTTGCGGGAGAGGCGAGAGACGGCGTAGCCGGCCCTGAGGGTGTTCTCACTGTTTGCTGATGCAGGCGACACCCTCACCCGCCGCGCTGGCGCGCGTGTCGCCTCTCCCGCAAGCGGGAGAGGGAATGACTCAACCTCGTTCGATCGAGTCTAGGCGCCGACCTTTTGTGCCTGTTCCCAGGCGAGGTCGGCGAGCAGTTCGACGCCTTCCGCGGATTTCTTGGCATGGGCGCTTGCTGCCGTGCCGCGGATGACGCGGCCGCGGATGCCGTGGATGATGCCGGCCAGCCGGAACATGTTGTAGGCGACGTAGAAATCCAGGTTGGCGATGCCGTCGCGCCCGGTGCGCTGGCAATAGGCGTCGACATATTCGGCCTCGGTCGGGATGCCGAGTGCCTTCAGATCATTGCCGACAAGGCCGGTCGTGGTCGTCGGCGGCATCCGGTACATCATCAAATGGTAGCTGAAATCGGCGAGCGGATGGCCGAGCGTCGACAATTCCCAATCGAGCACGGCGACAACCTTGGGCTCGGTCGGGTGGAAGATCATGTTGTCACACCGGTAATCGCCATGGACGACGCTGGTTTCATCGCCGGGCGGGATGTGGTCGGGCAGCCATTCGACGAGCTTGTCCATCGAAGGCACCCGGCCGGCGTCGGTATCCTCAAGATACTGCCGGGACCAGCGCCCGATCTGACGGGCGAAATAGTTGCCGGGCTTGCCGAAATCCGAAAGGCCCGCCTTTTCGATATCGACCATGTGCAGATCGGCGATGGTCTTGTTCATGGCATCGAAATACAGCGCGCGCTCATCGCGGGGGATGGTCGGGAAGGTCGCGTCCCAGATCACCCGGCCATCGACGCAGTCCATCACATAGAACCAGGTGCCGATGACCGATTCATCCTTGCACAGGCCAAAGGTGCGCGGCGCCGGAAAGCCCTGCCCGTGCAGCGCCGTGATGACGCGATATTCGCGATCGACGGCATGGGCGGATGGCAGCAGGATGCCCGGCGGCTTGCGGCGCAGCACGTAATTCTGGTGCGGCGTGATCAGCTTGTAGGTCGGGTTGGACTGGCCACCCTTGAACTGTTCGACGGTCAGCGGCCCGGCATAGCCTTCGACATTTTCGACCATCCAGGCGTGCAGCCTGGTCTTGTCGATTTCCTGGCCTTCCCGGATGTCACCGGTTCCGGAAAACTGTTCCTGGCGTTCGCTCATCTGCACTGGCTGTTCCCCATCGCACCGCCTGCGCGGTGTCTGTTATCTCGCTTAACCGGCAGCCTTGGCGATATCGCGCCGGTAAAAGCTGCCGTGGCAGTCGATCCGCCGGATACCAGCATAGGCCACGGCGCGGGCTTCGCCACTATCGGTTCCAAGGGCTGCCACCGAAAGCGCGCGGCCACCCGTCGTCACGAAAGCGCCGGCATTGTTGCGCCGCGTGCCGGCGTGGAACACCTGTGCGCCGAGCGTTTCGGCAGCCTCCAGCCCCGAAACGATGTTGCCGCCGCGCGGCCGTGCCGGATAGCCGCGCGTCGCCAGCACAACCACCACCGCCGATTCGGCCGACCAGGATGCCGCCGCCTCGTGCTGCCGGCCTTCGGCGCTGGCCAGCAGGAGTTCGGCGAGATCACCTTCGAAGCGCATCATCAGCGCCTGTGCCTCAGGGTCGCCAAGCCGGACATTATATTCGATCAGCTTTGGCCCGCTGCGGGTCAGCATCAGCCCGGCATATAGAAAGCCGGTGAACGGTGTCCCCTGCGCCGCCATTGCCGCCAGGGTGGGCCGGATGATTTCGGCGACCGCGCGGTCGCGCATGGTATCGGACAGCGTCGGCGCCGGCGAAACCGCGCCCATGCCGCCGGTGTTGGCGCCGCTGTCGCCCTCGCCGGCGCGCTTGAAATCCTGCGCCGATGGCCAGATCGACACGGTCTTGCCATCGGTGAGCACGAAGAGGCTTGCTTCCGGGCCTTCGAGGCATTCCTCGATCACCACCGGGCCGTCGATATCGGCGAGCGCCGCCAGCCCTTCCTCATTGCTCTCGGCGACCGTCACGCCCTTGCCGGACGCCAGCCCATCGGCCTTGACCACCACCGGCAGCGGATGCACCGCGACATAGTGATGGGCATCGGCGGCGCTGGCAAAGCTGCGATAGCCGGCGGTGGGGATGCCGGCGGCGCGGGCCAGATCCTTGGTGAAACTCTTCGATCCCTCCAGCCGGGCCGCCGCCGCCGTTGGCCCCAGCGCGGCGATGCCGGCGGCGCGCAGCGCATCGACGACACCCGCGACCAATGGCCCCTCCGGCCCGACGACGACCAGGTTGAAGCCGTTGGCGCGGGCGTATTCCGTCACCGCAGCCGGGTCGGTGATCGCCAGGTCGACGCAATCGGCAACCGCGGCGATGCCGGCATTGCCCGGCGCGCAGACCAGCCGGGCAACCCGTGGCGACTGGCGCAGCTTCCAGCAAAGGGCGTGCTCGCGCCCGCCACCGCCCAGAACCAGAACGTCCATGCATATTCCTTGTCAGGCCCGGGCCGCGCCGACCGGCGACCTTGGCGCCAGTGTTCTAGCGCGGGGGCCCGGTCGATAAAAGGCCGAAGGCGGCTTTTCCTGCCGCAGTGACAATAAACACCGGTGCGGACGGGCTTTATGCATCGGCGCGGACGCGCTAGACGGTGGCCGTGGATACCCCCCTGGCCAACACGCCCGAATATTCGGTGAGCGAACTCGCCCATGCGTTGAAGCGCACGGTGGAGGATCAATATGGCCATGTGCGGGTGCGCGGCGAGATTTCCGGGCTGAAACGCGCCGCCTCGGGCCATGTCTACCTGGCGTTGAAGGATGCCGATGCGGTTATCGACGGGGTGATGTGGAAGGGCCTTGCCGCCCAATTGAACTTCCGTCCCGAAGACGGGCTGGAGGTGATCGTTACCGGCAAGCTGACGACCTATCCCGGCCGATCGAAATACCAGATCATCGTCGAGCGCATGGAACCGGCCGGCGTCGGCGCTCTGCTGGCGCAGATCGAGGCGCGGCGGCTGAAACTAGCGGCCGAAGGGCTGTTCGACGCGCCCCGCAAGCGCGCCCTGCCTTATATACCGCGCGTGATCGGCGTCATCACCTCGCCGACCGGCGCTGTGATCCGGGACATCCTGCACCGGCTGGCCGACCGGTTCCCCCGCCATGTGCTGGTCTGGCCGGTGGTGGTGCAGGGCGATGCCGCGGCGGCGCAGGTGGCACGCGCCATCAACGGCTTCAACGCCATCCCGGCTGGCGGTGCCATCCCCGTGCCCGATCTGCTGATCGTGGCGCGCGGCGGCGGCTCCATCGAGGATCTGGCCGCCTTCAACGAGGAAATCGTCGTCCGCGCCGTCGCCAACAGCCGCATCCCGGTGATCAGCGCCGTCGGCCATGAAACCGATACTACGCTGGTCGATTTCGCCGCTGACTGGCGCGCCCCCACCCCCACCGCCGCTGCCGAACGCGCCGTGCCGGTGCTTGCCGAACTGCGCGCCGCGCTCGCCATGCAGGGCGCCCGGCTGGATCGCGGCATGGCGCGGCTGGTGGCGCAGCGCCGCGAACGCAGCGACGCGGTCGCCGCCCGGCTGCCGCCACCCCGCGCGCTGCTGGCCCTGCCGACGCAGCGCGCCGATGAATTGTTCGATCGCCTGCCGCGCGGGTTGAAGGCCAGCGCCAGCATATGGGGCGGCCGGCTTGGCCGTGCCGGCGCGGCGTTGCGCCCGGCGATCATCGTCGGCCGGC
Source organism: Sphingomonadales bacterium (assembly GCA_038217075.1). Lineage (GTDB taxonomy): Bacteria > Pseudomonadota > Alphaproteobacteria > Sphingomonadales > Sphingomonadaceae > Sandarakinorhabdus. The sequence continues at coordinate 20,134 of JBBQPR010000015.1, forward strand.
GGGACCGCGCCGCCGCGTTGTTCGCCAACGCCGCCACCGGCCTTGATCGCGGCGCGCGCGGCGTCACTGCCCGTGAAGCCGCCCGGCTCGATGCCCGCGCCACGCGGCTGCGCCCGCATCTGGTCGTCAACATCGCCGCCCGCGCCCGGGCGCAGCTTGGCCAGGCCAGCCGCCTGCTCGGCTCGCTTGGCCCGGAACAGGTACTGGCGCGCGGCTATGCGCTGGTGCTATCGCCCAAAGGTGCATTGGTGCCAAGCGCTGCGGTCGCCACGCGGGAGCGTGGTTTGACGATCCGGTTTGCGGATGGCGAAATACAGGTTCAACCCGCCACGGCCGCGCCCGACGGCGGCAAGGCTCCGGGCGGTACGTCGGCAAAGCCTGCCGCACCGCCCATAGCCAATCAAGGAAGGCTATTCTGACATGCTCGATACACTCGGACGTCCCGCGCGCCTGCGCTACCTTTCCGGTTCCTACCATGTGCTCAGCCCCGGTGAATTCGTCACCTGTGCGGTCACCGGCAAGCGCATCGCCCTGCCCGCGCTGCGCTATTGGAGCCATGAATTGCAGGAAGCCTATGCCGATGCCACCGCCGCGACGGCGCGCTATCAGGAGATGAAGGAAAAGGGCAAACTTTGAAGGTATTGCTGGCCCTGTTGGCGGTGCCGGCGCTGGTCGCGGCCGCACCTGTCGTAACCGCCGCGCCCGCCACGGATGGCCTCGCGTTGGCCGGCACCGTGCAGCAGGGCGGTATCGTCCGCGGCCAGCTGCCACCCGCCGCTTCGGGCCTGACGCTTGACGGCAAGCCCGTGGCGACCACGGGCGATGGCAGTTTCCTGATCGGCTTTGGCCGCGATGCCCCCGCCGCCGCCGTGCTGACCTGGACGGCGAATGGTGCCCCGGCCAGCCGCGCTCTCACCATCGCGCCCCGGCAATGGGATATCCAGTCCCTGCCCACCCTGCCGCGACGCCCGGTCCCCGATGCCGAATTCGAGGCCCGCCGCCCCGGCGAAGTCGCGCAAATCACCGTCGCCCGCGCCGACATCAGCAGCGAAACCGGCTGGCGCCAGCCCTTCATCGCCCCGGCACAGGGCCGCACCAGCGGCGTTTACGGGTCGCAGCGCATCCTGTCGGGCACCCCGATGGCCCCCCATGCCGGGCTCGACATCGCCGCTGCCCCCGGGTCGATCGTCGTCGCCCCCGCCGCCGGCATCGTGCGGCTGGCGAGCGGGCCGTTCACGCTCGAAGGCAATCTGGTCATGATCGACCATGGCCTGGGGCTGGTGTCGGCGTTCCTGCACCTGTCGCGCATCGACGTGAAACCCGGCGACCATGTCGAACAGGGCCAGCCCATCGGTGCCGTTGGCGCCACCGGCCGTGCCACCGGGCCGCACCTGCATTGGGGCGTCACCTGGACCGATGTGCGTGTCGATCCCGCCGCGCTGCTTGCACCTGTCACGAAAGCCCAAACCGATGGCCGATGATCCCGGCGCGCTGAATTCCGCCGGCCTGCGCGCGCTTGGCGCCGGGGATGCCGCCGGTGCCGCCGCCTTGTTGCGCCGTGCGGTTGCCGCCGACAGCGGCGCGGCGTTGCTCTGGTACAATCTCGCCACCGCGCTCAGCGCGACGGGCGAACGCGAGGAAGAAGGCCGCGCCATCGACAAGGCGCTCGATCTGGAGCCTTATCTGCCCCACGCGTTGCTCGCCAAGGGCCGCTGGCACGAAACCGGCGGCGAGATGGCCATGGCGCATGATCTGTATCGCCGCCTGCTCGCCGCCACCGATCCCAACGGCCAATTCGGTCCGGGCTTTGCCATGGGGCTCAACCATGCTCGCACCATGCTCGCCGAGGCAACCGACGCGCTTGCGGCCCGGCTCGATGCGGCGCTCGCCCCTTCGCTTGCCGATATCGACCCCGCCGATCGGCTGCGGTTCGATCATTGCGTCGATATCGGCCTTGGCCGCCGCCGGGTTTACCAGCCGGAACCACTGGTGCTGCACTATCCCTATCTGCCCCCCGATCAGTTCTTTGCGCGCGACCATTTCCCCTGGCTAGCCGAACTCGAGGCCGCCACCGCCGATATCCGCGCCGAACTGCTGGCGCTGCTTGCTGCCGGCGGTGAAGGCTTTGCGCCTTATGTCGCCTACCCCGCCGGCGCGCCGGTCAACCAATGGGCCGCGCTCAACCACAGCGATGACTGGGCGGCCCGCTTCCTTGTTCAACATGGCGTCAATCAGGATGATCTGCGCGCCAGTTGCCCGGCCACCGCCGCCGCGCTCGATCGCCTCCCGCTGTTCGATTGCCCGGGCCGCGGCCCTGTCGCCTTCTTTTCCCTGCTGAAACCGCATACGCGCATCCCGCCGCATACCGGCGCCACCAATATCCGCAGCATCATCCATCTGCCGCTTATCGTGCCTGCCAACTGTGGCTTTCGTGTCGGCAACGAAACAAGGGCCTGGAAAGAAGGCGAGGCCTTTGTGTTCGACGACACCATCGAACACGAAGCCTGGAACGATTCAGACCAGCTGCGCGCCGTCCTGATCGTCGATGGCTGGAATCCGCACCTCACGGGGGTGGAGCGCGACCTGTTGCGCCGATATTGCGCGGCGCTTGGCACTTCGGACCCGTCGCGGCGCTTCGATCCCGGCTGAGTTTGCCGACAGAATCGGACATTCTTCGCCATCGCAGCCTGTTGCCGTGGCGCAACACTGGTCCAACGTAATCATTTTGCGCTGCGCCTTGCGCTTTACAGGGGCGTGTCGGTTGGAAGACAAAGCGCCCAAGCCATAAGGGCTGAAGCGGTGCGCTGCTGAGGGGCAGGGGCATTCGAGGCGTTTGAACGGATCTTCCAATCAAGGAAAACCGGTCAGCGAATCGATTCATCGCGCAACAATTCTATGTAAAGGATCTTTCTGTGATCGCTGCGAAGACCTCGCTCAACCGGGCAGCCCTGAAGGGCGGCGCCGCCACCTTCGTTCTGGCACTGCTGGCAACGCCGCTCGCCGTTTCGGCGCAGACGACTGCTGCTGCTGCCTCAAACGAAGATGCCGCCATCATCGTCACCGGCTCGCTGATCCGTAACCCTAACCTGGTTTCGGCTACACCGATCAACGTCACCACCGCCGATACCATCCAGCTGCGTGGCTCAAACGTAGCAGAGGAAGTGCTGCGCGATCTGCCCGGCATCGTCCCGAGCATCGGTTCGGCAGTCAACAACGGCAACGGCGGCGCGTCTTACGTCAACCTTCGTGGCATCGGCAACAACCGTAACCTTGTTCTGCTCGACGGCGATCGCATTACCCCGTCTGACCAGAATGGCCGCGTCGATTTGAACAACATCCCGCTGGCCTTGGTCCAGCGCGTTGACACGCAGACCGGCGCCGCCGTGACCACCTATGGCGCCGATGCCATTTCAGGCGTCGTCAACTTTGTGACGAAAACGGATTTCACCGGCGTCGAGTTGCAAGTGAGCAACGGCATCACCGAAAAGGGTGATGGCTACACCTTCCGCGCAGATCTGACCGTCGGTGGCAATTTCGACGATGGCCGCGGCAATGCCGTGTTGAGCATCGGTTATCAGAAGGCCGATCCGGTCTACCAGGGCGCTCGCGATTTTTCGACGAACAACCTCAGCTCGTTCACGGGCGGCGCAAACGGCTCGGGCACGTCGGTGCCGTCGCGCTTCAGCAACACGCGTTCCATTACCGGCGGTGTCATCAACACGACGGCGCCATATACAGCGACAGGCGTATCAACTTTTCTCGTTGATCCGATGGATCCGACAAAAGGCTTCTATCCGACCTTTGCGGCGGTTCCAGGCGGCGCCACCAACGGCCCGTCGCGCCAGGTCAATCCGCTGACCGGCTTCACCAACTCATCGGTGCTTGGTATCAAGGACAATCAGGTCACCCAGACCAACCCGTTCGCGCCGTTCAACTTTAACCCATACAACATTTTCCAGACCCCGTTCACCCGGTTCAATGTCTTCGGCCAAGCCAATTACGAGATCAGCGATTCGATCGAAGTGTATTCGCGCGCGCTGTTCTCCAAGAACACGGTTGATACCATCATCGCGCCGTCGGGCTCGTTCGGCTCCACCGTTACCATCAACCTCAGCAACCCCTACCTGCCAGCCGGCCTGCGCAATCAGTTCTGCGCACGCAACGTCGCGCCGCTCGTCAATGGCGTCGTTGGCGTTGATAAGGATGGCAAGCCGATCGTTGTTGGCGGCCAGACTGCCTACACGCCTTTCCTTACCCAGGCACAGTGCGATGCAGCCGCGACCGCTGCGCCTACCCTCGCTAACGGTTCGGCAAACCCTGACTACAAGACGGTGAGCACCGTTCTTGCACGGCGCGCCGTCGAAGTCGGACCACGTATCTCGAGCTACCAGACGACGATCTTCGACTATAAGGCCGGTCTGCGCGGCAAGATCACCGATGCAATCAACTGGGATGTGTCGGGTTCCTATGGCGAAAGCGAGAATATCCAGACCATCTCTGGCTATGTTCTGACTTCGCGCCTGCGCCAGGCGTCGCTCGCTACCAACACGACGACCTGCATTACACCGACTGGCGGCTGCGTGCCCGTCAACCTGTTCGGGCCACTGGGTTCGATCTCGCAGACCCAGGCCGACTATCTGACTGCGACCTCGACCGTGCGTAACAAGACGTCGCTCGGCCAGGTCCGCGGCCTCGTCAGCGGTGACTTGCCCTTCGCCCTGCCGAGCGCGTCCGACAATGTTGCCTTCGCTGTGGGTGCGGAATATCGCCGCTACACGGCTTCGCAGGCCTCCGACGTGTTGGCCCAGACGCCTGGCGAACTCGGCGGCGCCGGTGGCGCCGCGCCGAACCTCACCGGCGCCTACAATGTCAAGGAAGCTTTTGGCGAGTTGATCGCACCGCTGGTGCAGGACAAGCCATTCTTCCAGAACCTGACGCTCGAAGCTGGCGCACGCTACTCAAGCTACAAGGTGTCCGCACCGAGCAACCCGGGCTATAACACCTTCACCTGGAAGGCTGGCGGCACCTGGGAAGTCACCCAGGGCCTCAAGATCCGCGGCAATTTCAGCCGTGCTGTCCGTGCACCCAACATCGGTGAACTGTTCACGCCGGTCACCGTCGGCTTGACCAACATCGGTATCGATCCCTGCGCTGGCACGACACCGGTTGGTAATGCCAACCTGACCGCAGTCTGCATCGCTCAGGGTGCACGCGCGGACCAGATCGGCAGCATCCTCAACCCGACCGCGGGCCAGGGGAACCAGACCTCGGGCGGCAACATCAACATCAAGCCCGAAAAGGCCAACACCTGGACAGCGGGTATCGTCCTGCAGCCTGTGCAGGTGCCAGGCTTGTCGTTGACCGTCGACTTCTGGAGCATTCGTGTAACAGATGCGATCACGTCCCCGACGGCAGCCGACGCCCTCGCCGCCTGCTTCACCAGTACACCGACGGCGGTATCGGCATCGGCCGTCACCAGCGCGGCGTGCACGGGCATCCGGCGCAACCCCGGCACCGGTGGTCTTGACGGCGATCCGTCAACCACACTTGGCCTTCCACTGGCGCTTTCCAACTCTGGCAAGATCACGACACGCGGTATCGACGCTTCGGTCGCCTACTCACGTGACATCGGCTTTGCCAAGCTGGGCATTCAGGCCAATGCAACCTACACCCTTACCAGCCGGTTCCAGTCGATCCCGACTTCGATCGATCGTGAGTGCGTCGGTTATTTCAGCCCGAACTGCGGGATCATCAGCGGTTCGCCGTTGCCCAAGTTCCAATCGTCGCTGCGGACCACGCTGGGCTTCAACGACTTTGATGTCTCGCTTAACTGGCGCCACCTGTCTGGCCTCCAGAACGAACCGCAGAACATCATCGACAATGGCCAGGCCTATTTTGTCGGTGTCGATGGCAACGGCGACACGGTCGATTACAACAAGATCAAGTCGTACAACATCTTCGATCTGGCCGGTCGCTTCAACCTCATGAAGAACCTCACCTTGACAGCGTCCGTCAGCAACCTGTTCAACGTCAAGCCACCCGGCGTTGGCAGCAACGCAGGCACGACGTCGTTCAACAGCGGCAACACCTACCCGTCGACCTATGACGCGCTGGGCCGTCGCTACACGATGCAGGTTGCCGTTCGCTTCTAAGCGAGCGCAGACCTTCGAAAATGGCAAGGGCGGGTCGCAAGACCCGCCCTTTTCATTTGGGCTGGTGACGACCGCCGCGTCGGGCAGCGTCATCGTTGCGCGATAACCGGCAAACCGCTACCGCTCCTCCATGCTCCCGCTCCATGGTCTGAAGGTCATCGACCTTTCCTCGGTCGTTTTCGGCCCTTATTGCGCACAATGGTTTGCCGACCTTGGTGCCGATGTCATCAAGCTGGAGGCGCCCGACGGCGATTCCACCCGCCTGACCGGGCCAGGGCTGGAACCCGGCATGGCCGCGCTGTTCATCGGCTGCAACCGCAGCAAACGCGGCCTGGTGCTCGATCTGAAGACCGCCGAAGGCCAGGCGGCGCTGGATCGCCTGCTCGAAACCGCCGATGTGTTGCTGCATTCGATCCGGCCGCAAAAGCTGAGATCACTTGGCCTTGACCCTCAAGCGCTGCTCGCCCGCCACCCGCGCCTGATTTTCGCCGGCATGCACGGTTTCGGCGAGGCCGGCCCCTATGGCGGGCTGCCGGCCTATGACGATGTCATCCAGGGCATGTCGGGCATCGCCGATTTGATGGAGAAACAGACCGGCGAAGCGCGCTATCTGCCGACCATCGTCGCCGACAAAGTATCGGGGCTGACCGCCGGCCTCGCCATTCTGGCCGCGGTCATCCGCCGCCAGACCACCGGCAAAGGGGGCTTTGTCGAAATCCCGATGTTCGAAACCATGGTGGCGTTCAACTTCGTCGAGCATTTCTACGGCCATCATTTCGATCCGCCGCTCGGGCCCTTGGGCTATCCGCGCGTCATGGCGCCGTGGCGCAAGCCATTGCACACCAGCGACGGCAATATCTGCATGATGGCCTATACCGATGCCCATTGGCGGGGCTTTTTCACCGTTGCCGGCGCACCCGAGCACCTCGCCGACCCGCGTTTTGCCAGCATCACCACGCGCACCAGCCATATCGACGCGATTTATGGCCTCGCCGCCGACCTTATCCGCGGTCGCACCACCGATGCCTGGATCGAGCTGCTGGAGGCGGCGCAGATCCCCTGTGCCCGCGTCATCCCGCTCGCCGATCTGGAACATGATCCGCACCTTGTCGCCACCGGCTTTTTCACCCGCATCGAAACGCCGGCGGGGCCACTGCGCTATCCCGGCGTGCCGGTGTTGTTCGATGGCGAGCGCCCGCCGGTCAGCGCGCCGCCACGGTTGGGCGAACACACCAGCGCCGTGCTCGCCGAGGCCGGCTTTTCGCCCGAGGATATTGCCGCCCTGCTCGCCAGCCGCGCCGCGCGCGAAGGCTGAGCCCGGTTCACCGGCCGGCAATGGCGCGGCTGCCATGTGGCAGCGTCGTCAGTTGGCGGGCGCAGCGCTACCGCCTACAACCGTCTGTGATTTTTCCCGTGGAGTGACCATGCGCCTTTCGATCATTGCGGCCCTGTTGTTGGCCACCCCGCTGGCGCTGCCGGCGGCCTTAGTTCCGGCGGCGATGGCCGCGACGCTTCCAGCCACGCTTCCCGCCCCTGCCCCGGTCAGCGCGCTGGTGAAGACTGTCGACATTCCGTACAGCGAATTCACGTTGAAGAACGGCCTGCGGGTGATCGTGCACACCGATCGCAAGGCGCCGATTGTTGCGGTAAGTGTCTGGTATCATATCGGTTCAAAGGATGAACCGGCCGGCAAGACGGGGTTCGCGCATCTGTTCGAACATCTGATGTTCGGCGGCAGCGAGAACAACAAGGGGTCCTATATCCAGAAGCTGGAGGATATCGGTGCCACCCAGTTGAACGGCACCACCTGGTTTGACCGCACCAATTATTTTGAGAACGTGCCGACGCCGGCGCTGGAACTGGCGCTGTACGATGAATCGGATCGCATGGGCTGGCTGCTCGGCGCGGTGACGCAAAAGACGCTCGATGCGCAGCGCGGCGTCGTCCAGAATGAAAAGCGCCAGGGCGATAACCAGCCGCTTGGCCTGACCGAATATGCCAAGCTGGCCGCGATGTTCCCGCCGGGCCACCCCTATCACCATTCGACCATCGGCAGCATGGCCGATCTCGATCACGCCAGCATGGCCGATGTGCGCAACTGGTTCCGCAGCAATTATGGCCCCAACAATTCCGTGCTGGTGCTGGCCGGCGATATAGACGTCGCGACCGCCAGGCCGCTGGTCGAGAAATATTTTGGCGGCATACCGGCGGGGCCCAAGGTGACGCGCCTGCCAGCGCCGGTGCCGGTGTGGACGCAGACCCGCCGCGAGACGATGTATGACCAGATCCCGACGCCGGTGATCAGTCGCAACTGGGTGGTGCCGAGCCGGCTGGACCCGGCGACCCCGCTGGTGGACGTGGCGCTGACCATATTGGCCGGTGGCAGCAGTTCACGATTGTACAACGACCTGGTGCGCGACAAGAAACTGGCGGTATCGGTCAGCGGCGGCGTGCAGGCGTTCGAAAAGATTTCGCAGGCCAGCATCGATGTCACATTGGCGCCGGGTGCCGACCCCGCCGCGGTTGAAAAGCGCATCGACGAGATCATGGCGGATTTCCTGAAGAACGGCCCGACGCCGGACGAAGTCACCCGGGTTGCCACGCGTCAGGTTGCCGGCACCATTCGCGGGCTGGAATCGGTCGGCGGTTTCGGCGGGAAGGCGGTCGCGCTGGCCGAGGGCGCGGTTTATGCAAATGATCCGCAATATTACCAGACCGAGTTGAAGCGATATGCCGAGGCAACGCCGGCCGGCGTCGAGACCGCTGCGCAGCGCTGGCTGGCGCGGGGCGATTATCGGTTGACCGTGCTGCCCGGCAAGCGGCCAGAGGCCGACAAGGCCGCCGACACGCTGGCGCCAGCGGTGCCGGCGCCGCCGATCAAGATCGTGCCGCGCCCGGCGCCACCGGCTGTTGGGCCGGCGCCGTCGCTGAGCGTGCAACCGGTTGCTCGCACGACCTTGTCGAACGGCATGCACGTCGAACTGGTGCAGCGGAATACCGTGCCGCTGGTGCGAGTGCTGCTGGCCTTTGACGCCGGCTATGGCGCCGATGATCGCGCCAAGCCGGGGCTGGAAGGCCTGACGCTCAATCTGCTCGATGAAGGCGCCGCCGGGCTGACCGGGCCGCAGATTGCCGAAACCCGCGAGCGGCTGGGCGCGGTGATCGCCAGCGGCGCCGCGCCGGACCAGACGGTAATGACCCTGGATACGTTGAAGCCCAACCTTGACGCATCGCTGGCGCTGTTTGCCGATATCGCCGAAAAGCCGACCTTTGCGCCGGCCGATATCGAACGGGTGCGCGGCCAGGTGTTGACCGGCATTGCCCAGGAAGAAACCGACCCCGGCAGCATCACCCGCCGCCTGTTGCCCGTGCTGTTGTACGGCAAGAACCACCCTTATGGCGTGCCCGGCACCGGCAGCGGCACCATCGATGGCGTCAAGGCGATCGGCCGCGACGATTTGATCCGCTGGCAGAAGCAATGGCTGCGGCCCGACAATGCCAAAATCTTCGTTGTCGGTGACATCGGCATGGCCGAATTGAAGCCGGCGCTCGAAACCGCCTTTGGCAGTTGGGCGCCCGACCCGGCCGTGGCAAAGGGCAGCAAGACCGATGGTGCGGTGCCAGCGGTATCGGGTTCGCGCATCATCATGATCGACCGGCCGGGCAGCCCGCAAAGCTATATCCGCGGCGGCGTCGTGCTGCCGATCGAAGGCAAAAGCGATCCGATCGCGCTGCGTGCCGCCAACGACATATTGGGTGGCCTGTTCAGCAGCCGGCTGAACACCGACATCCGCGAGAAAAAGGCGTGGGCCTATGGTGTCGGTGCCGGTATCGGCGATGCGCTGGGCCGGGTGACTTCACAGATCATCGCGCCGGTGCAGGCCGATCGCACCGGTGATTCGATTGCCGCCATCATCGCCGATGTGAAGGCGTTGACCAGTGGCGCCGAACCGATCACCGCCGCCGAGCGCGACAATGCCATCAACAACAGCGTCCGATCCCTGCCCGGCGATTTTGAAGGTGGCGGCGCGTTGTTGGGTGCCATCGCCAAGAACGCCCTGTTCGATCGCGGCGATGATTATTACGCCAAGTTGGTGCCGCGCTTGCAGGCGCTGACCCCGGCGCAATTGAACGAAGCGGCGCGGCTGCTGTCGACCGATAATTTCACCTGGATCGTCGTAGGCGACCGCAAGAGTGTCGAGCCGCAATTGGCCAAGCTGGGCATTCCGGTCGAATATCGTTGAGCCAAAGGCGCGTCGGCGCGGTATCGGCAACCGTCACGCCGGCGGTTGCGGCTCCGCGCTGGCGCCTGCGCCCATGGCGACGGCGCGGGCGAACACCAGCAACGTCAGCAGGCTGAACCCCATCGCCAGCACGAAGGGCGCGCCGGGCAGGTAGATTGGCGCCGCGGCACCGGAGAAATAGGCGAAGCTGCCGGTCATCAGCGGCGGCCCGAAGATGGCGCTGAGGCTCTGGATGCTGGAGACGGCGCCCTGCAGTTCGCCCTGTTCGGATGGTTGCACTTCGGATGACATCATGCCTTGCAAGGACGGGAACACCAGCCCCTGCAGCATGGACACGACGATGCCGACATACATCATCCAGCCGACGCTCGCCCCCGCATAGATCGCGTAGCCGACCACGGCGGAGATACCGCCCATGACGATGACGCGCCGCGGCCCGAATTTGGGGATGAGCTGGCGCGCCAACACGCCCTGCACCAGCGCCCCGGTCACCCCGACGGCGGCCAGGCTCCAGCCGACCTGGCCCGGCGTCCATTGGAAGCGTTCCAGCGTGAAATAATTCCAGGTGGCGTAAAGCGATTGATAGCCCATCGTCCACAGGAACACCGTGGCCGCCAGCACCAGCACACGCGGGTGCGCAGCCTTCAGGCGCATCAAGGCGCCGGCCGGGTTGGCGCGCCGCCAGGCGAAGGCGCGGCGGTTTTCGGGCGTCAGGCTTTCGGGCAGCACGAACCAGCCATAGGCGACATTGGCGAAGGCGAGGCCCGCCGCCAGCATGAACGGCAGCCGGTCGCCATATTGCGCCACGATGCCGCCCAGCGCCGGGCCGATGATGAAGCCGAAGCCGAACGCCATGCCTATCACCCCGAAATTCGGCCCGCGCCGTTCCGGCGGTGAGATATCGGCGATATAGGCATAGGCGGTGGGGAAGGAAGCGCCGGTGATGCCCGCCACCATGCGCGCCGCGATCAGCCAGGCGAGGGTCGGCGCAAAAGCCATCGCCAGATAATCGCAGCCAAAGGCCGTCAGGCTGGCCAGCAACACCGGGCGGCGGCCAAAACGATCCGACAGCCCACCGATCACCGGGCCACAGATGAATTGGGTGACGGCGTAAAGGAACATGATCCAGCCGTTGATCTCGGCGGCGCCGGCAAGCGGCTTGCCCGTGAGTTGCACGATGAGCCCGGGCAGCACGGGGATGACGACCCCAAAGCCGATGGCGTCGATCAGCACGGTGACGAACAGGAACGCAAGCGCGCGATTCTGGTTTGCGGGAACGGCTTTATCCATCACAACCAGGTGACATGACCCATCTTGCGGCCCGGCTTGATCGCGCTTTTACCATAAAGGTGCAGATGCGCGCGGCGGTCGGCGAGCAGGTTGATCCAGTCGTGCACATCATCGCCGAGCAGGTTCTTCATCAGGATTTCGGGCGCAGTCAGTTCGGTCGAGCCCAACGGCAGCCCGCACACCGCACGCACATGGTTTTCGAATTGCGACGCCCGCGATCCTTCGATGGTCCAATGCGCGGAATTATGGACGCGCGGCGCCATTTCGTTGAAGCACGGCCCGTTCGGCGTTGCGAAGAATTCCAGCGTCAACACCCCGACATGGCCGAGCTTTTCGGCCACGGCGATGGCCAGCCGCGTCGCTTCATCGGCTTGCGCCATCACTTCGGGCGGTGCCGGCACCCGGCTGGTATCGAGGATGCCGCCGGCATGGATGTTGTGCGGCACAGGCCAGGTGACGATCTCGCCATCCTGACCCCGCGCCAGCACCACCGAAAATTCATGGTCGAACGCCACAAAGGCTTCCAGAATCGCCGCCTGCCCCGCCAGCGCCGCCCAGGCGGCATCGGCATCGCCCGGCACCATGATCCGCGCCTGGCCCTTGCCATCATAGCCCATGCGCCGGGTTTTCAGCAGGCAGGGCGTGCCGATTTCGGCGATTGCGGCATCAAGTCCGGCGCGGCTGTCGACGGCGCGATAGGCGGCAGGCCGCCCGCCGAGCGCCTCCACGAACTGTTTTTCGGCGAGCCGGTCCTGCGCCACCGCCAGGCTGGCGGAGCCGGGATGCACCGGCACCAGCGCCGCCAGATGATCGATGGCCGCCGTGTCGATATTTTCGAATTCATAGGTGACGACATCGACGCTGGCGGCGAACCGATCGAGCGCGGCGCGGTCGCCATAATCGGCGCGGGTGACATCGGCCGCGACATCGCCGGCCGGCAATTCGGCCTCTGGCGCCAGCACATGGACGCGATAGCCCATGCTGGCGGCGGCGAGCGCCAGCATGCGGCCAAGCTGCCCACCGCCAAGGATGCCGATTGTGGAACCGGGTTCGATCATCGGGGGGGCTTTGCTGTGAAACCGGTCAGGGGGGTTTTCGTCACTGGGCCAAAAATCACTGGGCCAAAAATCAATGGGCCAAAAATCACTGGGGCGTATCGGCGACGGCGTCGGTCTGCGCCTGTCGCCATGCCGCCAGCCGTGCCGCCAGTGCCGGATCGCCCAGCGCCAATATGGCGGCGGCCAGCAACGCGGCGTTGATCGCCCCCGGCTTGCCGATGGCCAGCGTGCCGACAGGGATGCCGCCCGGCATCTGGACGATGGACAACAGGCTGTCCATGCCGCTCAAGGCCTTTGATTCGACCGGCACGCCCAGCACCGGCAGCGCCGTCATTGCCGCCGCCATGCCCGGCAGGTGCGCGGCACCGCCGGCGCCGGCGATGATGACCTGCAGGCCTCGCCCTGCGGCGGATGCGGCATAGTCCATCAGCCGCTGCGGCGTGCGGTGGGCGCTGACCACGCGGGTTTCATGGGAAACGCCCAATGTATCGAGCGTTTCGGCGGCATGGCACATCGTCGCCCAATCGGACGTTGACCCCATGATGATGCCGACAACAGGTGCGTGCAATCCGTGGCCCCCAAGATCAGAAACGGATCAGGAAGCGCCGGACCTTAGGCAAGCCGCGAATATAGAGCAAGCGGCACAAGCCGGGGTGTGCGGGAACCTGTCAGAACGTCCCCGAAACGCTGAACACCAGCCGGCTGCCGGCGATGGTGCCGCCCGTCATCGTGTCGCTGAATCCGGGTTGCAAGCGCCGGTAATCCGCCGAGCGGGTATCGATGTTCGTATCCACATAGGCCACACCCACGGTCAGATGCCCCAGCACGACATCGGCACCCACCAGCCAATCGAGATAATCACCGGTCGGCGCGAGGCTGGTGCCGTTGGGGCCTAGCCCCGGATTGCCCCTGGACCAGCCGATATGGGCCTTCACCGTTACCGGCGTGCGCGGGATGCCGGCCGATGCATCGCCGCGCAGATAGAGGTTGTCACCACTGGCGCCGATTCGGCTTTGCGGGGTTGCAGACCAGTTGCCCAGCGCCTGCTGCGGCGGCGCATAGGCGATGCCGGCCAGCACGAACAGCGGCCCGATGGTGCGGTTCACACTGGCGGAAAGCTCAGCGAAGCTCGTTTTGCTGGCGCCGCCGGGATAGAAATACCAGGTCAGCCCGGCATCGAGCCCATAATCACCCAGCGTCGTGCGATAGCCGCCGATCGCATCGAGCTCGATACCCGGGCCGCCGAAACTGCCCCAGCCGGCCAGCGTCGAGGCAAATACCCCGGCATACAGCCCCGACCGATGGCGCAGGCTGGCACTTGCCTGTCCAGCGACGCCATTATCCGATTGCGACACGCCGCGCAGGCGATAATCGCTGGTCAGGGTCGCCGTGGCCGACAGGTCCAGCGTTGGCGACAGGTCGATCGCCAGCGCGGGTGCGGCGATAACGGCCCCGCACAACAGGGTGGCCGCGCGCAGGGCGGGAACGGAAAGGCGCATCACTCGGTTCCCTGGATTCCGTGATCCGAACGGCCGATGTCGGGCGTCCGATACCATCGATCAATCGATCAGCAGCGAAACCTGTTTTTCAACGATGGTCCGCGCCGTTTCCACCGGCAGCTGCTGTTCGATCCGCAGCCGCTGCCAGGTATCAAGGCTCATCAACAGGTCCAGCGCTTCGAAAATCAGCGGATTGGCCGCCATCGCCGCCGGCAGCACGGCGCGCAGCCGGTGGCGCAGCATCTGCAATGTCGCATGGTGTCCGGCCTGGATGGTCGCCGATTCATGGCGGTGCACGTCGGCGGCGCGCTTGAACGGCAACATCCGCTCATACACCGTCAGCCGCCGGTCCAGCGCCTCGGCAAGCTGTTCGCGCCAATCATTGCTGCTGAATGGCGCCAGCGACGCCAGATAACCCTGCGCAACCCGCGCCACCATTTCGGCATACAGGCTTTCCATATCCTTGAAATGCCGGAATACGCTGCGCAGGCCGACTTCGGCGCGAACCGCGACCTCCTCTGCGCTTGGCGTCAGCGCGCCACCTTCGACCAGCGACAGCATCGCCGCGACAATACGATCCCGACTGGCCTGCGACCGGCGGTGGCGCCCGTCGGTGAGATGGACACCTTGCGGTGCGGGAAAAGTGGCAGACATGGCGCGCAATCTATCGTGCACGGTTAGTTTGACCAATAGATATATTCCTCGCCCTTTACCGGCGGTGTTCCCAGCGGCCGATCGAGCGCGATCGGTGCCCGGACCAGCGACCCCCAGGCCGGCGGTCGTTGTTCGGCATCATGCGCCGCGAGTTTTGCCAGCAAGCCCGCGACCACAGCCGGGTTGGCGGCGGCAACGTCGTGCCGCTCGGTCGGATCGGCCTTCATGTCGTACAGCACATCCTTGCGCGGCAGGTCGAGCGACTGCAATTTCCAGCTGCCATCGAGCACGACGCGATAGGCGCCGCTGCGCCAGAACAGGGTCTGGTGCGGGACGCCCGGCTTGCTGCCGTTGACATAGGGCAGCACGTCGACGCCATCGATGGCGCGATCGGCGGGCAGTGGTGCGCCGGCAGCGGCGGAGGCGGTCGCGAAAATGTCGAAATGGCTGATCGGCGGCTGGTATGTCGATCCCGGCGCGATCTGGCCCGGCCAGCGCATCATGAACGGCACATGGGTGCCGCCTTCGTAGAATGTCGCCTTCCAGCCGCGGTAAGGCTTGTTGATATCGGGCAGGCCGATGTAGTTCGCGCCGCCATTGTCCGACGAAAAGATCACCAGCGTATTGTCGTCCAGCCCCTGCGCCTTCAGTTCGGCCATCACCCGGCCGACGCCGCGATCCACGGCGCGGATCATCGCCGCATAGACGCGCAGCCGGTGGTCCTTGATCTGTGGCAGCGCGTCGTAGTCGGATTTCAGCGCCTGCAACGGCGTGTGCGGGGCGTTATAGGCCAGGTACATGAAGAACGGCCGGTTGCGATTGGCCCTGATCCCGGCAACGGCATTGTCGGTCAGATAATCGGTCATGTAGCGATCGGGCGCGAAACGCGGGCTGCCGTTGAACTGCACGCTGAACGGCAGATTGGCCCACAGGAACCGATCAATCGGATCGAACGGCTGTTTTGAATTGACGACCTTGGCATCATCATCAGGCAGAAATTTCTGGGCGCCGATCATGAAGCCCAGGCTTTCATCAAAGCCCTGCTGTTCCGGCCGCATGCCGGCGGCATCACCCAGATGCCATTTGCCGAGGTGGATGGTGTGATAGCCGCGTGATTTCAGCTGTTCGGCGATGGTGATCTCGCTGGCCGGCACTCCCTTTTCGCCCGGGGGAGCGGCTTTGGCTGCCGCCTGTTCGTCAAAGATCGCCTTGTGTTCCCAATTGGTCGGGAATTCGGCGATGTTGCGGGCGAACACTGCATCGGGGCGGAACAGGCTGGTCGGGAACCAGGATGGCAGCTTGGTATCGGTGGGCGTGAATTCATAGCCGAAACGCGTCGGATAGCGCCCGGTCATCAGGGCGGCGCGCGATGGCGCACAGGTGGCATTGCCGGCATAGCCGTTGACGAACGTAACCCCTTCATGCCCGATCGCATCGATATTGGGCGTGGCGACGCCGCCCGCGCCGGTGCCGGTCAGGCTGATGTCGTTGAAGCCGAGATCGTCGGCCATGATCAGGATGATGTTCGGCGGGCGGCGATCTGCGGTGGGCTCGGCCGGCCCCTCTGCCCATTTGACCGCATGGTTGGGCGCTGGCGCACCGGCCATCCAGCCGACAGCGTGCAGCCGGATGTAATCACGCGACGCCACGACGCCGACGACGAGCGCCGCGGTGGTGCCGAGCAGAACCCTGGTCCAGGTTTTCATGCGATCCTCCCCGCCGCGCGGGCGGCCGCACCATTCGCGGCGGCGGCTTTGAACGTGCGCGCCGCCAAACCGAGCAACGCGAGCATCACGATTTCAACGAGCATCGGCGGCAGCGCTGTCGGCGCCATGCCATCACCGAACAGGCTCACCGCCCGGCCCGTCAGGGCAAGACCCAGCATGACGATGGGCACGGCGAGCGGCCGCGCATCGGCCCGCCAGGCACCGACCAGCGCGAACGCCGAGGCGCCGATAAAGAAGCCGGTAAAATCCGCCCGCAATGTCGCCAGGCCCTGCGAACCGAGTGGCGCCAGGAAAAAGCCGCCGGCGAGTTTTTCCGGCACCAGCAGGAAGCCAAGCCCGATCATGGCATTGAACAGGCCGATGAGCGCGGTGATCGCGCGCATGATGGCAACCATGGTGATCTTTCCCCAATGCGGCGCCTATGCTCTGCGCGATTTTAGGTTGACGATAACTGTTCCGCGGGAGGATGGCAATCATTCGGCATTGTTAATGCCATTTTACCGACTATGCTCCGCGAAACGCCGGGAATCGAGACCAGATGATGGGCAAGAAATTCAGGCTGGCAGCGATTGTGGCGGCCGTGGCGATCATCGCCCTGGTCGGCATCAAACTGTTCCAGCCGCAGATCGGCATGGCGCTGGCGTCGCGCTTTGCCGCCGAACGCGCCGGGCGCGATGTCACCGCCAGTTTGCCCGATGGCCTGCATGTCGTGCTGTGCGGGACGGGTTCGCCGCTGCCCGATCGAAGCCGTGCGGGGCCGTGCACCCTTGTCATCGCCGGCAAGCGCCTGTTCGTCGTGGATGCCGGTGAAGGCGGCGCGCGCAACCTGGCGGCGATGGGCATGCCGATGGGGCGTATCGCCGGGCTTTTTCTCACCCATTTCCATTCGGACCATATCGACGGCATCGGCCCGTTGATGCTGCTGCGCTGGACGGGTGGCACCGCGACATCGCCCTTGCCGATCCACGGCCCGCCCGGTGTCGATCGGGTGGTCGCCGGCTTCAACGCCGCCTATGCGCTCGATAACGGCTATCGCGTCGCCCATCATGGCGCCAAGATCGTGCCGCCGGGCGGCGGTGGCGGCACGGCGATGCCCTTTGCCATCGATACGGCGCCGGTGGTGGTGTTCGACGATGGCGGGCTGAAAGTCACCGCGTTCCCGGTTGACCACCATCCCGTCAGCCCGGCGGTCGGCTATCGTTTCGATTACAAGGGGCGATCGGTGGTGATCAGTGGGGATACGGCGCCGTCGCCATCGCTAAACGCCGCTGCCCGGGGTGCGAATCTGCTCGTTCATGAGGCGCTGCAACCGGCGATGGTGCGCCTGCTCACCAACGGGCTTGTGGCGCATGGCCAGGCCAATACGGCGCAGATTACCCGCGACATCATCGGCTATCATTCGACGCCCGAACAGGCCGCCGATGCGGCGCAGGCGGCGGGGGTCAAGCGGCTGGTGCTGAACCACATCGTGCCGCCACTGCCGACGCGCTTCGTCTATCCGGCGTTTCTGGGCGACGCGGCTAACCATTTCGGCGGGCCGATTACCGTTGGCGAAGATGGCATGATATTCAGCCTGCCGGCCGGCAGCACCGCCATCACCGAAAAGGATCTTTTGTGACCAACCGCGTTCTCGCCCATACCGGCGCCCGTTACCCGATCGTCCAGGCACCGATGGGCTGGATCGCCCGGTCACAACTGGCCAGCGCCGTGTGCAACGCCGGCGGGCTTGGCATCATCGAAACATCATCGGGCGAAACCGCCAATTGCCAGGCCGAAATCGTCAAGATGGCGGGCCTGACGGATGCGCCGTTTGGCGTGAACCTGCCGATCCTGTTCCTGAAGGATGATGCGATCTTGCGCTTCATCTGCAACAGCGGGGTGAAGTTCGTCACCACCTCGGCGGGCAGTCCGGCCAAATTCCTGGCGCCCCTGAAAGAGGCCGGCATTACCGTTTACCATGCCGTGCCCACCGTCGATGCGGCGCGGAAGTGCGTCGAGGCCGGTATCGACGGGCTGGTCGTCGAAGGCGCGGAGGGCGGCGGCTTCAAGAATCCGGAGGAGGTTTCGACGCTGGTCCTGCTGCAGGGCATCCGCCGCATCACCGATGTACCATTGATCGCCGCCGGCGGCATTTGCGATGGCAAGGGCATGGCAGCGGCCTTTGCGCTGGGTGCCGAGGCGGTGCAGATGGGCACGCGTTTCGTTTCCGCCGCCGAAAGCCCGGTGCACCATAATTACAAGCAGGCGATCATCGATGCGCGTGAGACCGGCACCTATGTGCTCAACAAAAAGGCCAGCCCCTGCATTCGCGCGCTGAAGACCGAGCGCACCGCCGCCATGTACGAAACCGGCCTGATGCCGCCCGATACGTTCAAGCGCATCCTCGATCTGTATTTCGGCGGCGACATGGAGGCAGCGGTGGGCCTTGCCGGCCAGACCGCCGGGCTGATCGACGAGGTGAAGACGGCCAAGCAGATCATCGATGAAACGGTGGCGGAATTCCACGCCATCTGCGGCCGCATGGGCGGCATGGCGACGGGGTTTGCCTGACCGCCCCGCAACAGGAGGCCCGATGATGTCCGACCATTACACCATCTATGGCGCGCTCGGTTCGCCCTATTCGATGAAGATGCGCGCGGTGATGCGATATCGCCGGCTGCCGCATATCTGGGTGACGGGCGCCGCCGGCATGGCGCGGACGGCGGGCAAGGTCAGGGCGCCGGTCATCCCGATCATCGAATATCCGGATGGCGATTTTCACAATGATTCAACGCCGCTGATCTATGATCTCGAGGCCCGGCACGCCATGCGGGGCATCGTGCCGCCCGATCCCGCAACGGCCTTTCTCGCCCATCTCATCGAGGATTTCGCCGATGAATGGCTGACCAAGGCGATGTTCGGCTATCGCTGGTTGAAGGAAGTGGACCAGATCCAGATGAGCCGCTGGCTGGCCTTTGACCAAATGCAGGGCGGCGGCGTCGAGCGATCACAGGCCGCTGCCGAACAGTTTCGCGCGCGGCAGGTCGGCCGCATGGCCATCGTCGGTTGCACGCCGGAAAATTTCCCGTTGATCAAGGCCTCTACCCGTACCGTGCTGGCGGCGCTGGAGGCGCATGTCACCAACCGGTTCTGGCTGTTCGGCAGCCGCCCCAGCCTGGCCGAATTCGGGCTGTTCGGGCAGATTTCGCAATTGGGCGTCGATCCAACGCCTGAAGCAATGCTGCGCGCCGATTACCCCTATGTGATGCGCTGGCTGCTGCATGTCGATGACATGTCGGGCATCGAGGGGGAATGGGATGCGCCGGATGCGACCCCGAACCCGGTCGTGCGCACGCTGCTGGGCGTCATCGGCGCGCTGTATTTCCCGTTCCTGCTCGCCAACGCATCGGCAGTGGCGGGCGGCGCCGAAACCTTCCGATTTGCCGCCATGGGCCATGAATACACCCAGGGCAGTTTCAAATATCAGGTGAAATGCCTCGCCGAACTGCGCGCCCGCTTTGCCGCGCTGCCGGATGATGCACGCGCCAGGATCACGCCGCTGCTGGCCGAGACAGGCTGCCTTGCACCATTGGTGGCCAAATGAGCCGTTCTGTCTCCTTCCCCTGGAGGGGGGAGGCGAGAGACGCGCCAAGGGCTCGGCCCGGGTGGGGGTGGTCGTCTCAGACCGGCAACCCATGTGCGGCCCCAACCACCCCCACCCGCCGCGCTGCGCGCGAGTCGCTTCCCCCCTCCAGGGGGAGGAAACTTGTTGCTGGGCTTGCAATGTTGTTAGCGACGGCTGCGACGCCCGCACCCGCCGCAACGCCCGCCCGGCCCAACATCGTCATCCTGCTCGCCGATGATTGGGGCTTTGCCGATGTCGGTGCCTATGGCGGCGAGATCGCCACGCCCAACATCGATGCGCTGGCCGCCGCCGGGGTGCGCTTTGCCAATTTCCACGTCGCCGGGTCCTGCGCCCCCACCCGCGCCATGCTGCAGACCGGCGTGTCCAATCACCGCGCCGGCCTTGGCAACATGCCCGAAACCATCCCGCCCGAGCACCGCGGCAAGCCCGGTTATGACGCGGAATTGACCCGCAATGTCGTCACCATGGCCGAACAATTGCGCGCCGCCGGCTATCGCACCTACCTCACCGGCAAATGGCATCTGGGCAACCGCGACTATAATCTGCCGACCGGCAAGGGCTATGACCATGCCTTTGCGCTGGGCCAGTCGGGCGCCGACAATTTCGAGGAAAAGCCCAATCTGCTGCTGTATGACAAGGCCGCCTGGACCGAGGATGGCAAGCCGGCGCATTTGCCAAGGCCCTATTATTCATCGACCTTCATCGTCGACAGGATGATCCGCTATGTCGATGCCGACGCAAAAAGCGGCAAGCCGTTCCTCGCCTCGCTGAACTTCCTTGCCAATCATGTGCCCGTCCAGGCGCCGGATGCCGATATCGCCGCCTACAAGGATCGCTATGCCGCCGGCTGGACGGTTTTGCGCGACCAGCGCCGTGCCGGGGCCATCGCCAAAGGGATGCTGCCGGCCGGCATACCGATGGTGAGGTTGAACACTACGACCGACTGGAACGCCCAGACGCCGGCGCAAAAGGCCCAGCGCGCCCGCGCCATGGCGGCCTATGGCGGCATGGCGACGGCGATGGACCGCGAACTCGGGCGCTTTGTCGCGCATCTGAAGGCCATCGGCCAATATGACAATACCGTCTTTGTCTTCCTGTCCGACAATGGCGGCGAGGCGATCGATCCGATGTCGAAACCCTTCACCGCCGCCATGGCGCGGCTCTATTACAACCAAAATCCCGATCAGCAGGGTCGGCCCGGCAGCCTGACCGCCGTCGGCACCAGCTTTGCCAGCGCGGTGT
The DNA here is from genome assembly GCA_038217075.1 of Sphingomonadales bacterium. Taxonomy (GTDB): domain Bacteria; phylum Pseudomonadota; class Alphaproteobacteria; order Sphingomonadales; family Sphingomonadaceae; genus Sandarakinorhabdus. The sequence goes on from JBBQPR010000015.1 coordinate 41,625, forward strand.
CGGCGCCGTTTCGCGGTTACAAATTCACCGCCAGCGAGGGCGGGCTGCGCGTACCGCTGATCATCGCCTGGCCGGGCAATGCGGCGGTAAAGCAGGGCAGCATCAGCAAGGCATTCGCCTATGTCACCGATGTGCCGGCGACGTTGCTCGGCATGGCCGGGGTCATCCCGCAACGGGGCATTTTCGCCGGGCACCGCGTCGAAGCGATGACCGGCCATGATCTGGCGCCGCTGCTGACCGGGGCCGCCGATGCGGTGCACCCGGCCGATGAGGCGCTGGGCTATGAATTGTCGGGCAATGCCGTGGTGTTCGAAGGGCCGTTGAAGCTGGTCAAGAACCTGCCGCCCTATGGTGATGCCGGCTGGCATTTGTACGATATCGACGCCGACCCCGGCGAAACGCGCGATCTTGCCGCCGCGATGCCAGACAAGTTCCGGGCGCTGCAGGCCCGTTATGCCGATTATGCCCGGGCCGATAAGGTGCTGCCGATGCCGGCGGGCTATCGCGCGCCGCAACAGGTGCAGGCCAATGCGATGGACGAATTGCTGATCCCGCGGCTGTTGCGGCTGCTGCCCTGGGTGGCGGGCATGGTTGGCCTTGTCATCGGCGGCGCGTTCGCGTGGCGGCGGCGCAAGCAACTGGCGGCATAAGCGATCACAGACCGCCGGCCATCGCCGGCTCAGCGCGGCTTCATGCCCTTTTGCGCCAGCCGCCATTTCAGCTGGTCGAAACGATCCTGTCCAAAGAATGGCTCCCCATCCAGCACCATCAGCGGCACGCCATAATGGCCGCCATTGCGTTGATCGACCTGATTCTGCTCGATCTCGGCGACATAGCCGGCTTCGTTCGCTGCAATGTCGGCGTCCATTTCGGCAAGACTTAGCCCGGCGCGCGCCGCTGCATCGGCGAGATGGCTGCCAAGGTGCCAGTCATCGGTGTGGCCGCTCCAGATCAGGCCGCTGACCTCGTTGATGAACGCCAGGCCCTTGCCGCGCCGGGTGGCCGCAACCCCCAGATGGCTCAACCGGTGGATATGCGGCTGCGCCTTGGGATAGGTGCGGGTTGCCGGGTCCATGTAGACCGGATCGGGCCTTGGCCAGCGGAACGGCAGGCCGGTGAATTCCGCCGTGCGATAGGTGTCGCGCATCAGGTACATCACCCACAACGGATCGGCATTGGCGAAGAAATCGGCCTGCCGCACCGCGATCGGATAGACGATGCGGACGTTGCAGGTGACATCGAAATCCCGCGCCAATTCGACCAGCCGCGGTGTCACAAGGTAGGAATAGGGCGAACGGAACGACCAGAACAGGTCAAAGGCCGGCGCGGTCAAAGGCCGGGGATCCCGTTGACACTGGTGCGGATGTTGAGCTGGCCCTTCAGCCCGGCGTGGCGATGGA